>DASYKK010000492.1:0-14026 GCA_035995565.1 Candidatus Angelobacter sp.
CTGAAAGCGAATTGCAGAATAGCCATTCCCGGATAGCCAAATTGCTTGCGAATGCCTTCAACTTCTGGCGTGATTACGCCCAGGTTCTCGGCGACAATCGGCAGCGGGCCGAGAGCGTCCGTGAGGACTTGAAAAAGTTCAGCGCCCGGACCTTTGACCCATTTGCCATGCATTGCCGTCGGCTCACCTGCGGGGATTTCCCAATAGGCTTCAAAGCCGCGGAAATGGTCCAGCCGCACCATGTCGAACATTTTGAACGAAGCTCGAAGGCGTTCAATCCACCAACGATAACCCGACGCCTTTATTGTGTCCCACCGATAGAGAGGATTTCCCCAGAGCTGGCCGGTGGCGCTGAAGTAATCCGGCGGTACGCCGGAGACTTTCAGGGGTTTTCCTTTTTCATCCAGCCAGAACATTTCGGGATGAGCCCAAACGTCGGCGCTGTCATGGGCGGCATAAATAGGTATGTCTCCCATGATGCGGATCCCGTGGCGGGTGCATTCGGTTCGTATCGCATTCCACTGGCGGAAGAACTCATACTGCCAGAACTTGTACGCAGCGATTTCTGAAGAGAGCTTTTCGCTCCATCTTGTTATTGCCGATTGCTGCCGCGATGCCAGACCGGGCTCCCATTCGGTCCAGCCCCTTCCCTGATGTGCATCCTTGGCGGCCATGAAAAGGGCGTAATCATCAAGCCATGCCCGGTTCTGTTCGATAAACCTTTCAAGGTCAACCTTCTGTTCGCCTGTTGCGGACTTAAAAAAATTGGAAGCCGCTTTTCGAAGCAAGCTGAATTTCCAGGGAATCACCGCGCTAAAATCCACGCGGCGCACGGGAAACTCCGGTAATGGCTGCAGTGCCTCGGGATTCAGCCAACCTTCTTCGGCCACGGTCTCCAGGCTGATCAGCAAAGGATTTCCAGCGAACGCCGACAGGGATTGGTACGGAGAATCGCCATATCCGGTTGGATTCAAGGGCAACACCTGCCAGATTTTTATCCCTGAATCTTTGAGATAGGAACAAAAACGCAAAGCTTCCGTTCCGAGTTCGCCGATTCCATAGGCGCCGGGCAACGAGGTGGGATGCAGGAGTATTCCGGCCGATCGAGGAAATCTCATTGCAGTTGTTCCAAAATTCCATGCAAGGGAATACGGACCCAGTCCGGCCGATTCTCAAGTTCGTACTCGATCTCTATCAACCCTTTTTCCAGCGTGTAGGCGTCCAGCAAGGCCTTGATTTCCGCCTGAGTTTGCGGCAGACAGTTGGCTGCCCCCGCAGTTTCGAAGTAACCTCGCAGAAAAAGCGCGCTCACCCACTGATACCAGGCTTTGGCCCACCGTTCCAATCGCCAATCGACATCCTGTGTAGTAACAATTCCCGGGACATGATTGAAGAGGACCGCGTGCGATATGTAATGAAGTGAGCGGACCATGCTCGCAACATCTTTGATTGGTGAGCGTTTGATGCGCCGCTCACTCATGGGCCGCGTATAGTCACCGTCAAAGTTCGTGATGATGAAATCACTGCCCGTGTAAAGTACGTTCGCCAGATGATAGTCACCATGGTGCCGCGTGCGCATCCCTGAAATTCTCGTGTCCCGTAGAGCAGTGAACCGTTCCTGCAACCTGTCCTGCTGCTCAAGCAGTGTCCGGGCTTCTTCCTGGGCCGCACCTCCCAACTGATCAACATGCTGGCGAAGCGTCTCGAGTGATTTGTTCATCTGCGCCAGAAATCCATGATAGAGACCGTGGCGGTAGAACTCGGTGAAAGGTTCGGGCGCAAAGTCCGGCATCTCCGGATGGCTGCTGAGAGCAATGTGCAAGTCAGCGGTACAGCGCCCTAATAGAATTGCGGTCTCAGCGTGCCCTCCAAGCAACTCATTAATGATCGGGGGAACCGGCTGCGAGGCCAACGCGAGTGGAGTGCCTGAGGTCAATTCCTTCAGACGCGGATCGTCTTCGCCAATTGCCAGAGCGCGTTCAAAGAAGAGCCCAAGGTGGTCCAGAGTGTACACCCACCCATCAGCCGCATTACGGCGGTACGCCGAGAGCGTTCCCAGAGTTGTGACTTCCTGCGTATCGTCCTGCTCGATGCGATATTCGACCGCTCCAAGCATCCGGGTCATATGAGGAAAGCTTGTCTCGTTGGTCAGAAACTCACACATCTCGCGGTCCGGGTTGGGCCCGGCTTCGACTTCGCGATATAACGTGAGAATGAAGTCCTCGCCCAGCGTGACGAGGATTTTGTGCATGTCAAGGGTTTGCGGCTGCGGCTCCAGGTTGGAGCGCCGACCCCACGCCTCGCGAAAAGCTCGTGTGTGCGCGCCGACAATATCGCCTTTCTCACCCTTGATGCGGCGACGGCGCAGCATGGCCTTCAACAAAGCATCGCTGAACTGCCGGTCGAAAACAGCGCCATAGAGGACGGATGGAGAGTCCGGCAATCCCTGCACCCTCGCCAGGACCGAGTGCAGCTTGTCCCGCAGGATGGCTTCTGCCTGTTCACCTGTCGCCAGCGAAAGTGGAACCGTGATCACGTCCGGTTCTCCGTCAGTGTATTCAATATTCACCAGCAGGATGTGCGCACTGGTTTCCGGCAGCGCAATAACGTCACGAACAGCCACCTGCCGGATGCTGCGATGCTTGTTGGCGAACCAGCGACGCGTGCGAAGGATCTGCGGGAGCAGCCGGGCAATGGTGTTGCGTGTGGATGCGCTGAATATTTCACGTGCATCCACTTGCAGCACGGGTATGTCTTCAATTCGCGCGGTGACTGAGAATGATTCCTGGCTCTGTTCACGGGGCTGCAGATGGAACCACTGGAACGCATGCGGTCCCAATGAAAGCAGGTACGGCTGCTCTGTGATAGCCGGAAAGCGGTTGCGGCCAAACACCTCCACAGGCATAGACTCACGATGCCGGGACAAATCCAGTTCCACGCATTGAGTGAAGCGCGAAAGATTGGCTACCACCAGGATCTTCTCACCTTCGAACTCGCGCACGAACGCCAGTATCTTGCGATTGGCGGGAAACAGTATTTCCATTTTTCCGCGGCCGAAAGCAGGATGTTGTTTGCGTTGTGCAATCATGCGCTTCATCCACCACAGCAGCGAATGCGAGTTGTTATGCTGGGTCTCTACGTTGAGCGCTTCATAGTGGTATTCGGGATCGATGTTCACCGGCAGGTAAAGCTTCTGCGGATTGGCGCGCGAAAATCCGGCGTTACGATCCGGGTTCCATTGCATGGGAGTGCGAACACCATTACGGTCGCCAAGATAAATGTTATCGCCCATGCCGATCTCATCGCCATAGTAAAGGACTGGAGTGCCGGGCAAGGAGAGAAGGAGCGCGTTCATGAGCTCAATACGGCGCCGGTCATTTTCCAATAGTGGAGCAAGTCGGCGCCGAATACCGAGATTAATACGCATCCCACGGTCATGCGCGTAGGTGCGGTACATGTAGTCGCGCTCTTCGTCGGTCACCATTTCCAGCGTAAGTTCATCATGGTTGCGCAGAAACATGGCCCACTGGCAATTTTCCGGAATTGGCGGTGTGATGCGCAGGATTTCCGTAATGGGGTGGCGGTCCTCCATTCGCAGCCCCATAAAGAGGCGTGGCATGATGGGAAAATGAAAAGCCATATGGCACTCATCGCCATTTCCGAAGTAAGCAACGGCATCTTCCGGCCACTGATTGGCTTCGGCCAGCAACATGCGCCCTTCATACTTTTCGTCTACGTGCTTACGAAGCTCTTTTAGAGTGGTGTGTGTTTCCGCCAGGTTCTCACAGTTCGTGCCTTCACGCTCAAACAGGTATGGCACGGCGTCCAGCCGGAGGCCGTCTACACCCATATCGAACCAGAAATCCATGGCAGCGAACATCGCTTTGCGCACCTCTGGATTTTCCCAGTTGAGATCTGGCTGGTGCGAATAAAACCGGTGCCAGTAATATGCCTTGGCCAGGGGGTCCCAGGTCCAGTTCGAGGTTTCAAAGTCTTTAAAGATGATGCGCGCGTCGCGATACTTGTCCGGCGTGTCACTCCAGACGTAAAAATCCCGCCACCGGCTGCCGGCCGGCGCTCGCCGCGAACGTTGAAACCAGAGATGCTGGTCAGACGTGTGGTTGAGCACCAGTTCGGTAATGACTTTCAGGCCGCGGCGCTTCGCCTCACGCATAAAGCGTTGAAAGTCCTTCAAAGAACCGTAAGAACGGTGTACGTCCGTGTAGTCGGAGATGTCGTACCCGTCATCTTTTAAGGGTGAAGGACAGAAAGGCAGGAGCCAGATCGCCGTGACGCCAAGGTCTTCCAGATACGGCAATTTCTGGGTCAGTCCGCCAAAGTCACCAATCCCATCGGTAACACTGTCGAAAAAAGCCCTGACGTGAACTTCGTAAATGATTGCGTCTTTGTACCAATCCTGCATGCGATCGTGAATTGAATAGGACTACTAGATTGTATCTGGAGTTGGCTGCTCAACGGCATAACGTGGCAATCTCCGCCCGGAAGTTGCCGGGGAATCGCAGAACCCGGGCAGTAAGCCGATCCGCCAGTAGGAATGAAGAGAATTCTCCCAGTGGGGCTCAAAGATCCGCATAAGAGATCAGCTGTATATTGTGACGGGCAAGAGCTTTTCCAGTCTCATCTGAAGTCAGTGCTGAAAGTTCAATCTCCCTCGATTGCGTGAGGCGCGTTCCCGCCGCCTGCAAATCAGCGTCTGAATATCCAGGATGGCAGACTAGTTCCCACGTGCCTTCAGGCAATGCTTCGAGTAACCGCAAAAGCTTTTGCTGGTTCAGCATGCCGGTGACGGCAATGCCGACTGTGCCATCAGTGGAAACCATTCCCTCTTCATTCAGTGCGCGGCGAAATTCCGCCGCGAATACCTGGAACGCCATGACTCCTGCCGAGCGCAGCCAAAGTCCTGGAGTGCGTAACACCATACTCCCAGGCCAGCAACGCGTCGGCTCGAACGGATTTCTTACTGCCCGAATGCCGCATGCTTTGGTCGCGCGCAGCATCGGACGTAAGACATGAGGAAACATATGCGTATGCTTATGACTGTCGACGTGCGTCAGTTTGAGACCGCGCGACTGGATCTTGCGGATCTGAGCTTCTACTTCTCGTTGAATTTCTTCCGCGGCAATCTGCTTTCGGACTGCAGACAGGGCAAACTGTTTCAGGCTGTTGCGAAAACGTGGCGAGCCGTTTGTGAGCGAGGAAAGATTTGTTGTCAGCGGGACGCCATCGATCAGTACGACGTGGCATCCAGTCTTTAGGCCGGGCTGTGATAAAGCCAGATCGATTGCATCGTCAGCGGCCTGGGCATTGGCCATCAGCGTTGCGGAAGTCACAATGCCGGATTGATTGCCTTCAACGATCGCCCGGTTTACGCCCGAGGTCAGGCCGAAGTCATCTGCATTGACAATGAGGCGACGCACTCGGTGAGTCTAACAAAAGACATCTTGAACCACAGAGGGATCATGGGGTTTAAATGTCGGTATCTACAAGAGGTTGGATGATTCAAGAATTGCCACCGGCGAAAAGATACAGCCCTTCTCAGTGCTCTCTGTAGTAAGAAGTTAGGCTGTTTTTACTTCCTGTTGGCGCGGCTCTCTTTCGCCCAGGAACATCTTGATTTTTTCCAGAAGCGCGGGAAAGAGATCTTCTTTTTGCAGGCATGCGGCAACGTCTTTGCCGCCATCGATCGGGCCATAACCGGTCACAATGATTACCGGGACGTCGGGATTCTTTTCGTGTACCTTTTTGGCTAGTTCAACGCCGTTCATGCCGTCCATGCGGAAGTCGGTCACCAGGATGTCAAAATCTTCTTCGTCAAACTTCTTCAGAGCTTCCGTTCCGTTGTAAGCACTCACCGCCCGATAGCCCTGCATCTCCAAGATCTCACAGCTCAAGCGCGCCAGCACTTCATGATCGTCAACGAAAAGGATCGCTCGCATTGATGACTCCTTATGGCAGCAACAACGGATGGGGAGCAGTTACATAAGACCGGGAAATCCGACAGCCGCTCCGGCCTCAGTTCTTTGTTTCATAATACGCCTGAAAAGATGCCTGCAGCACAGAGTATTTTTAAGCCAGGCAGGCGCCCTTACTTTCTTAACCAGCTCTAAATACAGGTTTTACTCGCCTTCCGGCGGCAAATACAGCGCCGGGGTATCGCTGCTCTTCATGGCCTGGTTGAACGCCGGCACATCGGTCGCCATGATTTGCTTCCATGCCGCCAGCTGCTGGTCCAGTCGGCTGCGCAGCATCTTGAAAACTTCATACTGCTGCTGTGACGGCGCCCCGTCGCCTGCCTGTACGATTCCGCTGAACGAATCCAACTGCTCATTCAGCATGTTGGGAAAGGCCAGGTTGGCTTCCGATCCCTTCATGTTTACCTGGATGAGTTGTTCCTCCACGGGCGCCATCTTCTTGTCCAGTGCCGCCGCTTGTTCAAGTAACGGTTTCAATTTTGGATCACTATCAAAACGTTGCTGCATGGCCTTAATTTCAGCCCGCATAGTGCGGACCTGGTTGACGGCGCGATGCAACTCCATATTTGCGTCGCGAACCTGCCGTGCTAGTTCAAACTGCTTGCGGAGGTCTTCGGGATTCACGCTTTTGGTCCGCGGATCCATCACAATCTCAAGTGGCTGCGACTGCGACTGCGTCCCTGCCGTGAGCTTGACCGTGTATTGTCCCGGCTGAGCCAATGGGCCCTGCGGCCCGATGCCACTGTAAAACGCTCCGGGAATTTTCACCGGAGGCTCCCAGCGCAGGTTCCAGGCATAACGGTTCATGCCCGCCGATGCGGGAATCGTGGTGACTTCCTTCACCTGGTCGGGCCATTCCGGCGGCTGATCATCACCTTTCTTTTCCTTGCTGGAAAGTGTGCGAACCACCTTGCCCCCCGAATCTACAACTTCAAGCTTTACTTCGCCTTTTGGTGCTGTCTTGAAGTAATAGTTGATAATCGCCCCGGGTGGCGGATTGTCACCCACCGGCCCGCGCCGCTCAATATCTGTCGGCAAGTGGAGGCGAAGAGCCGTCTGCGGTTTGAACAACACCATCTCCGCGCTTGGAGAGACGGTGTCAAGCTGGCGCAGCGTAGTGATGTCATCCAGCACCCAGAACGCACGACCGTGCGTCGCGGCAATCAGGTCATCCCCGTGGATCTCAAGATCATGGATCGGGACCGTGGGAAGGTTCAGTTTGAGCGGCTGCCAGTGGCCTCCATCGTCCACAGAAAAGTAAACCCCTGTTTCCGTCCCGGCATAGAGCGAGCCTTTGCGCCTGGGATCTTCACGGACCGACCTTACGTACGAACCTTCCGGAATGCCATTCGCAGTCAGTATCCAGCTCTTGCCGTTATCGCGCGTACGGAAAATCAGCGGACGAAAATCATCAAACTTATGCCGATCGACGGCCACATACGCAGTGTTCGGATCGTGGTGTGACGCCTCTATGATGCTGATCATGCTCCATTCCGGCATGTCTTTGGGCGTCACATTCGCCCAATGCTGGCCGCCATCAGTTGTCAGTTGAATCACACCGTCATCAGTGCCCACCCAGAGCGTGTCTTTCTTCAGCGGCGACTCGGCCAGCGCGAAGATCGTGTCATAGTACTCGACGCTGGTGATGTCCAGAGTGATCGGGCCGCCCGATGGCTTCTGCTTGGCCTTGTCATTTCGCGTAAGATCGCCGCTAATTGCCGTCCAGCTCTGTCCCCCATTGGCGGACTTGAACACCATCTCGCTTGCTGTATACAGCGTGTTCGGATCGTGCGGTGAGATGATCAGCGGCGATGTCCAGTTAAAGCGGTGCAGCAATTTTTCCGCGCCATTCCCCGAAACATCGAGTGGCCATACTGAGATGTCCACCAGTTGCTCCGTTCGCTTATCAAAACGGGAAGTGAATGCTTCTGCATTAGCAAACGTAATATTCGGATCGGGCGGATAAGGCGCGATGTAGCCGCTCTCTCCCCCACCCACGGGATACCAATCCTGCCGTCCGATCACGCCATCGTCGTCATAACTTTTGATGGCAATAGTGGAATTATCCTGCTGTGCGCCATAGATGTAGTAGGGCCAGCGATTGTCAGTAATCACGTGATAGAACTGCGCCGTCGGCTGGTTGTATTGCGTGGACCAGGTGCGTCCGCCGTCGAGCGAAACGGTGGCGCCGCCATCGTTGCCATTGATGAGATGCTCCGTATTGTCAGGGTCAATCCAAAGCCCGTGGTGATCACCATGCGGTGCTGGCAGCAAGCCAAAAGTGCGGCCACCATCCGTGGAGCGGAACATGCCCGTATTCAAGACGTAAACCGTGTCCGCGGATTTGGGATCGGCGAAGATGTGGCTGAAATACCAGGCGCGCTGCCGTAAGCGGCCATCTTCGTTCATGCGTATCCAGCTGTCACCACCATCGTCCGAGCGATAAAGCCCGCCTTCTTTCGACTCCACCATGGCGTAAATCTTGTTGGAGTCGGCGCCGGAAACCGAGATTCCAATCCGCCCCATGATTCCTGAAGGCAATCCATGCCCTTCGATGTGCGTCCAGCTAGTTCCGCCATCAGTGGATTTATAGAGCCCGCTGCCGGGGCCGCCGCTGTTCAGGCTCCACGGATTCCGATATACCTCCCATAACGAAGCGAAGAGCGTGCTGGAGTTGTTGGGATCAAAAACCACGTCGATGGCGCCTGTCCTGTTGTCCTTATATAGGACTTTCTTCCAGGTAGCGCCGCCATCGGTTGTGCGGAAAACGCCGCGCTCTTCATTCGATCCGTAAGCGTGACCAAGGGCAGCCACAAAGACCACATTGGAATTTTTGGGATCAATAATCAGTGCGCCAATGTGTTGTGTATCTTTCAGGCCGACGTTTTTCCACGTCTTGCCCGCGTCCACCGATTTGTAAATGCCATTGCCGTAAGAGATGTTGCCGCGTATGCAGGCTTCGCCCGATCCCACATAAATAACGTTGTGGTCAGATGGCGCCACGGCAATCGCGCCGATGGACGCAATGGACTGCTTATCAAACAATGGCTGCCAGTTCGTTCCCGCATCGGTGCTCTTCCACACGCCGCTGGAAGCTCCGCCAAAATAAAAGACGTTTGGCTCACCTGGAACACCGGTGACAGCAAGAACGCGGCCTCCCCGAAATGGGCCCACCTGGCGCCAGCGCATGGCGCCGAAAACTTTTTCATCAATCTGCCCCGCGGCGGGTGGAGGTGTCTGTGCCGGGGTCACTGTCTTTGTGGCCGGCTTCCTGGTCTGGGTAGCGCCGGGCTTCTTGCCCTGTTTGTCTTCAGAAGTCTGTGGGTTCTTGGGTGACTGACCGAATGCGGTGGAGAAAAGACAGATCAACGACAAAATAAACACACGACTCCGGAAGCTCATAGCGGACAACTCTCCTGTTTGGATCAAGCGAGATATGATACGGGGACTACAGAGTGGTTGGCAATTTAGCTGAGTTAACGTTCTCTTGACTCTGCAGCTGTCTAGGGCTGAAACCCGACTAAAAATGTTAATCAGAGAGTAAACTTTTGCCTACCCCCACCCCCCATCAAGACATTTTGTTGCAAACAAAAACCTAAACGCCATTCGACAGTCCTTTCAAAAGGCGGTCGAAGCCCCTTTTTCGCTTCTTTTTGACCTCGAATCGCGTTCAATTTTTTCAGGCGACCTGATTGCCAATTTTACTCTTTGGTTAACAGACCGGAGCCCCGGAATTGCCGAATACTCACTTATCAATTGCTAGTTTTTCAAAGACACTTTTCCGGCCACCTGGGTGGCTGGGTTTGGCGAACACCAATTGACGAGATGATTATATCGTTTTTTGTTCGCATGGCAAGATAAACTTGGTTATGCTTATTTCCGCACAAACCTCACCAGTCCGTTGTGATAGTCGATTGTCACTTTCATGTTTTCTATGGCGCTGAAACCAATCTGCCCGGAAATCTCAATCCCCAGGTTCTTACTGACCGAATGAAGATCGACCGTGCTGATGCGTTCGCCCCCATGACTGACCTTGGCAAAGTGCAGAGTGGCGTCGTCGGCTATAAACGCGCTGTTTACCACCCCGCTTGCACCGGACATGGGGGAATTGAAAGCCCGCATCTCCGGCATCAGCCTGGCTAGTTCAGGTGAGATCGTGTTCGTGTTTGATCCACTGTCGATCACAAACAACCCATTCGCCTTGTTCCCTACTTCCGTCGGCACAAGTAAAAAATGACCAAAGGTGAAGGCCTGCGTGAAGTCTTCCGCTTGCCTGGGAAGCCCATCTTCAATACGCGCCGCGAGCCTTGGTTCCAGGCGAAGCTTGTGTGCGGGCAGATCGAGCGTGATCAGGTATTGCGAGAAAACATCGGTACCGATCGTCCCGTCCACCTCGGCAATCTCACGTGGGGTGGCGTGGATAAAGCAATCATGAAATTCAAGATCGCCGATCGCAACCTTATCGACCCATGCCTTGTAGCCCAGAGCCGGTCCCGATTTGCCCACGCCTTCCAGCGCTTGCTCGGATAGTTTGCGCGCGCCAATCTTCTCCGCCAGCTTGCGCGTGATAGTCACGCCTGAAGCCCCGGTATCGAGCAGCAACGTCACCGTTGCGCGATCATTCAGCCGCACACGCAAACCGTAACCGCGCCGCACAAATCTTGCGCCCACGGTCAGCGCTTCCATCTTCATTTCCGTACGTTCCACCTCGCGCGCCGGCACCCATGTTTTGCGGCCAGCCAGCGCCTTTAAGAACTCTTTGAATTCGCGCTCATGGCGTTCTTCTTCGGGGTCGTTATGGAACTCGGCCAGGTGCCGCTCCAGCGCAGCCACGTTCTCCGGATAAGGCAGGCGGATGGCCCACTCGTAAAACGCATCGCTGTCTAGGGGATCAAGTTCGTGGGCTTTGGCCACAGCCGCCTTTACCTTACCGCGCCGGGCGTAAGCGGCATCAACCTTGCCCTGTCCCAGCCACGCCCTCGCAGACTTTTCGTCGATCTTGAGTGCTGCCTGGTATTCGCCTTCCGCTTGTGGGATAAAGCCACGGCGGAAATAAACGTCACCGCGAGCAGCATGAATCGCCGCAGACTGGGGCAGTGCGGCTAGCGCTTTCTGCGAACTTTCATCAGCAGCCTTAACGTCATCCGCTTTCAGCAGGCTCTGGACCAGGCCTGCATACGCTTCATCGGACGGCTTAGCATCAGCAATTTTGTGGTACGCAGCAGCAGCGGCGCGAAAATCGGCCTGGCGAAACAGGCCACGGGCACTGGCTAAACCGCCGTCATCCGCTGGCGCCGAACCCTGCGCCGATGAGTGCGGGGCAAAACTGAGAACCAACAGCAATAACCAAAGCGTCGGCACAGCCTGAGAGCGCATCACCAGAGAATACTTGTCGCTACCGGCATTGGCAAAAGGCATGATTACGCGCACCACTTCTGCAGGGTGACGATTTACAATACAAGCTGCTCACCGTGCGAAAGTGGCGGAATTGGCAGACGCACCAGACTTAGGATCTGGCGCCGCAAGGCGTGGGGGTTCGAGTCCCCCCTTTCGCACCAGCTACTTCAGGTAGACGATAAAAGAACGCCATGGACATCGGAAAAAGACGAGAACAACTATTCTTCGCAATGGTGGTAGCTGCGTTTTTTGTCGCCAGCGCTGCCGCGCCGCAGCCGGCCGCGACCATTGACAAGCCCAAATCCCGGACCGTGACAGGTGGCTTCTGTCGGATTCTCAGCAACAACACCTTTTCCGGCAATTGGGGCCCGAGCTCCTTGCCAACGCTGGCTCTCACAATTGGACCAGCCTCCGCCATGGCCGATCAGTTGCACGCGAACAAAGCCAAATTCACCGGTCCCGGCACTTATCGCGATGAAATCATCGCCGTATATCTAGGCAAAACCGCGCTTGAAGATTCTTACCTGGGACTTGGGACCGTGGTTATCAACCAGGACAAACACTCGGGAACATTCTCCTTAAACAATGGCTCCGCAGCTGGGCATTTCGACTGTGGCACACCACCAATATCCTGATCTGCATCCTCTCCGTATTAGCTTGGCCATTCCTGCCCTTTTTTAGCGCTCTCCCAACTCTGCTTATGTTTTTGGGAGCCGGGGGTACTAGCACCTTTGCCTGCCAGCTCCGGATTGAATTAACCCCTTGAATGTGGTGAAATCTGATACACCCAGTACGTCGTTTGGATACACCTAAGGTGCACCAGCGACCTTAGCCTGTTCTATGTCCTTGAAAACAGGCTTGGGCCGGTCAGTTGCCTTCTATCAAGGGATGATCCAGAACGCGCGGGCTCTAAACGATATGAAACGTCCGGCCATTTTCGTCCGCATCGTCACCGCCTTGCTCGCTTTGGTGAGTACGCACCTCTTTTCACAGCAGAAGCCAGAACAGGAAATCGAGAAGATCGTGGCCCTGAGCCAGCAAGCTCTCAGCGACCATAATGTACAAAAGGCCCTCTCACTTATTCAGCAAGGGCTCATCCGGTTTCCCAATCGCGAAGAATTACAGATTGAATTGGCGCGAATCTATGTGGAGCAAAAACACGACCGCCAGGCAATCGGCCTGCTGAACTCCATCCTGTTGGCGAACCCCGGCAACCGTAACGCCAGGCTGGAACTTGCCCAGATTTTTGGCTATCGGGAAAACTATAAGGAATCAGATCGTCTCTATCGCGACCTGCTCGCGGCTGATCCTGATAATGAAGCCGCCGCGCTCGGCCTGATACATAACCTTACGCTGGAAGGAAAAAGAGCAGAAGCCCGGGCGCAACTGCAGCAGGCATTCGCGCGGCATCCCACCAGTCTTCAGTTGCAGCAATACGGTGACTATCTGGCCTCGGACCCCACTGAAAGCCAACCCCGCAACGTGCACCGTGTTCAAAACACCGAATCGTTCTTTTCTGATACTTCAGGCAACCGCTCTGTCTATTCCGCCCAGGGATTGGTCTACCAGTTCAACAAGCACTTCACCGGCCGTATGCGGTTGGATGAAACTTCTCTGTGGAAGACCGGCACCTCTACCAAGACGCTGTTCTCCAGCACCGGAGACATGCGTCTCCGCCTGGGTAAATATGCCGCCGTTCACACCAGCCTCGGCGCCGTGCGCTTCGCCGATACCGGTAGCCGTCTCCTTTATGGCGGCGATCTTGAACTCTCTCCCCTCAAAGGTCTCTCCGTGTCGGGCGGCTTCGCGCGCTCTCCCATTTCACCCACGTTTGATTCCACGCTCTTCGATCTGCTTTCGGAGGGCTGGCATAGCCACCTCGACTACCGCGGCCATAATCTCTCTATCACAGGCAGCTTTGCATTCACACATTACTCTGACAGCAACCGTGGCGAACGTCAGTGGGCGGAAGCGCTACGCTGGTTCCCCTGGCACGAGAATCAGTTCGCAGTCGGAGGCGGCTATGCCTTCCGCCACATCCATTTCACCAAGGACCTGAACCACGGCTATTTCAGCCCTAACCAATACCGTAGCCACCTGGCCGCCGCCGGCTTTCGTATGCGATTGGGCAAACATTATCGCGGGGAATATCTGGGTTATGGCGGTGGTGAAATCCTGGAAGACTTTGCCGGATACTCACCCGCCGGCGAAATGCTGCTCAAGAATGATTTTTTGTTCGGACCATGGGATCTTACTGCGGACTATTCCTATTACCACCTGATACAGAGCACCGGCGCTTTTCGTGCCAACGCCGTGAGCGTGAGCCTGGGGTACAGATTTTGACGAAGAATTCTAGCGCGTGAAAGTTTTCGGTCACAGCCTTCTCCGGCTGTAGAAAGGCTCTTGATGTCCGGCAGCGAAAAAAATCGTAACTTCAGAATCCTCGTGGTCGATGACGACGATTCCACCCGCAGCCTGCTCAGCTCCGTATTGGCCGCTGAGGGTTATGAATGCCTCACGGCCAACAGCGTGGCGTCGGCAGATGTAATCCTGCGGCAGGAACCGGTGCAACTCGCGCTGCTCGATCTCTATTTGGGTACCGCCAACGGCTTGAACGTGCTTGACCTCATCAAAGT
>DASYKK010000493.1:0-2619 GCA_035995565.1 Candidatus Angelobacter sp.
TTTCGCCACTCGCTTATTCCCGCCGGCAACGAACACGTCTCGATCATCACCGCCGTGGGCATTGCCCTGATCGCGGTTTTCTGGGCCTACGATGGCTGGGTTTACATCTCGTTTGTGGGCGGCGAGATAAAAGATCCGCAACGCAACGTGCCGCGGGCACTGATCTGGGGCTTGTTGCTTGTGGGAGTCGTTTACATTTCCATCAATGCAGTTTATTTATATGCGCTACCCATTAATGAGATTGCAGCGCAGGAAGCCGTGGCGCAAACTGCGGCGGTATCCATGTTTTCACCCAGGATAGCGCCTTGGCTTTCCCTGATGGTGGCGCTTTCATGCTTTGGTGCGATGGCGCCATGCCTGATGAGTGGAGCGCGCGTTTACTATGCCATGGCGGAAGACGGAATCTTTTTTCACACTCTAGCGAAAGTGCACCCACGGTGGCATACGCCAGTGATGAGCCTGGTATTGCAGGCGATCTGGGCGTCTGTGTTGGCGCTGAGCGGCAAATACGATGAGCTTTTTACCTATGTCATATTCATGATGGTGTTGAGCTACGTGTTGACCGTGGCTGGCCTTTTCATTCTGCGGCGGACCAAACCTGACTTGACGCGCCCTTATCGCTGTACCGGATATCCCTGGGTGCCTGCGATCTACGTAGCACTGGGCAGCCTATGGGCGGTCAGAACGGCGATGGAAAGGCCGAAACAGACCCTTGCGGGAGCGGCAATCGTGCTGATGGGAGTACCATTTTATTTCTATTGGAAGAAGCAGAGGAAAGCTGACGCGGCGGCGCGGAGATCGTCGGCAAGCTAAAAATTACTTCACGGGATGTCTTTATGAATTTTCAAAATTTCGATCTGGAATATTTTCAATCGCAATTTGAACGCTCGGTGGAAATCAACCTGGCTGACAGCTCCGTAAAGTGCGCCAACGTGAGCGACTTGCTGGCCGACGAAGACCCGCGTCCGTTATTAGAATTGCCGCTCTATTATCCCGAAGTAAACGGGACAACCGCACTGCGCGAGCGTATTGCCGCACTTTACCCCAATGCGTCGGCTGCGAATGTGCTGGTAACAGTAGGCGCGGCGCAGGCCAACTGGCTGGTGTGCAGCACGCTGCTGGAAGAGGGCGACGAAGTGATTGTCGTATCGCCGGGCTACCGGCAGGTGTGGGGATTGGCCAAGAATGCAGGCTGCCGCGTGAAAGAAACGCGTTTGCGCGCGGAGAACAACTGGCCGCTGGACCTGGATGAGTTGGAGTCGCTGGCCACGGCAAAAACCAAGCTCATTTCCATTGTGAATCCCAACAATCCGACCGGAAGCATTCTCTCGGCTCAAGAAATGCGGCGGATCGTAAGCATCTGCCAGAAGACCGGAGCATGGCTGCACGCGGACGAGGTCTATCGGGGCACCGAACTTGTCGGAGAAGAGACACCCAGTTTCTGGGGCATGTATGAGCGGGTGATCTGTGTGAACAGCATGTCCAAAGCTTATGGGCTGGCGGGATTGCGGATTGGCTGGGCTGTGGCGTCACCGCAGATGGTTGAAGAACTATGGCGCCGGCACGAATACGCCGTGATCGCCGCTGCCGGTCCAAGCATGAAGCTGGCGGAGATCGCTCTGTTGCCAGCAAAACGAACGATGCTCCTGGATCGACAGCGCCAGCTTTCCCGCAGAGGCCACGTCGTGCTGGAAAACTGGGTGCGCGAACAGGACAGCCGGTTCTCTGTGAGCGAAGCGGTCGCGACTTCGATAGCCTTTGTGCGCTATCACTTCGACATGCCGTCGGCCGAACTGGCCGACCACATCCGCAGGAAAGCGTCCGTGCTGGTGGCGCCCGGCGGATATCTGGGAACGGAAAACCATTTGCGCATCACAGTGGGATATGAGCCAGAGAAAGTCAGAACTGCGCTGGAGCGAATAGGCGCAGTGGCAGCGGAGTTGGCAGGAGTGGCACACGCCGGTGCGCGGGGGTAAGATTGGGAAATCTTTACCACGGAGGACACGGAGGAAGGCCGGCTCTGTAACTAGTAGCCCTTTGAGTTTCTGATCGCACCCATCGTCTGGAGCAGAATTCATCTCATCCGCGACCGGCGCTATCGAGTGGCGTTGCTGTAACAAGATGAAAAGAATACCGCGGATTCACGCGGAGGAACGCGGATTGCAGAGAAAGTTCATGTCCAACAATTCAGTCATCATCGCACGTGACGGCAAAGTTCTGACGGTCACAATCAACCGACCGGAGGTACGGAATGCTGTGGATTCTGCTACGGCAAGCGCACTGGCGGATGCGTTTAAAGCGTTTGAAAGTGACGACGCGCTTTGCGTGGCGGTGCTCACGGCCGCTGGAGGAACCTTTTGTGCCGGAGCCGATCTGCGCGAAGTTGCCGATGGACGCCGCCTGACGATTGACGAAAATGGCGCCGGGCCAATGGGGCCAACATGGTTGCAGTTGAGCAAACCGGTGATCGCGGCTGTTGAAGGCCATGCGGTTGCCGGAGGGCTGGAACTGGCATTGTGGTGCGATCTGCGTATTGCCGCGCGTGACGCGGTCTTCGGAGTATATAACCGCCGCTTCGCGGTTCCGCTGATCGATCTGGGAACGGTACGGCTGCCGCGG
>DASYKK010000494.1:0-4137 GCA_035995565.1 Candidatus Angelobacter sp.
CCGGGGCCATTGACGGCCCCGGACAGTTAGCTACCGATGCCCAATCGTCACTGGACGTTCAATGCGACGTCGTCAAGAACGAACGAGGTTTGCAGACTTGAGTCTTCATTGCCAAGGAACTTGATCTTTATGGTCTGTCCCTTGAAGCTAAGAACGCTGAACGTATGCGACTGATATCCAGCAGCCTTGTTCAGGTTAGAGAATGTGCCCAGCGTGGCCAAGACGGCGTTGGCGCTGTTAAGGACTTGCACCTGGAACGTGTCAAACGCGGTGGTAGTGGTGGTTTCCGCGGTGTCAATATGCAACCAGAAAACCAGGTTCGCGCTGGTTGCAGTGGATGGGATGGTCACGGTTTGGACGGAGGAATCAGTATGCGTCGTGCCGTAGCCGTTATGCCATGCGTCCCATGCTCCAGTGTGCGCGGGCTCTGAAGCGGAATTGTTAAGCACGCCCGCCGTCATGGTCCATGGTGAGGCAGCGCCGGTTTCAAAGCCGCCATTAACGATAAGGTTCTGCGTAGTGGCGGAAGAGCTGATCGTCAAACTGATTGTGGTCGTATGGCTGAGCGTTCCTGAAGTTCCAGTGACTGTGATCGTTGATGTGCCAACGGTCGCGGTGGAGCTGGCGGTAAACGTCAAAACGCTGGTTGAGGTCGTTGGATTGGTGCCAAACGACGCAGTAACGCCTGAAGGCAGAGCCGAATTCGAGAGGCTCACGCTACCGGTAAAGCCACCCGACGGCGTCACGGTGATTGTGCTCGAGCCGCTGGTTCCTTGCTTTACCGTCAGGCTGGAAGGCGAAGCTGAGAGCGAGTAGTCCGGAGTTGCAACTGCATTAATCGTCAGTGAAATCGACGTCGTGTGCGTCAATGATCCCGACGTTCCGGTAATCGTCACCGAGGAAGTTCCTGTCGTTGCGGTTGAACTGGCGGTGAAAGTCACCACGCTGCTTCCCGTTGTTGGGTTGGTGCCAAAGCTGGCAGTAACGCCGCTCGGCAAAGCCGACGTTGAGAGCGACACGCTTCCAGTAAATCCGCCGGACGGACTAACGGTGATCGTAGAGCTGCCGCTGCTTCCGCGCGTTACGGACAAGCTGCTGGGCGACGCCGACAGCGAGAAGTTCGGAGAGGACGCAGCCGGGAAAGTGACGCAATTATTCGCGGCGTTGGAAAATTCCAGCTGAATTACATAACTGGTTCCATTGGCGACATAGGTAGCTTGCTGGCCGTTGCAGATATCGCCGATTTCGCCATTCGTCTGGTCATACCACGCGAGCGGAGGGCCCACGACGGTTGCGATGCCAACTTGTGCGTCGGTCATGGCTTCAACCAACTCGTGGCTTGTAACCGACGTGTAGTTGCCGAATACCGAAGACGTGCCGCAACCGCTGGAGCAACCGCTGCCTGCCTGCATGTCAGGCATTACGCCGTAAAGAACATGCTTTGAGTTCAGCGTGCTCGATGTGGTGCCGTGGAACGCGCAGAAACCGCCGGCGACGCAGCTTGAAGATCCACCCTGCGTGATGGTCTTTCCCGGGGGGAAGTAGATCATATAAAGGGTGTTCGGTTGACCCTGGGCATCCAGAACCGGCGCGGGCAGGTGACCACCATTGATCTGGGCCAGAAGTTCCGCCTGGATCTGCGAATCGTCGATGGTCGACCCATTGTTGCCTGCGGACGGAACAATCTGGAACAGTCCGCCGAACGTGCCATTCCCGAATATTTGACCGGTGCCGCCTGAAATATTCGTGTTGTACTGTTGCATCAGACTGATAAGTCCGGTGCTGGTGATATCACTGAAGAAATTGCCCATGGTGGGTGAGGCCGTGCCAGCCACTTGTGCGTTGTAAGAACCGCTTCCGTACAACACCTGCACCACCTGGACGTTGGAGATGATCGGCCCACCAAAGTAGGTCAGGTGCGCGCCTGCCGGAGCTGCGAAACCAACGATTCCGCCAGCCGTATTCGGATCCCGCCACGGAACCCCGTGACGCAAAGGCTGAAGAGACACCACAGGCAGAGGCTGTTGCGGATTCCCGGCTGCTGCTGGACCTTCGCTATTGGGGTGCATAACCTGCGCCATTGCGGGCAGGGCTAGGAAAATTAACAACAGACACAGAAACGACGCTGTACCTCGCGACAATCGGGACATTCTTTTTGCTCCTTGATCGTTCAAATGACTGTTCAGTCTCATGAACGTTCTTTGCTTTTGCGATTTAGAGATAGTTGAAGCCGATATAAATTAGCGGAAGTTTTTTTGACTTTCCTTAGCCGCAGTCGCTCTGTTCTCCGTCCATCCGATGCCTCGGCGGGCACGCAAAACACATTTCTCTTCTTCTTTTGGTGTTCTTGCGGAAGAAGTGCTTCGCCGTTGCGCACCCGCGCCGCATCATGGATACGGGGCCATGCAAAGAAACATTCACGCGGAGTGACCTGTTTCCTGACATGTGCAATTCGCCTCGGTCCGAGCTGGTGTGCCGGTTGATCACAACGACGTTGCTCAAAATGTGCATGCTGAAAGCAGTTTTGAAAATGCCCACTGAACCGTTCGTCTTGCAAAGGACCCTATACGGTCCCTTTAATCGAATGTCGTAAATACTACAAGACCAGCAGTGACTCTGTCGGAAAATATTTAGTACAGTGGCCCAGTCCGCCACCCTCGTTCCATTTTGGAACTTAAGTAAGCGAAGCCGTAACCCGGCTAAGTACCTGAATCACCATTCAGTCTCGATCACGGGTTTCAGTTTTCTTTTCGCGCAACGATGAGTCTCGATCAAGGCTTCAGTCTCCGATCACCATTCAAAAGTCTTGATCACAGGTTTTCAGTTTTCTTTCGATCAACGATCAGTCTCGATCAAGGCTTCAGTCTCCGATCACGGTTCAGTCTTGATCTTTTTCCTCGGCGGGATCCCAAAAAAGTCTCGTCAGTCTCGATCACGGGTTTCAAGTCCAGCGCCGTAGGCGCGCCATGAGTTAGCCCAGACCGGAAGGTCTGGGTGGAATATGGAAGCACACAAGCGCCGTCGGTGCGGCACACGATATGCCTTCTCTCCACATCCCGGTGGCGAAAATTCCTTTCTGATCTGCGATCATCTGCGTAAATCTGCGGCGAAGTTTCAATTGGCAATTGCCGATCACCCGACCCTATCAGTGTCATGAGTGGCAAGGTTTGTCTGCCGATGTCCCAATCACTCCGATCTCCTTCCTCAGTTCCACCACCTCCAGCGGACACTCCGGCCAATTGTGTTTCCAGCACACAATCAAATCGCATTCCTTCGCGTCATGCATGTGTCGCAGAAAGTTGCGGCTTTCGTATTCAAATTCAATCCTTATCCGCTGCCATTTTTCATCCTCCACCAGGATCATCGCCTCGCAGTCGGGAAAGCTGCTGCAGTGTATCCACGTCACCACAAACCCCATCTCAGCGGCCACCGTTCCAAACAGAAACAGCACTCCCAGCTCGTTCGTCGGGCCATGCGCCAGCGGATACGGATGGATCAGCGGCCCATAGATCGGTCTGTCCGGCAAAGCCTCCCGGCGCTTGCGCTGTCCCGTCGCGGCCGCGAACCTTTCTGCTTGTCCGTTTGTCCCGCCCTCCCTCGGCTTCCAACGTCGTCCAACATTGCCCCGGCCCGGCTCTTGCGTCGCATTTCTTCCGCCTTCCGCTTTGTCCTGGGCGACAATCAGATCCAGCACGTCTTTCCATTCCTCCAGCCACCCCGGCTCTTTTCCAGCCTCGTCCTCAATAAACTGTCTCAATCCGTGAGGCACGTCGCCCCATGTGCCAAAACTTCTCGTCAATGGCGTACGGCTATACTCGCTCAGCTTTTCGTATTCGGTAACGCTGGGAAGTTTTTTCACGGCTCGCACCACCATTGCCCAGTCTCGAAACAACGTCTCGAGCGGTACCTTCCACCCGCTTCCGCGTCCCTTCAGGTTGCATTCGCGCAGCGCCTCCGCATACGACCCAAAGTGTTTTCTCACTTGTCGCTTCGTGCAATCGATCATTCGCATGAGTTTATTTTGGCTGGGCGGCTCTCCCAGCCTCTCGGCGCATTCCACAATCGCCGCCATGATTCGTTTTCTGGTCATCTCGTTCGTCTTGCTTCTGGTTATCTTTCCATTCATCGCTTCGCTCC
>DASYKK010000495.1:0-10076 GCA_035995565.1 Candidatus Angelobacter sp.
AAGATCACGCACTTTCCGATCACCAACTTGCCGAAATATGTCCGTTTCCTGCACTCGCTGGATCTGCATGTGATCGCGCGACAGGCGCTTTTCCGGGATGACAACATTGCCCAGCACCATAGCGAACTGGCGGTACAGTCCAGAAGCCTGCACCAGCCGTGGCGTGAAAATGGCAAGCTCGTATGGTCAGACAGCTCCAATAAAGAGGTCCAGGATTACAACATCGCGCTGGCTAAGTATGTGGCCACGTCGGGTGTAGACGAAATCCAGTTTGATTATGTCCGCTTTCCTGCCGAGGGCAACCAGGCGGACGCACAGTTTGCTTTCCGGAAAGATCCCAAGATGCATCGGGACGACGTGATCGCCAATTTCCTCGATCGCGCCTATACCCAGCTGCACCCCATGGGCGTGCTGGTTTCACTCGACGTGTTTGGCATCATGGCGTGGCAGCGGCAGGTTGACTTGAGCCATACCGGCCAGGACATCGCCAAGATGGCTAAACATTGCGATGTGATCTCGCCCATGATTTATCCTTCGCACTTTTTTGGCATGGACGGCTACACGGCCCCGGGCGACGCTCCTGAGCATTTCATCAGCGTTTCCATGGACCGTTTCGATAAAGTTACAGCCGGCTCCGGCGTAGTGATTCGCCCGTGGCTCCAGGCTTTTCGCTGGCGAACCAAGACTTATTCTCCGGAGTACATCCTGAAACAGGTGAGCGCATCCAATGGACATCACGGCGACGGCTTCCTGTTTTGGAACGCGGCCAATGACTACTCCAAGCCCTTTGCCGCCATGCCCACGATGATGGCAAACCCGAAAACGTATCTGTACACGCCGCCAGCAGCAGTGGCGCAGAACAATCCAGCTCCTGTAAATCCTGAAAAAACGGCACAATCGCAGGCTGCGACGCAGTCGCGCCAGTAGAATCGCTTCCCCGGCAAACATTTGTAGTCCATGCGCTGACAATTCAGGCGTATGTAATGTTGGCCGGGGAAATTTCCGTCAGATATAATGTGCCGTTCGCCTGAATTTGCTATCTAAAATAGGTTAGAGTGCGTTTGGACCAATTTGCAGTCCGCGCCGAAGTCTGGATGCGGTCAGGCAAAACAAAATTAATCTGAAGGAGCCCCCTAATGGCGATTCAAGCAACCCAAAAGATCTGGCATAACGGGAAGATGATTCCGTGGAAAGATGCTCAGATCCACGTGATGGCCCACGTGGTCAACTACGGTTCCTCCGTTTTTGAAGGTATTCGTTGCTATGCGCCGTCGGCCACTCCGGCCATTTTCCGGCTTCGTGACCACATGCAGAGGCTCATGGACTCGGCAAAGATTTATCGCATTGAAATTGATTACAACCTGGATCAGCTGTGCGCGGCCGCCCTGGAACTGGTCTCCAGCAATGGCGTCTGGCCCTGCTACCTGCGTCCCATCGTGATGCGGGGCTATGGCGAAGCCGGAGTGAACCCCTTCAACTCGCCCACAGAGATCTATATGACCAATTATCCGTGGGGTAAGTATCTGGGGCATGGCAACGTCAGTGATGGCGTGGATGCTTGTGTGTCTTCCTGGTCGCGAATCGCGCCGAATACCATGCCCGCAATGTCCAAGGCCGGCGCCAATTACATGAATTCCCAGCTCATTAAAATGGAAGCCATCGTGAATGGCTACGTGGAGGGCATTGCCCTGGACGTGAACGGTTTTGTGAGCGAGGCGTCAGGGGCAAACATTTTTATCGTCCGCAAGGGCAAGCTTATGACCCCGCCATTGGGCAACTCTATACTGCCCGGAATTACGCGTGAGAGCATCATTGCCCTGGGCGAGGACATCGGCTTGCCCGTGGTTGAGCAGATGATTCCCCGCGAAATGCTCTACCTGGCCGACGAAGTCTTTTTTTGCGGCACCGCTTCAGAAATCACTCCGATTCGTTCCATCGACAAAATCAATATCAGCAACGGCGTAACCGGACCGGTCACACTGGCACTGCAGCGCGAATTCTTTGGCATCGTGAACGGCACGGCTGCCGACCGGCACAACTGGTTCACGCCGGTGCCGGTGAATGACCGCGCGAAGCAACCGGTGGGAGTGTAGCAACTGGGTCAGCGTCCCACGGCAGCGTTAATATAGAGAACCAACAGGAAAGGACGGGCAGAAGCCCGTCCTTTCCTGTTTTCTGTCCTAGCGATGGACAAACATCCATGGTCCAGATGAGTGCCACACTCCGGCGCCCTGGTCGGCGGCATGCTGCATGTGGGCTACATACCAGAAAACCACATCCTTTTCCTGGATGTCCTCATTATTGTCATATCCCAGGTGTCCGTTAGCGCCAAAGGGCCACGGCTCATCTTCTGCGTAGTGGTAGAGACGCGCCCCGATGTCCTTTGTCGAAAACGAATCGGCTTTCCCGTCATTTGCGCCCGGCAAGACCCAAATTCCATGCGACGTGGGATTGTCACGCACAAACCAGACACGCCCCGTAGCCGGATTCTTTAGGTCATTTTGTTCGTTGGTGTATTTCATCCAGCCAGGTCCCCATCCCTGATTGGGACGGTTGTTGTCAAAGACGAAGATCTGGTCATCACGGAAGCCATTGATATCGAAGTCCATCCGCCAGTAGGGGTGATGTACATGATTGAACTGGCATTGCAATCCTTTGCTGAACAGATGCGCTCCCAACCATCCGTCCTGACTGAGATACCAGACTTGGTATAAGTCATACTGGCCGATTTGTGCCTCAATTCCAAGTTCCAGCATGGTGCGCCCGCCGGATACATACGACTTCTGGCAGACCATATTGTTCCCGCACCACAAAATCGGTTTTAGACTGGACCAGTAAATGCGGTCGGCGTACGGGCCGCAGGTTTGGCCGTTGACAACGTCATACTTAACGCGAATCACCGGCATGCTGGCTTTCCACAAGACCAATTCGTTATTGAAGAAGACATTGCGGATCGCCATGCCGGCTCCGTCTTTCACTTCCCAGTCAAAGCTCCATCCGCTCCAATTCGTATGACCCGACTGGGCCAGGAGCGGAGATGCCACTGCTGTAGCAAGAAGCAACAAAGAGCGCCATATTTTCCGGATCATCGCACACCTCCGTTTTCTGCGGTTCGGGAGAAGACCAACACCTTGTTTGCCGTCAGGTCAACCAATGCGTAGTACTGCGGTACGTAATCAGGCGGGTTGGAAAAGGACACATGCAAGACGCGATGTCCCTGTTGCTCTCTGCCGGACTCCCCATAGGTGAGAATGGCCGTGGGGCGCATATTGCGGACTGACTCAGCCGCGCGCTGGTCTTGGAGTGCCAGAGCAATGGCTGCCTTGACCTCCTCTGCCCCTTCTGGTGGCTGGTAACCCTCGCGGCGGTTCACTTTTTCTACTTTTTGTCCGGTAATCTGGACTTCGACCGCCACGTTGTTGCTATAGCTATAGAAGGTAAGGACAACCGGTATCTGCTCAGTGATGCCGCGTGGACGAGCTTTGTCAGGTTCAACTTCAGATGATGTGATGTATCCGAAACGGTCGCCCAATGCGGCGCGCACCTGCGTGTCTTGCAGCGCTGCCTGCCGCAGACCAGCTTCCTGTGATTCGGCAAATGTGCCCGGTCTTTGGGTCCAGGACACGTAAGACTCGTTTGTCCGCCCCTTGGGCCGAGGCGGCCAACCCTCGTCAACTTTGGTGAACTCAATTGCCGGTGGGATCGGGACTTTGTTCGGAAGCGGCGACTGCTTTGTCTCCCGGCGACAACCAGGAAAACTCCATACAGCCATACATAGTAGAAACAGCAAGTATTTACTCGTTCGTTCCATACTTGCATCCCCTCTTAAGATGCCGGTCGGGGCCCTTTATGCAGGTTCCTATGTAAGTAAGGTGCGTTGGAGGCCGAAAACGTTTCAGGATTTAAACGAAGTTGTGAAATAGGCTCTTAGCATCAAAGTGCTGGCAGTGCTCTGGGGTGGCGTCAGGCACCTAGATTAAGACCTTCCGGCTGAGGATATGATCCAGAGTGGCACGGCCAAAAGAACCTCTTGAGCGTGTGATTTGGTCTGAGCCGATTTTATGAAATTCGCGCTACTATTCCCAGTTCACGGGGAAGCCAGGCGTTCAATCGCTCCTGCAGCTTCTTCATTTCCGGGCAGTCTGACCGCTCAAATGCAACACCGGCCCGTCCGCTACTGTGCGACCAGACAACATTTCCCCTCGCATGCAGCGACAGTGGAGTTTCCGGCAAGCCCAGGCTTAGAGTGACTGAAGCACCGTGAGGCAAGGGCTCCGGCGCATTCAGGCAAAGACCGGTCTGGCTAACATTGAGCACGCTTACCTGATGCAGCGTCCGCTGCCAGCCGCGATGCGCGAGCGTTCCCGAAATGAGTTTTACAGGCAAGGTATGACGGTATGCGGCAATTCTCTGCTGCGCAAGGTTGGTATATGACGCCTTCAGGCTTCGAACCAGCATATCGACGCTCACTGGCTTGGGGACGCTGATCTGAACGCGCTTATGATAAGACTGGTCGGGCCGGGCCGTAGGCATGAGGCCGATGCACAGGCCACGCCACCGCGAAGAAGGCCGCAGCAGGCTGAGTTCGCCCGCGAATGGCACCTCAAAATCGCAGATGGCAAGATCAAGCCTTGTGTTGGTCAGTATCTTCTCCGCCTCCAGAAGGCTGGAGGCCGCGAAAACACTGATGCCAAAGCCCTGCATGACCCTTCTTGCCACATTGAGCGACGCTTCTTCCGGAAGCAGGAGCAATGCGGAGAAGACATTCCACGGAGAGAAATGCCGGTTACGACTGGACGGAATAGTACGCGCTAAGTTACTTGAACTCATAAGAGCTCCCGGAGCCTACATTTCGAGGACGATTGGTTGTTTGAAGCAGCGAGGTTTTGAAGCAGCACGGTGGATTCACACCCGCTGAAGCAGCTTCGTTGCTGCAAGAATCTCACGGAAGTGAACTCTGCCTGTACGGCTTTATCACCTAAGGCAGGAGGAATTTTGTCCTAGACCGCAGGTCAGCGTCATTCGCCAAATGCGGTTGTGCCAAGTCCCAATGCTGCCGTTCCGAATGGGCGTGCGACGCATACACTTCTGAGTCATTGGAAGGTGTTACATGCGGCGATGGTTCCCTGCTCCATTCCGCGGCTAAACCATTGCGTGCGCTGGGCGGAACTGCCATGAGTAAAGGATTCCGGACTGACCCGTCCGGTGGACATCTTTTGCAGGCGATCATCTCCCACGGCTGCCGCGGCGTTGATGGCGCTTTCCACATCGCCCTTTTCCAGAAGTTTGCGCTGGTCAGTAGAGTTCGCCCACACTCCGGCCAGACAGTCTGCCTGTAACTCCATTTTGACCGACAATGCATTGCGTTCACCGGGCTCACTGCGCATCAGCGCGCTTACCTTCTGCTCAACTCCTATCAGTTTCTGCACATGATGCCCGAGTTCGTGGGCAAGGACGTAAGCCTGAGCAAACTCGCCCGGCGCGCCAAAGCGAACGCTTGAGTTCGTCAAAGAAACCGAGATCGATATAAACCTTTTCGTCGGCCGGGCAGTAAAACGGGCCGGTGGCAGAGCGCGCTGATCCGCAACCTGAAGTCGTTGCGTCGCGAAAGAGCACCAGCTTGGCGTGGCGATAAGGAATGCCCTGCTGCTGAAGAATTCCTGCCCAGGTCTGCTGAGCGTCATCCAGCACGAACGACACGAACTTTACGGTTGGCTCTTCGCTGGCGTCGCGGGCGCGATCGGGCTCAGAGATGGCTGAGCTTGCGCCACCGCCCAGCAGCGCGAAGAAATTCCGCTTGAAGACGAAGCTGAGAATCAGCAGGATGATCATGCCGCCGATGCCGATATGCATCCCGCCAAAGCCGAATCCGCCGCCGCCTCCGCCATCGTCCCGCCGGTCTTCAATATCGCCGCTCGTGCCGCCTGGTGTCCAACGCATGTTGTCCCCTTTGTGCTTGGATGCAATAGAGCGATTGTAAATTTTCAAGCCGAGTGTGTCTTCACGTTTCATCCCTGCCAGCATAGCTAAACGCAGCTGATTCTTGCGTATACTTTCAGCGCAAATCTACACGTTCATTCCGATCCTTAGCTAAGGAGAGCTCAACTATGAAGATGCCAGGCCGAGTCATCGGTTATTTTTTACTGCTTGCACCGCTGCTCGCGACAGCGCAACAGCCGGAAGTGAAGTTCATTGCGGACACGCTGGTGGTCCAGGCGGAGGGAAGCTACGAAAGCGATCCTGATCTGGCCATCATGACCTTCGATATTTCCGCTCAAGAAAAGGAGTTAAAAGAAGCGTATTCCAAGGCGTCGCAATCCATACGGACAATTGTCGAGGTGGCTGAGCGCAATGGAATTCGCAAGGACGCCATAGAGACGGGCGTTCTAACTGTCACCCCATTTTATGAGGGCGACCGAAAGAAACGTGCTCGCGCCTACCGCGTGCAGGGTCACGTTGTTCTCAAAGTACAGGATTTCTCTAAGGTCGGGCCAATCATGGACGAATCGGTGCAAGATGGTATTGCGGACTTCCGCTCGTTGACCTATCAGTTATCGAACGAAGAAGCTGCCAAACAGAAAGCTGTGGCTGATGCCATGCACCGCGCAGTAGGACGAGCGACCGTAGCGCTGGAGCAGACGAAACAGAAGCTGGGACCGGCGCGGTCAGTCAGTTTAGAGGTCAGAAATTTGATCGGCATCGCACAGATTCAGAGCCTGTCCTTTGACGCTGCTTACTTAACTGACGGTAATGATCGTTCAGCAGGCAGCGGAGGTGGATTATTCAGTATGGCTAAGAGAGCCGTCCTACCACCACCACCGCCCCCGCCAGTGCAGCCAGGAAAAATCACCATTACAGCACTGGTGCAGTGCGTGTTCGGAATTGAAAAATGATTTGGGTAAGGAACAGAAAAAGGCGAGAGCATGATTCCCCTCGCCCTGGCTAATTTAATTCTCTTTACACTCTAGAAAGCTAACCGCAGGCCAAACTGCACCTGGCGCGGCACATCTGCCTGCGAGAAGAATAGCGGATCAGTAAGCTGACTGGCGCTGGTGGGCTTCATGCCTTTCAGCCCAGTGAACGGTCCAGTGATCAGGTTCAATGGACCTCTTGCCGTCTGCACGATTCCGTTTTGCGGAATGCCATTCAGATCGAATACGTCATTCACATGGTTGAAGTTTACATGGTTCAGAATATTGACCGCCTGCGCGGTCAGATTGAGATGCACGTTGTGCTCGCGATTGACATAGATCGCTTTCTGCAAGTTCATGTCCCAGGTATAGAAGGGTGCGCCCCGATTGTTATCACGCGATGACAGGAACGGTATGGCATAGTTGCTGTCGAGCGTTTGGCCGTTGACCTTGTTGGTGCTGTTGGGTATGCGGACGGAGAAGGGCAGCCCGCTGCGCAGCGTAATGATCGGCGAGATGGTGATGTCGCCGAGGATAGAGGAGAGCGCTCCCTGTCCCGGCTTAAACGGCGTCACGTACACCGCATTCGCGGTGAAGATGTGGGGGATATCGAAAACTGAGACTGCCCGGAACGAGCCAAGCATATCGGGCCGGAACCAGTTCTGGAAGCTGGCGAAATCAATGGTGTCGTCAATGGTCTTGCTCCAGGTGTAATTCGCCTGGAACTGGAGACCGTGCGTAAACCGTTTTGTCAGTGACGCCGTGAGGCCGTGGTAAATCGAGCTGCCATTCGAGGCGTAGGTGGTGTGCTGGAACTGGGTGCCCGTCGGCGCATAGAGAGGTCCACCGGTTTGATCTGTGCATGTGGGGAACACAGCGAGTACGGCCGCAGGGCATCCTCCGGCCGGGATTCGAGCATAGCCGGTCTCTACCGGCATTTGCAGGTGGACCGCATGGTACATGTTGTATCCAAGTTCCAGTGAGAAGTCCCTGCCAACCTGCTGGGCAATCCCCGTGCTGGCCTGGAAGCTGTAAGGATTCTTGTAATTGGGTGCCACGCCATATCCAACTGAAGCGCCCGGTGTTGTTGTATTAATCCCCACGGCGGCAAAGTCCGCTGGCGATAAATGGCCAAAAGGAAGTTTGCCGGTTGCCAGACCTAAGCCCCAGAGTTGCGCCACTCTTGGATCGGTCTGACTGAGAATTTGCAGCACTTCATTGATGTAGCGGCCGCTCCCATCCAGCAAGGAACCGTAGGACGGAATCAGCACGTCAACCGGCGCATAATAAATGCCGGCCCCTCCGCGGACGAGAGTTTTGTGGCTGCCAAACAGGTCCCAGGCAAAGCCCAACCTGGGCGAGGTGTAGAAGCTGGCTCCCAGCGGCGAAGGTTCACCATCGACATCGAAGCGCACGCCGGCATTGATCGTCAGGCGGGACGACATCTTCCAGCTATCCTGAACATAGCTGCCAAAATAGTGTCCCCAGCCATGCCAGACAGGATTATTGAAGCCAGCCACCACGTCCACTGGCAGGCCGAAGGCAAAGGATTGTCCCGCACTGAGGTTTGTGGTCTGTGGCCCTGTCGCCGGAAGTCCGTGGCCCAAGTTAAACCCGACCAAGTGCCCTTGCACAGCGGCCGGCGCCAGCGTAATGAGCGGAAGGAGACCGTCTTTGAAATCAAATTCGTTGTTGAACCACAGATCATCTTCCACGGTGTAATTTGCCGGGCGGTATGAAGCACCAAACTTAAACGTCTGCGCTCCTCTGCTCCAGGTTATGTCATCTTCAAACTGGTAGCGCTGCTGGTGCGCCTTATACGGGATCAATGAAGGCTCGCCAAAGGTGGAAGTGCCGCCCAGACCGGGCGCTCCCAGATTGCCCAGGCTGAAGTTGATGCCGTTATCGGCATTCGGCAGGGCTTCAGAGCGGTTGCGCGGCACAATTTGAATCAGCAACTGATTCAGGAGGTTCGGATTGATCGTCCGTGTCCACGTGCCCAGGATGCTAAAGTCTCGCACAAAAAGTCCGCTGCCATCGGGCGTGGCATTAGTAATGCCGGCGATGGCCGAATGGAAGTTGTTATGAACGTAGCCCGCGCGCAAAGTGAATGAGTCGCGCTCGCTCTTCTGGTAGTCGAAGCGCATGATTACGTTGTGCAGCCTGTCTGGCGCGTTGAAAACGCCATTGTCGCGGTTGAGGATCTTGGCGAGTTGGGGATCGTTTGTTGGCGTAAGTCCAGGCGTGATTCCATTGGCAAACCCGACAAGGAATGGATCGCCGGACGCCTTTAGAGCATTCACGTAGCAAAGCTGATCTGGAATTTTGCTGGCGAACTGCGCAGCGCAGTTGCTGCCCAGCCCTGGCGTGCTGATTCCCTGCGCTTCAGACGAATTGAGAATGCTATTGAAAAAAGGCGTATCGAGCCGCTGAAACTCATAAGCGGTAAAGAAGAAGACCTTATCTTTTACGACAGGGCCTCCCAGCGATCCGCCCATATAAACATTCTGGCTGAATGCCTTGGGGAAGCCTTCCAGTCCATTGAAGAAATTGGTGGCTTCAGTGTGCTGATCTCGGAAATATCCGAAGGCGTCACCGTGCCATTTCTGGCCTCCGCTCTTGGTCACGATGTTGATGGCACTGCCGTTGGTAAACCCGAACTCCGCGGCAAAAGCATTGCGGTTTACCTGGTATTCCTGGATAGCATCCACGGGCAGGTTGGTGACGCGATATTGGCCTGTTCCGTATTCATTCTCGCCACCATCGATGGTGGAAAGATTGTTGCGGCCATTGCTTCCGCCGATGGAAAAACCGGTTGTGAGATATCCGGTGAAGCCAGGATTCTGGGCGCGTGTGGAATCTGAATTACTCACGCCAGGCAGCGTATAAACGTCATTGGTAAAGTTGCGATTCAGGTTTGGCAGCTCCTGCACCTGGAGAGAATTGATGGTGTTGGCCTGCTGCGACTGATCGGTTTGGATCAGCGGCATGTCCGCTGCCGTGACCTCAACCACCTCACTGGCTACACCCACCTTGAGATGGACGTCATAAGTAGCGCTCTGGCCCACAGTGAGGTCCAGCCCTTTGAAAACTTCTTTGGAGAAGCCTCCGGCGACCGTCGTGACCTGATAAGCGCCCGGCGGCAAGGCGGACAAGCGATACGCG
>DASYKK010000496.1:0-3257 GCA_035995565.1 Candidatus Angelobacter sp.
TCTCCTTGCGCCGCTCTGCAGCGCACTGAAATAAATTGGTGATATTTGCCCAATGAGGGGGTAAAGCGAGTAATGCCGGCAAGTTCATCCCACATTCACGCGGATCTAAAAAATCAAGCCATAGAAGCAGCCTGCAAAAAACTGCCAGCAAGGCCAGGTTATGAGTTCGGACGAAACAGAACTGTTCTGTCAGCTATCTTCTGTCTGCTATCTATGACAAGTGGGACCCTGCGCGCAGAACTTGTCTTTAGAACCAACTCGGCATTGGCCTTACGGCGGCGTGGAGATCACCGTTGGTACATCACTCCCGATGAGTTGCGATTTTTTGCGCTTATGCCGGACTGCGAATCGCTCAACCAAGTGGTTGATGGCACAATGCGCCGAAGGCAAAGTCGCAAGAGCAAAAAAATGTGGCCATCGGAGGAAGAGTAGGGAGGATTGCAGGGAAGCGACGGAGATCACCGAATCGAGGCGAGGCCGACTTGCGCGCCGAGCCGAACGTAGCGGGGGCACAAAAATGTTGGGCCTCGGGGATAGGAAATCGAGCGCTTGAAGCGTAGCGGCAAATGAGGTAACGCCGCCCAATGCGCCAATCGACCATTGGCCTGCCGCTTGTAACCGCTTGGATTCTCTGGTCTTTAGCGCTGGACAAAGGATGTTAATATAACAAGCAGGACAGACATGCCATTAAAAACATTATTCCTGAATCCTCCGTCGTTTGAGAACTTTGACGGTGGCGCCAGCTCGCGCTGGCCTGCCACCCGCGAGATTGAGTCATACTGGTATCCGGTATGGCTGGCGTATCCGGCTGGAATGCTGGAAGGCTCGCGCCTGCTGGACGCGCCGCCGCACCATGTGTCGGCGGAAGAGACGATTGAACTGGGCAAGCAGTATGAGTTCCTGGTGCTGTTTACGTCCACGCCCGGCTTCCCCGGCGACATCAAGCTGGTCACCAAGATGAAAGAAGCGAATCCCAAGCTGAAGATTGCGTTTGTGGGACCGCATGTGACCACGCTGCCGGAACGGTCGTTGAATGAGTGCCCGGCCATCGACTTTGTTTGCCGCCGCGAGTTTGATTACACCGTGGTGGAGTACGCGAACGGGAGACCGCTGTCGGAGATTATCGGAATTTCGTATCGCGACGCGAATGGAAAAGTTGTTCATAATGCAGATCGTCCGGACGTGATGGACCTGGATTCCCTTCCCGACGTAACCGATGTTTATTACAGAGACATGGATGTGCGCCGGTACAACGTGCCATTCCTGCTCTATCCCTTTGTCGCGCTTTACACGACGCGCGGCTGCCCGGCGCAGTGCACGTTCTGCCTGTGGCCGCAGACTCTGAGCGGACATCCCTGGCGCAAGCGCTCTTCTGATGCAGTTGCCCGCGAAATGGCCAAGGCCAAAGAATACTGGCCATACGTAAAAGAGTATTTCTTTGACGATGACACGTTCAACATTCAGAAGGCTCGAACCGTGGAGCTTTGCGGCAAGCTGAAGCCGCTGAACATGACTTGGTCCTGTACTTCGCGCGTCACCACCGACTACGAAACCTTGAAAGCCCAGAAAGAAGCCGGCTGCCGTCTTTTAATCGTCGGCTACGAATCGGGCGATCCGCAGATTCTGAAGAACATCAAGAAGGGCGCCACCGTGGAGCGCGCACGCCAGTTCACCAAGGACACCAAAAAACTCGGCCTGAAAGTCCATGGCGACTTCATCCTCGGACTTCCCGGCGAGAGCCGTGAATCCATCCGCCGCACCATTGATTTCGCCAAAGAGCTCGACGTGGAAACCATCCAGGTTTCCATCGCGCACGCTTATCCCGGCACGGAGATGTACGATTTCGCCAAGAAAAATGGCTTCATCGTCGGCACTGAGCGCATGGTTGACGACGGCGGCCATCAGGTCGCGCAGATCGAATATCCCGGACTCCCGCGCGAGCACGTCATGGAAATGGTCCACAAGTTTTACGACGAATACTATTTCCGTCCCAAGGCTGTCTTCCGCATTGTGCGCAAAGCCGTGTTCAACGGCGAAGAGCGCCAGCGCCTTTATAAGGAAGCTAAGTCATTCATGAAACTGCGCTCGGCTCGCAACAAAGCCACTAAAGCTGTGGTGGCCGCAAAACAAAACGCCGCGGAAAAAACACGCAGAGCTGAAGTCGCCGGAGATTAAATCGCCGCGGGCTTTCGGGCGGCAATCACGCAGTACCGTATGATGGAACAGGAAAAAGCCGGCAACGCCCGGATGATCGGGTACGGCATCGGATTGGCCGTTTTTATTGTAGTCGTGGTTTGGAAATTCCTGGTGCTCTAAAATGGTGCGCTAAAATCCAGTGTCAACCCTGCGCCCGCGCGGGTTGCAGGCGGACATCCGAGTGAAGTTCAAGAAAATCTTCATCTATCTGGCCATTGCCTGCTGCAATGGCACTGGCGACGTGCTGCTCAAGCGCGGCATGGACAATCTCGGCGAGATTCACCTTAACCACTGGACTCACATCTTCAATGCCTTCGTCGATCCCTGGATCGTCATCGGCATTCTTTTTCTCGCCGGGTTTTTCTACGCCTACCTTACAGCGCTCTCCTGGGCCGACCTCACTTATGTCTTGCCGGCAACGGCTTTTGGCTACGTGGTCACCGCTTTTCTGTCGCGGTTTTTTCTTCATGAAGCGGTCAGTCCCTGGCGATGGGCCGGTATCCTGCTGATCACCTGCGGTGTGGGATTGGTCGCGGGTGGGCCTTCGCTCACTGAGCGCCGCGAAAAAGATTCCGCGCTCGCCGCAAAGGAGCAGCGTGAACTCGCTTAAGCTCTGGGTCGCTATCGGAATGCTGGTGCTGGCTTCAAGCGCTGGTGACGTAATGCTCTCCGCCGCCATGAAGCGCATCGGCGATCTCGACGACATTCGAATCAGGAAAGGCCTGCTGGCGGTAATAGGCCACGTCATCCGCGAGAAACTTTTTCTTCTTGGACTGGCCTGCCTGATCTTCAGCTTCTTCTGCCTGCTGACCGCGCTTTCCTGGGGCGACGCCAGCCTCGTCGCGCCGGCCTCCGCATCGCTTACCTACATCTGCTCGGCGATCCTGGCCAAGTTCCTGTTGCATGAAAACGTCGACCGCCGCCGCTGGCTTTCGGCCGCTCTTGTCTGCGTGGGCGTCCTGTTGCTGGTAAAGTGAAGTTCATCCCGAGCGCGGCGAGGGGAGGAAGGGTGCTAGGCCATATAGAATCTTGCCGATGCCAAATAGTTTGAAATTTATCTT
>DASYKK010000497.1:0-1900 GCA_035995565.1 Candidatus Angelobacter sp.
CGGACATCGCTGGGCGCGCACCATCATGACCGGCATCTACTCGGCTTTCGTGCTGATTCTGATGTGGGTGCTGCCGCTCTTTCCCGCGCAGCCTAAGCTTGGCCCTGTATATCAGGACATTACGCACATGGTGCCGCTGCCATTTCCGCTCTTGCTGATCGTCCCGGCGTTTTTTCTGGATTTGCTTTTGCCTATATTCAAAAACGCGCCCAAATGGCAGCAGGCCGTTTTCGGCGGCGTGGCATTCCTGGCGATTTTGATTGTGGTGGAGTGGCCCTTCGCCACGTTCCTGATGTCTTCGATGGCGCGGAACAGGTTCTTTTCCACCACTGATTTTCCTTACTTCGCGCTGCCTACCTCACCCACCGTCAACCACCTCTTCGTGCGCTGGGAGCAGACACCACTGGAGTTCTGGCGCAACATGGGCCTTGGATTTATGTTTTCTGTCGCTAGCATGTGGGCCGGCATTTACTGGGGCGGCTGGCTCAAAAAGGTTAGGCGGTAGGGAATCGCCGTGATCGAAGAGCAAACTTACCGCGGATCAATGCGGATGAGCGCGGATCTGAGCTAAGTTCACAGGAGTAGAGCTGTTGATGAAGAGATTTTTTCAGTTTGTTTGCATTTTGCTCCTGCCTCTGGCTGGCACAGCCCACGTCAACAGTCCTGACGTTTACTATGACGGCTATGCTGGACCCTACCATTTGCTGGTCACTTTGCGGCCTCCGCCGGTGGTGCCGGGTGTGGCGCAGGTACAAATTCGCAGCTTGTCGAATGATGTAAGTGAGATCAAAATCCTGCCGCTACGGATGATTGGGGTCGGCGCGAAAATGGCGCCGCTTCCTGATCCGGCCAAGAGGTCAGCTGACGATCCGAAACTCTTCAATGGCAGTCTCTGGATCATGGTGCGAGGTTCGTGGAAGGTACAAGTCCAGGTGACGGGACAACAAGGCGTCGCGCAGCTCGATGTTCCTCTGCCTGCCGTCTCTACCAGTTCGCAGCCGATGCACGCTGGACTGGGAATCTTGCTGGCATTTTTAGGATTGGCATTGGCGGCTGGATGGATCGGCATCATTGTTGCCGCCACGCGTGACGCGGCTTTGAACGCCGGTGAAACCCCGGCTCCGGCCCAGACCCGGCGCGGACGCATCGGCCTGGCGCTCGGCGCCGCAGTTGTGATTGCTGCGTTCATCCTGGGCAATCACTGGTGGGGAAATGAGGCCAGCGCCAATGATCGACTCAACTACCGGCTTCCTAACATGAAGCCGTCGCTGCTGGCAGGCAGCCTGTTGCGCCTGCATCTGGACAATCCTAATGAAGCCGAACCAACGCGCTTTCGCACCGAGCAACCCGACCGCATCCGTCTGGATGATCTGATCCCCGACCACGGCCACCTCATGCATCTTTTCGTAGTGCGTATGCCGGACATGAAAGCGTTCTGGCATCTGCACCCGGACCAGACCCAGCCTGGCGATTTCGCAGTTAACCTGCCCATCATGCCGGAAGGCCAATACAAACTTTACGCTGACATTGTCCATCACACTGGCTTTCCTGAAACGCAGATTGCGACTGTTAATCTGCCGGCAGTCACGGGTGAGCCGCTCAGTGGCGACGATGCTGGTTCCTTCAATCTGGCCCCAGCTGATAAAGTGGCGCAACTCTCCGGCGGTTATCGCATGGTATGGCAGCGCGACGACAATTTTTTCAAAGCCAACCAACCATACTGGTTCCGCTTTCGCGTGGAAGATAAAGATGGCAAGCCCTCCGCCGATCTTGAGCCCTATATGGGCATGGCCGCCCACGCGGTTTTTCTCAGCGCAGACGGCAATACCTTCGCTCACGTTCATCCCGCAGGCTCCGTCTCCATGGCCGCAGTCAACCTGGCCGAAGGCCGCCGCGCCAA
>DASYKK010000498.1:0-4881 GCA_035995565.1 Candidatus Angelobacter sp.
CCCGCTGCCGACTGGCCGGCAGCCATCCTGGCGCTAGATGCAGAAATTGTCGCCACCAGCGCCAAGGGCGACCGCGTAATCAAAGCCACCGATTTCTTTGTTGAGATGCTTACCACATCTCTTGAAGCCGGCGAAATCCTGCGCGAAATCCGCATCCCTAGCGGCAAAGGCAAAGCGGCGCAGGCCTATGTTAAGGTTCGGCATCCTGCGTCAGGATTTGCCGTCGTCGGCGTCGCTGTAAATCTCTCGATCGACGGCGGCAAGTGCCAGTCCGCCGGAATTGGAATCACTGGCGTTTCGCCCAAGGCATATCGCGCCACCAAAGTTGAGAGTGCGCTGAAAGGAAATGCCCTCGACGCCAAAACCATCAGCACTGCCTCCGCGCACGCGGTTGATGGCGTTGATGTCAATTCCGATCTCTACGCTTCAACCGAATACCGCAAGCAACTGGCAACGGTTTACACGCGGCGCGCGCTGGAAACGGCGATATCGCGCATTAAGTGACTAAACCGAAAATCTTGAACACAGAGGAATAGTGGCGGCGGAAGGAATTAGATAACTTATCAAAACACTAGAATCTCGATATCAAATCCGTTTGATGATTCTTATTTAAAATCCCCCGTCTCCTCCGTTCCTCTGTGTTGGAAGCTTGCATGAAGATTGAAGGCATCCAGAAAATCGACGCACCGCGTGAACGCATCTTTGCCGCCCTGGTTGATCCGGCCATCCTGCAGAAGTGCATTCCCGGCTGTGAGCAAATGGAAAAAACCGGTGAAAATCAATACAAAGCCAAGCTCACCGCCGGCGTAGGTCCAGTCAAAGGTGTTTTCACCGCCACGGTTTCTCTTCAGGGCATCATCGCGCCGGAGCACTACAAGCTCGTCGTGGAAGGCAAAGGCCAACCGGGATTTGTAAAAGGCTCAGGTGAACTCAATCTGAAAGACGCAAACGGCACAACTGAAATCCAATTCACCGGAGACGTCAACGTGGGAGGCCTCATCGCCAGCGTGGGACAACGCATGATCCAGGCTACGGCTAACCTGCTGGCGGCACGATTTTTCAAATCGCTCGAAGCCGAAGTCGCTAGCAAGCCAGCACCTGACACTGGGACCTAGGCCATGTCAGCTAAATGAACACCATTACAGGGTGGAGCAGGCCTTTAGTCGCGCGCTATTAAGATGCCGGGCTTCAGCCCCTGAGGCTTTCTTTCGCTTACAGTATTCTCAAGTGGCCTGACCGCCGGGCTTTGCTGTTCCATTTTCTTCCAACCGCGAACGTCTGCGCACTTCCGGAACGCTCTGCTCCACCAGCAATTCCCCATCGCGAAAAACCGGCTTCAGCCTGTCTTCCGGATCGTCAACTCCTCGGCGCAGCCGCACCGTGCTCCATTTGCCATCCTTGAAGTGCAGCGCTAACCGCCCACGTTTGGAAGCCTTATCATGTCCTTCCACCGGATCTTTGAACACATCGCGGTCTTCACCATTCACCGTCACGTTGGAACTCTTAAAAGCGAACTGCTGCGTATCGCGATTGAGCTGTTGCAGCAGAGCGCCACCCATGCCAAATGTAATGTTGTCGGCCGACCAGCCGGACCGATTCATAGCAGTAAGGGTATCCTGGATCGTCCAGTAATTCACGCCATCGCCCTGAATAACGCGGATTTTCGAATTGAGCACACGATAGCCTTTCGCATTCGTCTCATAACCAAATTTTGCGCCTAAAATATCCAGCACCTTCAGCACCACTTCGCGTGGCTTGCCTGAGTCCGGACGCACCACCAGCGTTCCCTGCCGGCTCTCCACTTTTTCGCGCAGCAGCGTGCCCCAAAGTTTTTCGCACGCCTCGTAAACGTTATAGGAATCGCTTACCACAGCCACCAGTCCCTGCGGAAATTGTGTGAGCATGTTTTCATAGGCTCGGTCTTCATTCTCGCGGCCCCAGGCTGTGATTGTGGAATGCTCGGCCGCTGGAATGCTGAAGCCCTCCATCTCGTGTGACTGATAAAACTGTTGCAGCACTCGGACGCCGGCAACCGTATCGGTGCCTTTAAAATTGATTAAATGGGCCGCCGCGCCAATTCCCGCAGTCTCTTCGCTGGAAACACCGCGATAACCAAAATCATGCAACTTGAAATCGATTAGCGAAGGGTCGCCGGAGCGGTGCAGCGCTCCCAGTATCACCTTGCGTATCCCGTCCGAAAGCGTCGCTACCGTAATCGGATACCAGACCTTCAGCAGCAGCGTCTCCAGATAATTCGTCAGCCAGTAGCAGGCAGGATCAGTGTTCTCGATCGTCATCAGCACGTTCTGCACGGCTACCGAACTGCCTTCCGGCACGGCCTTGATCACCACCGGCAATTTGCCGCCAAGATTGCGGACGATATGCATCCAGCCTTCAAAGTTGAATATGCCGGGCCCAATGTGGCGATCGACAAAATCCCGCGCTTCAATGACGTCTTCCTCGCTCACCACGGAACCCTTTAGATATTTCAGCAGGTAATATTGCAGCCCAAAGAACAGCGTCTGGTGGAACATTCCGCCGCGCGACTCCAGGTAGCTATAGACATACTGCGTCCCCGGCGGATACTGCTTCCAATGAGTGAATTTATAGCTGTCTGTTTGCAGAACGAGATTACGCGACTCCATCTTGTGCATGAGAGTGCATCGTCTCATGCGGGGCGAGTTCGAAGCAATGTTTCCGGGCGCCCGATGTTCAGTAAGTTTATTGTTTGCCAATGATCCGTTTAGAACCGCGCGTTCACTGGCACTCAAGAACAGCGGTCGCAGGTTTGCCCTATTTTGGGGTTGACATTGTCCTCCCAGCCTAAGCAGCCTCGATGGTCGGGACTATAATTGTTTGCGGCATCGCGCTGCCCTCAGGTATCAAACTCGGTCCATACCGAATCCAGTCGGCGGTCGGCGCTGGCGGTCATTTAATATTTTACTTCGTATCATGAAGATTCCTCGGTTTCTCGCATTGTGCCTTCTCCTGGCGGCCCTGCCTTTGCTGGCGCAGACTGGCATTCATCTTGATACAGGTGAGCACATCTACCACTCGGCTTGCATGGCATGTCACGGGGCTGACGGCACGGGAACGCCGAAGACTATTGCCGGGTTCGAACCGCCTAAGACTTTTCCTGACTTCACCAAATGCGACCAGACTACGGCTGAGCCAAACACAGCATGGAAAGACGTAATTATTCATGGCGGGCCCGCGCGCGGCTTCTCGCAGATCATGCCTTCGTTTGCTGAGGCGCTTACTACTGACCAGATCGATAAGGTCGTCCAGTACATGCGTGGCTTCTGCACAAACTCGCACTGGCCGCGAGGAGAACTGAATCTGCCGCTGCCGCTGAATACTGAAAAGGCGTATCCAGAGGACGAAGTCGTTCTCCGCACTGAGATCAATGCGTCGGGAGCGCCCGGTGTGACCACACATGTGGTTCACGAGCAGCGCTTTGGCGTGAAAAACCAGATTGAGGTGGATGTTCCCATTACCTTTCAGGACCAGAATCATGTCTGGCACGGCGGTGTTGGCGACGCTGTGCTCGGCCTGAAGCGTGTGCTCTTCTCCAACTTGCGTTCAGGATCCATCTTGAGCATGCAGGGTGAAGTCATCTTCCCCGTCGGCAATCGCGAGAAGGGACTTGGGTCAGGCGCTACTACCTTTGGCATGTTCGCCGCATTCGGACAGCTCTTCCCCACCAACACTTTCATCCAGTTCCAGGGCGGCGCCAATCTGCCGACTGACACCAGGACTGCGCCGCAGTCGGTATTTTGGAATACTGCTGTAGGTCAAAGCATCGTCGCGAATAGAGGACTGGGCCGCATGTGGTCGCCGATGATGGAGTTTCTCGCGGCCCGCGATCTGACTACCGCAGCAAAAACCAACTGGGACGTCGTACCGCAAATGCAGGTCACAATCAGCAGGCGACAACACATTCGAGGTAGTCTCGGGTTTCGTGTGCCGGCCAACAATACTGCCGGTCGCCAAAAACAACTGATGTTTTATCTGCTGTGGGACAGAGCAGACGGAAGCCTGCTGGAAGGATGGTAATGCGCAGCCAATTCAGATATGCGATTGGTGTGCCGGCATTGCTAATTGCGTTGCCATTGCTGATGCGCGCCGGCGACAAGCCCGCCGCGTTAAAACCGGAATTTCTGACCTCTGACCGCTGCCTGGCTTGTCACAACGGCATGACTACTCCTTCGGGCGAAGATGTTTCCATCGGCCTGGCTTGGCGCGCCAGCATGATGGCCAATTCGTCACGCGATCCTTACTGGCAGGCCAGCGTCCGGCGCGAGTCGATTGATCATCCTGAAGCGCAGCCCGCCATTGAAGACGAATGCTCCATCTGCCATATGCCTATGGCCCGCTATGAAGCCCATTTGCAGGGCCGCAAAGGAGAGATTTTCTCCCATCTCCCGTTTGGCCCTGATAAGAACAAGAAAGACGACAAGCTGGCTGAAGACGGGGTCTCGTGTTCGCTCTGCCACCAGATCGGCAAAGAAAAACTGGGGACGCGCGAAAGCTTTGTCGGAGGATTTGTTATCAATCCACCTGTCTCGAAAGACAATCATCCCGAATACGGACCGTTTCAGATTCAAAAGGGACAGCAGCGCATCATGGATACCTCCTCGGGCGGGTTCCGGCCCACTGACGCAACCCACATCCGCGATTCGACGCTCTGTGGCACTTGTCACACTCTATACACCACCGCGCGTGGTCCCAACGGCAAAGAAATCGGTTCGCTTCCTGAACAGACGCCATACCAGGAATGGCTGCATAGCGACTACCGCGACAAGAAAAGTTGTCAGTCGTGTCACATGCCGGAAGTGCAAGGCGTTGCGCCGGTCACTGCTGTGCTGGGTGAACTCCGCG
>DASYKK010000499.1:0-9978 GCA_035995565.1 Candidatus Angelobacter sp.
CCACCACCGATGCCGTGGTCAGAATGAACACCGGCACGCTGTTGGCAGCAGGAAAGCTTGCCTCCGGCGGCGAAAGCGTAACCAATTGCATTGATGTAGCCAAGTACGTCGCTCTTCAGTAACAATTGTTGAGAACTTGGACTTAGGCAAGTACCTGGGCGAAGGGTATGAGCCGAAAAGAATGGGAGATGGCAAATGCCATCTCCCTTACTGCTTTTGTCCACTGCTGGGTGGGAATTCCAGATGACATTTTGTGTCACATTTGCCAAAGCACGCTGTCTCTGGTCCACCATGCGGAAGGGTACACCAAGCGTAAAAAGCCATAAACTATTGATAATAATGCACTTGATCCAGGGCAGACGAACTTCCTGAATGTTCATTGAGTGGTAATAAACATGCATGTAATGTGATCAGGAGAAGCGGTTATTTCTCCGGTTTCATTAACGCATTAGGGAATTGGAAAGCGCGGCGTATATGAACAAGAACAAAGGTTTTTCTTTGATCGAGCTTCTCATCGTAGTGGCGATCATTCTTATCATCGCCTCTATTGCCATTCCTAATCTATTGCGATCCCGAATGGCGGCGAACCAATCTGCGGCGGTTGCGACCTTACGCAACATCAATAACGCCGAGGCGACCTATATCATTGCTTACGCCTCGCAGGGTTATGCAGATACTTATGCGAAACTTGGTCCCGGAACTCCGTGCGACCCAACTCACGCTTGCCTGGTCGATGACGTTGTCGGTTGCGCGACGCAACCATGCTTGAAGAGTGGATACAGTTATTTCATCGCTTCAGCCTCCGGCGCAGCGCCTTTTAGTGACTACCGAACCACCGCTTCTCCAGTGGGTTGGGCTACAACCGGTCTAGAAAACTTTTGCACCATGAATGACGGCATTCTGCGCAAGGAACTTTCGCCCTCTGGGAAACTTGGAGCAATCGTTTCTCAAACCGACTGTTCGGACCCGACAAAATACGTCTCCATTCAATAAAATTAAGTCGAGGCGTCAAGAAAAACCGGCTTGCGTAAATTCGAATACTTGCAATAAAGTTGGCATCACGTATCCTTGACTGACATGTTTGCCATAGAAATCCAGGGCCTCTCCAAAGATTACGCGGTTGGCTTCTGGAAAAAGCAATTCAGGCCCGCCCTCAAGCCCCTCAATCTGGCAGTGCGGACGGGGGAGACGTTTGGATTCCTGGGGCCTAATGGAGCCGGCAAGACCACCACGCTGAAGCTCCTGATGGGCATTGTCTCGCCCACATCTGGGACAGCGACTATTCTGGGTAAAAGCTTCCAGGATCCAGAAGTGAAGCGTCGTATCGGGTTTCTGCCTGAGCAACCCTATTTTTATGATTATTTGAGCGCCCCTGAGTTGCTGGATTACTATGCGAGGCTCTCCGGAGTTCCGCGGGAAAGGCGCAACCCAAAGATTGACGAGCTCCTGAAGCGGGTGGGATTGGCTGACGTAGGAGATCGCCAGTTGCGCAAGTTTTCCAAGGGGATGCTGCAGCGCGTGGGAATCGCCCAGGCAATTATTCACGATCCGGAAGTGATCTTCCTGGACGAACCAATGTCCGGCCTGGATCCGCTGGGACGCCACGAAGTGCGGGAGTTAATTCAGGGCCTCAAGGACGACGGCAAGACGATTTTCTTCTCCACCCACATACTTTCCGATGCAGAGGCGCTCTGCGATCGGGTCGCGGTCATTCACAAGGGCGAGCTTCGTGGTGTCGGGGCCATCAACGATATCAGGACCAGCGTGGCCGGTAGATCTGAAGTGATCTGGGACGGCGCCCACGCGCTTCCGGCGGTCTCCGGTTCGCTCATCGAATCTCACATTACGGGCGAAACCGTCCGCGGGATTGCGCACAGTGAGAACATCGATTCTCTTCTGGACCAACTGCGGCGGCAGCGTGCCAGGCTCATTTCTGTTACTCCGTTGCACGGAACCCTGGAAGAATATTTTTTGGCTAAAACGTCAGAGCAGGAGAAAGTCATTTCATGATCTCTCGCCTGACTGCGATTACGTTGAACACGTTTCGCGAAGCCGTGCGCGACCGGGTCCTTTACAACCTGATTCTTTTTGTCCTGCTGCTCGTAGCCAGTGCCCCGCTGTTCGGCCAGATCTCTATCGGCATGGAGCGACTCATTCTGGTCAACGTGGGTCTGAGTTCCATCTCTCTTTTCGGCGTCATTATTGCCATCTTTATCGGCATAGGTCTGGTATCGAAGGAGATGGAAAAGAAAACTCTCTACACCATTCTTTCCCGGCCGGTGCGGCGCTGGGAATTTATCCTGGGCAAATATCTGGGCCTGGTCATGACGCTGGTTGTAAATACAGCACTGATGACCGCTGGTTTTTACATTGCGTTGCTGATCACCAATGGCCTCCACAAGACCGATGCCCTGCTTCTGGTGGCTATTTATTTCACCGTGCTTCAATTCCTGATCGTCACGGCGCTGACCATCCTGTTCTCGACTTTTTCGTCACCCATATTTTCCGCTATCTTTGCTTTCGCCCTGTTTGTGATTGGAACGTTTGCTGAAGACCTGAAGAATTTCGCCGCCATATCAAAGGGGGCTGCCAAATTGCTGGCCACTGCCGCGGCTTATGTCATGCCCAATTTCGCGTCGCTCAACGTAATTGCGCAAGCCGCCCATGATCAGGGCGTCGGCAGCGGTCTCATCTTGTTCAACACGCTTTATGCGCTGCTTTACTCGGCGTCTGCTGTGGCCGCGGCAGTGCTGATTTTCGAACGGCGTAACCTGAAATGACATCTAATCGCAAAGCAACAGTCATCTGCGCATTGCTGCTGGTGGTGTTCTTTGCCGGCACCGTTCTGTCCCGGTCGCAGGTGGAAAAGCTTCGCGGCAAAGAGGTCACTCTCGAAGAAGTGCTGTACATGCCTTCCGGCAAGACGGTGAAGCGCATGAGCCTGGGCTACTCGAGCTTGCTGGCCGATATTTACTGGACCCGGGCAGTGCAGTATTTTGGCGACAAGTTGAACAGGCGCTCCATGCGCTATGACTTGCTTTACCCGCTCTTGGATATCACCACCGATCTTGATCCGCACCTGATCGTCGCTTACGAATTTGGTTCCCTGTTTCTCAGCCAGCAGCCCCCGGAGGGAGCTGGCCAGCCGGAAAAAGCCGTGGCCCTGGTAGAAAAAGGCATACGAGAGAACCCTTCGTACTGGCGTCTGTATTTCACCCTGGGCTTCATTCACTATCTTGACCGGCGCGACTACAAAGCAGCAGGCAATGCCTTCCTTAAAGGATCAGAGGTTCCCGGAGCCCTGCCCTGGATGAAAGTAATGGCCGCCAGAATGGCTGAGCATGGCGATGATCGCAGCACAGCGGTCTATCTCTGGAAAGCGGTCTATGACACCAGCATCGACCCGCAGGTGAAAGACACCGCCGTCCTGCACCTAACGTCGTTGCGTGCTGAGGCCGATATTGAGCAACTGGAACAGCATGTGAAGGTCTATCACGAACGAACAGGAGCCCTGCCTTCGAGATGGTTGGATATGGTGCGCGCAGGCATTCTGCCGGGTCTGCCGCAAGACCCCAATGGCGCCGAATACAAGCTCTTGCCCAATGGGACGGTTGACGTTCAAGACCCATCCAAATATCGCTTCCTCGAGCGCAGCCACAAGAAGTAGATACACTTGGGCTCTCCCCTGAATCTAACCCCTATGAGGATTTCATGAAATTGCGGCACTCAATTCCGGCGGCACTGCTCCTTCTTTTATGCGGATTGCCTTCGCCCGGCCAATCGCCCGATGTCCGCGCAACGGCGCGTGCTGTGGATGAACATTACAATCACCTGAAAACATTTAAGGCGGCCTTCACTGAGATTTATCAGGGTGATGGAATTTCTCGCACGGAAAGCGGCACACTGTGGCTTAAAAAGCCCTCGCGCATGCGCTGGGAATATCATGTTCCACGCGAGAAGCTATTCCTGATCGACCCTCAAAATGCCTATTTTTACGTCACGGGAGATCGTCAGGCTAAAAAGACGCCGGCCAGGAACCTTGATGATCTCCGGTCACCTCTGCGCTATCTTTTGGGCAAGACGAAGCTGGAAAAGGAGCTTGAGGGTCTCTCGCTGGCTCCCGACCTGGCTCCACTCCAGCAAGGTGATCTCGTAATGCGTGGAGTTCCCAAGATCATGAAAGATCGCATATCGGAAGTGGTGATTGAGGTGTCCCCCGCCCATCAGATCCATCGGATCGTGATTCATGGTGTGGACAGCACCATCACCGATTTCCGCTTCTCCCAGATTGAAGAAAATGTGCCGGTTCAGGACAGCCTTTTTCGCTTCACCCCACCCCCTGGAGTTGACACGATTGAAGACAGCCAGGTAACCCAGTAAATCACTACCTGATTACCTTAGATAGCTGAAGAATTAGTAAAATTAATCAGCAAAATGCGCAATAATGGGGGTTCCCCCCATTCTAATAAATAGAGTTAAAAATACGTAGAATGTTAGACTTGTGTAAGGGAGCCGGAGCTTCCCCCGTATTCTCATTTCATGGCTGAATTCCTGGTTAAAATGGCGGACGAGCGCGGTCACGTGCTCCAGCAGGTTGAAAGTGGCGTCTCCGAACAGGAGATCAGGGATCGCTTCGTCCAGCAGGGCTTCATGGTCTACTCGGTTAAGACCCGACGTGGACTACTGCCCATGGGCGGAGGCGCGCGCAAGAAGATCCTGAAAGCTGATCAGTTCGTCATTTTTAACCAGCAGTTTCTGACCCTGATCAAGGCCGGACTGCCAATCCTTAAGTCTTTGAATATTCTCAGCAAAAGACAGAAGAACCCTCGTTTCAAGGCCATTCTGGACAACGTGCAGGAGCGGGTTAAGAGCGGCGAATTGCTCTCCCAGGCCTTTGAAGCCCAGGGAGCGACTTCAAAGATTTACACCACCACCCTGCTGGCAGGCGAACGTAGCGGCAATCTTGAAGAGGTTCTGGGCCGGTATATCACTTTCCAGCGCATCACGGTCTCATTCCGCAAGAAACTTATCGCTTCGTTGTGGTATCCGGCGCTGCTCATTTGTGCCTTGGTCGTTATGCTGACCTTCCTGATGACCTACGTGGTGCCCCAGTTTGCCGATCTTTACAGTTCGCTCAATGCGCAACTGCCGGCAATAACGGTGTTTATGCTGGGTGTTGGCCGTGGCATCCAAAATTATTACTACCTTATCCTGGCCGGGCTGCTGGCGTTGGCCATCATTATCGCCTTGTGGGTCCGTTCAGAAAGGGGTTCCAAGTCGCTCGACGCGCTGCGCTATCGCCTGCCCCTTTTTGGGCAAATCTGGATGAAGTACCAGATTGCCATGTTTTCCCGAACGCTTTCCACGCTGCTTACAGGGGGCCTGCCGCTTGTGCCATCGCTGGAAACCGCCAGCCAGTCCATCAACAGCTTCAAGATTTCCAGCAATGTGGGATACGCCTCCAATCGGGTTCGGGAAGGCCGTTCGCTTTCCTACAGCCTGGAAGAGACCAAATTCTTTCCTGATCTGGCGATCGAGATGATCGAGGTCGGGGAATCCACCGGCGCGCTGCCGGCCATGCTTAACTCGGTATCGGAATTTTACGAGGAAGACGTACAGAATTCACTGGCTACCGCCATGCAATTGGTTGAACCCGTCATTTTAATTTTCATGGGCATTACGGTTGCAGTTGTGCTCCTCTCGCTGTATCTGCCCATCTTTTCTCTGGGAGCACAGGCCCACCCCTAGGATGATATGGATCGAAAGAATCTGACCGTTATGGAAACCAGTACGCCGATCAACGGACTCGTCGAAGGCAGCGAACAAAAGGCCCGGGATATGGCCGCGCGCTATCGTTGTGAATTCGTGGACCTGCGGGGTTACCATCTGGACGCGGAGCTGTTCAAGACCGTGCCGGTGGACCTGATGTTCCGCTACAACTTTGTTCCACTGGAACAGAATGACAGCACCCTCTCCATCGCCATCGCCGATCCCAGCAAGCTGATGATGATCGATGAAATCGGCCTGCTGCTAAATCGCCGCATCAAGACCAAGGTCGCCACGCTGATACAGATCAGTGAGATCCTGAAAAAAACCGAGCAGTCACAACGTGTTCTGGAAGAAGCCAGCGAAGGCTTTGTGCTGGACGTTGTCCGTGACGACGAAGGCGGCGATGAAAACATCACCATTGACCGCATCACGGGCACGACCGAAGCTGACGTCAGCCCCATCATTCGTCTGGTCGACACAACCATTTTTACTGCTCTGCAAAAGCGTGCCAGTGACATTCACGTTGAGACTGAAAGCGATTCCGTCGTTGTCAAGTATCGAATTGACGGGGTGCTGACGCCGGCCATGCAGCCCATGGCCAAGGAACATCACTCCACCATCATCACGCGCATCAAGGTCATGAGCGAATTAGACATCGCGGAACGCCGCGTGCCCCAGGACGGACGCTTTCGCGTGAAATACAGCGGCCGCCTGATCGATTTCCGCGTTTCCATCATGCCCACCATTCACGGCGAAAATGCAGTGCTCCGCGTTCTTGATAAAGAATCAATGAGCGAGAAGTTCCGCAACCTGGTGCTGGACGTTGTGGGGTTTGACGAAGAAGACCTGCGCAAGTTCCGCCGCTACATCCTGGAACCCTACGGCATGGTGCTGGTCACCGGCCCGACGGGTAGCGGAAAAACCACCACGCTCTACGCCGCGCTGAATGAAATCAAGACCGACGAAGACAAGATCATCACGATTGAAGATCCGGTGGAATACCAGATCCACGGCATTACGCAGATTCCGGTGAACGAGAAAAAGGGCCTCACTTTCGCCCGCGGACTGCGTTCCATCCTGCGTCATGACCCGGACAAAATCATGGTGGGCGAAATTCGCGACACGGAAACAGCGCAGATCGCGATTCAATCGGCGCTTACCGGGCACCTTGTTTTCACCACGGTCCACGCCAATAACGTAGTCGATGTACTCGGTCGCTTTCTGAACATGGGTGTGGAACCGTATAACTTTGTCTCCGCTCTGAACTGCGTACTGGCGCAGCGGCTGGTGCGAATGATCTGCACCCATTGCAAAACGCCGGTACGTTATTCGGACGCAGAGCTGGAAAGCTTTGGGCTCTCTCCGAAAGAATGGCGCGACGTCCCGTTCTATGATGGGCCTGGATGCATTGAGTGCGGCGGCACGGGATACCACGGACGTACGGCCATCCATGAACTACTGGACCTCTCGGACCGCATCCGCGAGTTGATTCTGGAGAAGCGGCCATCGTCAGAGATCCGCAAGGCGGCGCACGAAGAAGGAATGAAGTTCCTGCGCGATTCGGCGCTGGCCCGTGTCAAAGCCGGCGTTACTACGATGAAAGAGATCAACAAGGTCACCTTCATCGAGACTACGAGATAAAAAATGGCAGGTTTGAACCAAAAAACGGTGCGGCCACGGCTGGCTTGTGAAATAACCTCGGAAGGGGCGATCGCAGCCCGCGCCTCTGACAAGGCGCCGCGGCTGGAAGTCTTTACCTCCCGGCGATGGAAAGATGGCACGATTGCTCCCGGGTTGAGCCTCCCGAACATTCTGGACGCTCAGGCATTGCGCACGGCGCTGAGCGGCGCACTGGGCGCGGTGGCCGGTAAATCGAAAGACGTGATCGTGGTGTTGCCGGACGTGGCGATTCGCATGATTCTGCTGGATTTTGAGTCCCTGCCAGGTAAGCGCGAGGAGATTGAGCCGGTCATTCGTTTTCGTCTTAAAAAGTCGCTGCCTTTTGACGTGGACCAGGCGGTACTTTCTTATGAAGTGACCCGCTCCAACGGAACTGTACGGGTAGCCGCCGCGGTGGCCCCCCGCGAGGTCATCGAAGAATACGAAAAGGCTTTTCGCGATATCGGATATGAGCCCGGTGTGGTGCTGCCATCATCATTGGCGGCCCTTGGACTCGTGGATGGCGAGCGTCCGACACTGGTCCTGAAAGTGGATCCGATGAACATTACCATCACGGCCGTGGAGCACCATGAACTGCGGCTGGTGCGCACGCTCGACAATCCGCATGGCGGCATTTTTTCCGCGACGGACTTGTCAGAAGCGGTATTGCCCTCGATCGTCTTTTTTGAAGATACCTTTGCCGCGCACATTGAAAAGATTTATGTGGGCGGCACAGCCCCGCTCGAGGAACTTGGTCCTTTGCTTCATCAGCAAACGGGAGCCCAGGTTCAGGAATTGGCTCCGGAACTTGCCCCGGAGCAGAACCTGAGCGGTGAGCAGGTTTCGCCCACCACTATGGCGGGAATTGTGGGGGCTTTGCTCGGATAATGCGCCTTAATATAAATCTCGCTTCGCAGAAGTTTGAAGATGTGCGGCAATTCTACGTGCGCTGGAGCATGGCAATCGGCTTCGCGGCGCTGCTGATGTTGCTGTTGATTGGACTTGCCTGGATAAATTTTGCCGGCTCTTCCAAATCCAGCCAGAGGATAAAACAGTTGCAGGCGGAGATCGCAGATTTGCAAAAACAACGCGCCGCCGCGGAAGCGATCTCGAATCTCCCGGAAAACCACGATATAACGGCGCAGAAGAATTACTGGAACAGGCAGATTAACCGCCGTCAGCTTTCATGGACGCAGCTGTTCAACGATCTCCAGAGGATCATGCCGGCTCGTGCCTACCTGAATTCAGTCCATCCCGAAGTAACCGCGGACAACCGACTGAGGCTGACACTGGTCGTGATGGGCGATACGCACGACAATGGACTGGAACTGCAGAAGAAGATGGAGAGGTCAGAGCGTTTTCGCAGTCCGCAAATCACGATGGAAACCAGGCAGAAGCAACAGAACAGTGAAGGGCAGCTTTACAAGTTCGACATCGTCACTTACTACACTCCCGCCGCGCCGATGCCAGGGCGTAGCGCCAACCGGGAGGGCTTCTGATGAATAATCTGGCAAAAATGCGAAAGCAGTTCACGTTGGTCCTTTCGGTGCTGGGTGCGGTGGATTTGTTGCTCATCATTTATCTGCTGCTGCCCGGATCAAGTCCCGCGGCGCGATTGGCCCTGGAAGAATCTTTGCGGGAACAAAAAAGCACGCTGCACAGCGAAGTGGCGCCACTGATCGGCATTGACAAGAAGTTGGCGGGAACCCGTGTGGATGTGAAGAAGTTTTACGAACAGAAAATTCCCAGCCAGTTTTCCCAGATTTCTCAGCACCTGGAAAAGCTCATGCATGACGCCGGCGTGACCACAACCGGAGTCCGCTATGGCCAGGACCGTAACTCGAGCAATGAGAAAAATGAATTGCCAGACGTGCAACGCGTCAACATTGAGACGACTGTGACCGGCGAGTACGCAAAAGTTGCGCGGTTCATTAACGCCATGGAGCAGGACAAGATCGTGTTCATCATTGATCAGATTGCGCTCAGCAGCCAGGAAAGCGGCGTGGTATCGCTACAACTAAAACTGGAAACATTCTTGAAGGAAAGTTAGCCAGTGGCCCAGGCCGTAAGCATCCAAAGCCAGAGGAGAAGGACCTTAAAGTGAAGATAGGCGCGGAAAATAAAAAGCAGGTGCGATGGATGATCGTGTTGCTGGCGCTCGCTCTGCTGGTTGGCATTTACAACTTTGTCGACTTCGGCACCAGTTCCGCCGCGTCCCCCGCGCCTGCAAGTTCCACGCAAGTAACGCAGGCGACAAAGAAACCCAGTGCGCCGCGACTCTCCGATAGCACACTTGACCCAAGGCTGCGCCTCGACATCCTGGCCGTAAGCCAGAACAAAAAATATGAAGCCGGCGGAAGAAATATCTTTCGCATGGAAGAAGTAAAGATCCCGGCGGTAGACACATCAGTTCGAAAAGGCCCCATGGGCCCTGAGCCGCCGCCCACGCCGACGCCAACTCCTCCGCCTCCGCCGATCCCGCTCAAGTTTTACGGCTTCGCCAGCAAGCCCAATGAGCCGAAGCGAATATTCCTGGCCGATGAAGGCGAA
>DASYKK010000500.1:0-3336 GCA_035995565.1 Candidatus Angelobacter sp.
TTGAAGAACCTGGACAAGCGCATCCGTGAAGAAACCGGGTTGCCCGTTTCCATTGCCGACGATCCACTGGCCAGCGTGGTGCTGGGCACGGGAAAAATGCTCAGCGATTTCAAACTCTTGAGAAAGATTTCGATTGAGTAAGGCTTCTATTTTGTAAACCAAGGGACGGATCTGGTAAGTCCGTCCTCATTTGGCCCTCCTTAGCGCAGGTCATGGAAAATTTCTTTTCTCGGTACAAGAACCCGCTCGCACTCATGGCGGTTCTTTTCATTCAGGTGGTAGCTCTGGCCACACAGGTCAAGCGTCCGGAAAATGCCAGGGCAGGGAACTCCGGAAGCGGGACCCGGCTGATCCGCGTCTGGACGGTGACCGCATTTACGCCGGTTGAGAAAGTGTTTGTTTCCACGGGCCGTTTCTTCCGGGAAGGCTGGCATAATTATGCCGACCTTCGCGGTATACGCCAGCACAATCGAGAACTACAGGATCAAGTCACCCGTTTGCAGATGGAGCAGGTGCGGCTCAAACAAGATGCTGACCAGGCCCGGCGATTGCAGGTCCTGCTGGACTTCAAGCAACAATTCATTACGAAAACCGTGGCCGCGCAGGTGATTGCCACCAGCGGGACAGAACAGTCCCGCCTGGTCACAATTGATAAGGGGTCACACGACGGCATCAAGGCTGACATGGCTGTGATTACGCCGGATGGAATTGTCGGCAAGGTGAAAGATGTTTTCAGGCTGAGTTCCCAGGTGCTGCTGATCAACGACCATGACAGCGGAGCAGGCGTGATTCTGGAACACTCTCGGCTCCAGGGTATCGTGAAAGGCACGCCGCTGGGAGAGCTCCAGATCAATGACATCATGGCTGACGAGAAGGTTGAGTCTGGCGAACACGTGATTACCAGCGGAGGCGATCGCATCTATCCCAAAGGGTATTCCGTAGGCTTTGTAATAGGGGCAACACCTGACCGCGACAACGATCCCTTTCTTGTCATCAAGATCAAGCCGGCGGCAGACCTCAACCGATTGGAAGAAGTTCTGGTCATCACCGAGATGGCGGATAATTCGCGTTCCGCTGCTTCAGGACCGGCGCCCATGCGTGCCGCGGACATCCTGTCGCAAAGGCTGCCAAGCGTGCCCAAGGTGGACACCAATGCGCCGAAGAGTCCGGGTGGCGCGCCAGCAAACGTGCCAGCACCGACACCCTCTCCAACCCCAGCCAAAGGCAACAAGGCTGCGAGCACTGGAACTGAACAGAAGCCGGGGAGCGGGGCTGGTTCCCAGAAGCCGTTAGCGGCAGGCGCCGGAACGTCAGCGGCAAGTTCAAGCGCGAGTAAAGGAGTTACACAGGCGCAAAAGCAGCCGAACTCGGGACAAGGGGCAGCAGTTCCAGCGAGCGCAAGCCCGAAACCGACACCGAAGAAAACCAAGACGCCCGCGGTGGCTCCTGATTCCCTCACGCCTGACCAGCCGGCTTCTACCCCAACGGCAACGCCGACAGCAAGCCAGGAGAAGCCGCCCCGATGAATTCCGGCGTATCGTTAACCTCCCGCGAGGAAATAGAGGTACATCGGTTTAGCTGGCCGGTCTCTATTGGCATTCCGGTGCTCGCCATCTTTCTTCAGGTGTTTCTACGTGTTCGCTTTCTGGCGGTATTGGATTTACCGCTGTTGGTCACGATCTTTTTTGCTGTCGCGCGCCGCCGCCCTATTCCCGGCATGATTACCGGGGCACTGATTGGGACGCTGCAAGACGCCTGGACCGGACATCCCATCGGGCTTTTCGGGATTGCCAAGACCATCGTCGGCTACCTGGGATCATCTCTGGGAGTGAAAGTGGACGTAGACAATCCCGGATCCCGCTTCCTGATGACCTTTGCTTTCGTGCTGATTCACCGCTTCGTGTACATGGCCATCAGTCTTCAATTGGTAGGCGGAAGCGAAGCATGGATCTGGAGTCACACCCTTCTATCCGCTCTGGTGAATGGTCTGGCAGCTGTGGTCCTGTTTGCGGCGCTGGATAAGTTCAAGTTGAGGAATTAGCAACAAACATGGAAGCGCTTCAGTTACCGGCCAGCAGGATGTTTAATCCTTCAGTAACTGGTTTGAGGTCTTTGTCTTACAGCATGCGTGACCGATTTGCGATACTCTAAATAGGGACCCCAAACAAAGGAAAAAGGATCCTGATTTGTTGCCAGGGCGACAAATCGTAACAAGGTATGCCCGGTCGCGACGAAAAAATTCCGCAGACAAAATTCTCCGTCGTCCAGTACGTGATTCTGGCCGTGTTCATCGTGCTCGCTTATGGACTTTGGATTCTACAGGTCCGCAAGACAGACGAATACGTCACGCGCTCGGAACAGAACCGTATTCGGCAAGTCCCGATTCTTGCACCGCGCGGAAAGATCTATGACCGCGACGGACAATTGATTGTCGACAATTATCCATCCTTTTCGGCGCTGCTGCTGCGCGACCAGATGCGTGATCTCAATGCCGACGCGGGGAAGATTGCCGATGGCCTTCACATGCCGGTGCAGGAAGTCATCGACAAGGTCCGCCGCTATCAGCTTGCGCGCAAGCCAGCGTTTGAGCCGATCATCATCAAAGACGACATCACTCCGGACGAGCGCGCGTTCATCGAGTCACATCGCGATGAATTTCCTGAATTGGAAACGCTGATGATTCATCGCCGCCTTTATCCGAAAGATGGATTCATGGCGCACCTGATCGGCTACGTAGGTGAAGTGAGCGAAGATATGCTCAACTCGCCCAAGTTTGAACTTTATGAGCGCGGCGACATCGTGGGCCAGTCCGGCGTGGAGCTGCAATACAACGATCTTCTGATGGGCAAAGATGGCTCGCGCCGTGTGCTGGTCAACAGCAAAGGCAAGGAAGTAGGGCGGCCGCCGAATGCGAATATTCCCGCGGTTCCCGGACAAAAACTCAGGCTGACAGTTGACCTGGACATTCAAAAGGCAACCGAGCAGGCCATGGAAGGCAAGAACGGCGCAGTCGTCGCCATGGACCCGCGCAACGGCGAGATTCTGGCGATGGTGAGTCGTCCGGCGTTCGATCCCAATGATTTTGCCGTACGCATCTCTCGCGAGGAGTGGCTCCGGCTGGTAGAGGACCCTGATCACCCACTATTTAACAAAGCAATTCAGGCGCAGTTGGCTCCGGGTTCGGTATTCAAGGTGGTGATGGCGGTGGCCGGCTTACAGGAGGGCGTGGCGCAAAACATGAAGGTGAACTGCCAGGGCGGAGCGGTCTTCTATGGGCGCTATTTCAGTTGCTGGGTGAAGGAAGAGCACCGTGTCCACGGCATTACCGATATTTCG
>DASYKK010000501.1:0-4825 GCA_035995565.1 Candidatus Angelobacter sp.
GGTTTTGCTTCAGTTTGAGCCCAGTTTATCTTCGCGCAGTTCTCGCGGCGAATCAATTGCGAATAAGTTCATCGTGCTTTTATCTTGGATCGTAGGAATCCGGCAGCTCACAACCTGCCCAAGTGCCGATAATCTCTGCTCAAACTCCGACTTTCATGTCGTCCATTTTCCATTAGCTGGGAATCGGTACATTGACCGGAAAAGAAATTGGTAGAGCACCTGGTCGGGACCAGGGGGTCGGAGGTTCAAATTCTCTCTCCCCGACCAATTCTTGTTCCTTACTTACAAATGTATGTTTCGCGAGAAGGCCTTGCTGCCGAGCGCGAGCACCCCAAGGCTCGATGCGCCGCAGCGTAGCGCAGGCGCGTTGGATGGTCCTGCGCAAACCTTTCACACGGCAAGAGCCGCGGCCGTTGATCGCATCGCACCACGAAGCCATACATGACGCGGGTCGGAGTTGAGCCGCGGATGCCAGGCCATGAGGAAATAAAACCCTCGCAATTCTTGAGGTGCTTTCACAAGCCGCAACCTCCGATCGTTTTTGATAACTGATGTCATGCCGCCAGTTAGCGTAAGGACCAGTTCCGTGCCGGGGAGGCATTGCAGCGCTACGCCGAAATAAGGCACGCGAATACAAGAACTGCGTTTTACACCGACAGCCGCCAGTTGCTTGTCAGGAATTGTTTGCACCCCCTCATAGGTGGCAACAACAATGTGGCTCGCGGCCAGGTATTGCTTAAGTGGCAACCGGTCGCCAAAGCGGCTGTCGCGCGCCACGGCGCAAATCCAATCCTCCTTGTAGAGCCTTTCCGACTGAAAGTGCACCGGCAGGAGCCCGTCATCAATGTGGAGAACAAGATCGAGTTGCCCGTGTTCCACGAGTTCTGAGATGCCGCTCCGCCAGGGCCAGAATTCAAAGTGGACTTGATAGCGTCCATTCGCGTACTGCCGGCACAAGCGCGGGAGCACGACTGTACAAACGTTATCCGGGCCTGAGATGCGGAAATGGCTTTTCTCTAGCGTGGGATCAAACAGAGCCGGCGCAACGAGATTCTCCATTCTGGGTAGCATTCCCTCAAGCTCCTCAAGAATCTTTCGCCCCCGCAAAGTGAGTTCGAAGCCGTGCGGCGATCGAACGAGAAGGTCATCGTGAAACATCGCGCGTGCCCGCTGCAGGGCCCGGCTCACGGCGGGCTGACTGAGGAACAGGCGGGATGCCGCTGCAGTAATGCTTTTCTCCTCGGCGATAGCGGCAAACGTAACCAGGAGATTCAAATCAGCCTGACGTAATTTCTCTAGACGCATGGACATCATGCCTATTATGCATGATTCGCATGTGCGTGTCCGCTCATCTGTAATGCATGAAACGACTAGTGCGATGTTATCTAAAGTTACAAAACGGGCAAGTTAAGGAGAATTACCAATGTCAAATTCAGCAACGAATAACGCGATTATCACCGGTGCCTCTGGCGGAATCGGAGGCTCGATCGCAAAACGACTGGCTAAAGATGGATTTTCCGTGGTCGTGAACTACGCTGGAAAACCGGCCCCAGCACAAGCAATGGTCACAGATATCAAGGCTGCGGGGGGACAGGCCATTGCTGTGCAAGCAGATGTGGCGATTGCCGCAGACGTGGAGCGGCTCTTCAAAGAGTCGATAGACGCGTTCGGCAGACCTAATGTAGTGGTTCATTGTGCCGGCATCATGCCGCTTTTCCTGATTGCCAGCGGAGACGTGACCGCCTTCGACAAGGTGATCGCGACAAACTTACGCGGAACCTTCCTGGTATTCGCGCAGGCGGCTCAATATGTTCTTGATGGCGGCCGCATCATGGCTTTTTCCAGCAGTGTTCTCGCTAAGTCATTCCCGACTTATGGGGCCTACATCGCTTCCAAGGCGGGAGTCGAGGGGATGGTCCATGTGCTTGCCAACGAACTGCGTGGCAGAAACATCCCGGTCAATGCGGTGGCGCCGGGCCAGGTGCGAACGGAGCTGTTCCTGAAGGGTAAGAGCGATGCACTGATCGACGAATTAAAGAAGATGAATCCGCTCGAACGGCTCGGCATGCCAGAAGACATGGCAAATCTAGTGTCATTCCTTGCCGGTCCTGAGGGGGGCTGGATCAACAGCCAGGTTGTGCGCGCCAATGGCGGCTTCGCTTAAATGCATTGCAATTCAAACGGCCGGGCGGATGGACAAATCGAACGGGAGAACAGTCATGAAACAGGTAATCGTAATTACAGGAGCATCGAGCGGCTTCGGCGAACTGACCGCTCACGAATTGGCGAAGGCTGGACACGTCGTGTACGCCAGCATGCGCGAGACCGAAGGACGGAACGCGCCGCAAGTCGAAGCGGCAAAGAAGTTCGCGACAGAGAATAAGGTCGATCTCCGTACCATCGAACTGGATGTTGGTTCGCAAGAGTCTGTGGATTCAGCGATTCAACGCATTGTGAGTCAGAACGGGCAACTCGATGTCGTGATCCACAATGCTGGTCACATGGTATTCGGCCCTGCCGAAGCCTTTACGCCCGAGCAACTCGCAGAGCTTTACGACGTCAATGTATTGAGCACACAGCGTATGAACCGTGCCGCTCTGCCGGTGTTGCGGAAACAAGGCAAGGGCTTGGTAATTTGGGTTGGCAGCAGCAGCACTCGCGGAGGAACTCCGCCCTACCTGGCTCCATATTTTGCCGCCAAAGCTGGCATGGATGCCCTGGCCGTGAGCTATGCACGAGAACTTGCGCGATGGAACATCGAAACCACAATCGTCGTTCCAGGTGCGTTCACATCGGGTACAAATCACTTCGCCCACGCGGGATCACCCGAAGACAAGGCCCGTTTGAAAGAGTATGAGTCTGGGCCGACCGCTAATCTGACAGAGCAGATCATGAAAGGCTTTGAGTTAACCGAAGTGCCGAACGCAGATGTATCGGAAGTCGCTAAGGCTATCGTCAAGGTCGTCGATATGCCCTTCGGCACTCGTCCCTTCCGAGTGCACATTGATCCTGCTAACGACGGAGCCGAGATCGTCAACGGTGTTGCCGACCGTGTCCGCACGGAACTGTTACGCAACATGAAGCTTGCGGATCTTCTCAGGCCGTCGTCAACCAAAGTTCCGGCTCAGAAAGCTTCGTAGAGCCCGAACTGAATACATCCGGGAAGAGAGAACCGAAGTTATGTAAATCAACAGAAACTGCACAGAAGGAGAATTCAATGCCAAGGGAAAACGGTTTCGAGAATAAGCGGGTGGTTATCGTAGGCGGGTCGTCGGGAATTGGTTTGGCCGTCGCCCACGAGGTGGCGTTGCAAGGAGCTGAAGTCGTCATCGTCTCCAGCAACGCAGAACGAGTTCAGGAAGCCATTAAGTCTATCGGAGGTGAAGCACGGGGAGAGGCGGTTGATGTCTCGGACGAAAAGGCTGTGGAAAGGCTTTTCACGCAGCTTGGTGCCTTCGATCACTTGGTTTTCACTGCAGGCGACAGCCTGCCTTTGCGCGAGCTTGTTACCACGGATCTTAAGCAGGCCAGACGAGCGTTTGAACTGCGTTATTGGTCCGCACTTGCCGCCGTCAAATACGGGAGTCCACAGATTCGAAAAAGCGGCTCTGTCGTCCTCACAACCGGAGTCGCGGGCCGACGCCCACAAAATGGATGGGTAATTGCCGCAAGTGTCTGTGGAGCCATCGACGCTTTAACGCGTGCCCTAGCGATTGAACTGGCGCCGATCCGAGTCAACGCGGTATCGCCAGGAGTCGTCCGGACGAACCTCTGGCAAAACATGAGCTCAGCAGAACGGGAGGAGCTATATGAGAGCGTAGGCAAGCGTCTGCCAGTGGGACGAGTCGGCGAAGCTCATGACATTGCACAAGCCTATCTGTTTCTGATGCAGGAGGAGTTCGGCACCGGTCAGACCGTTGTGGTCGATGGCGGTACGGTCCTGGTTTAGCGTCGCCGTAATTCCAACACAATGAGGAAGAGGAAGATGATTATGCGTTCTAATAAGCAAATCACAGCGTTCACTGCGCGATCAGGACCGTGGTGTCCCAGGATTTCGAATTTCACGCCGCGCACTCGTTGATAGTTGCTGAAGAAGGCTTTGATCTGCTTCAGCACCACTGGATCATTACGCCGCGATTGCCTTCGTAGCCGTCCAGACCGCTTCTGCCGGTTCCGCAGGCCGACGGTCCTTCCTCCCAGGCGATATGTGGAAGTATTTCCTTCGCATGCGCTCGGCTTCCTCCAGCGCGTGATGAAATTTTTCGCCGGTGATGCGTTTCAGTTCTGTCACGAGTTTGCATCGCGGACTGTGGTCCAGGATGTCTTGCGCAATCGCGCTCAGTACTTCCCAGTCATGCCACTCACCAATCGCATCTTTGATTTTGCCGAGTGTCGCCGTAAACTTCTGGCTGTCGGCGCCTTCAGCCAATTTCAGGATATTGTGCAATTCTTTGACCTGGAGCCGGTAGGGATGCAGGTTGCTCCTTCCCAGTCGAGGCACGGACGCCAGCTCTGATTCCAGCCTGAGTGCCGAAGCCGTGGCCTGGGCCGCTGCATCGTTGGGACCGCCGTTCTGGCTTTTCTGGGAAACGATTTGTTCCAGCTCCACCAGAGTTTTCTTCAGGCGACGCTGCGCCGGCGGTCCATATTGATCAACAGTGCGATGTAAGTTCCGCGCCGCCTTCTGACGCTTGACTCCCAGATATTCGAGCAGTTGCACCCGGCATTCTTCCTCACCCTCAGGATGCACGTCGGCAGCGAATGCGGTAAGCACGTCCATGTCGCGTACTTTGCCGGCCCGCTTGCGCACCTGGCCAAGACCTTT
>DASYKK010000502.1:0-5913 GCA_035995565.1 Candidatus Angelobacter sp.
GCTCAGCACATTGCGGTCACGGCAGGTGAAGTGGAGTACTGTTTCTATCCCCGCCAGCTGCTGCACCAAAAGACAAAGCGCCATGTTGCTCATGCGGGCGGAAGCGCGGGGGCTGTCCGGGATATTGATGGCGTCAATGCCGGCAGACTTCAGAAACTTGGCGCCCTCAACTTCCTTACGGAAGTCGATGCCTTTGGGCGGCACGATTTCCACCAGCGTCACAAACTCCCCTGCGGCCAGCTTCTTGCCCAGGTTGGAGCGTTGTGACAGCGGTGGAGGCGTGATGCTGGATTCCCGCTTGGCTTCAGTGATTACTCGAAAGCCAGCTGGTTTGCCTTTGGCATCGGCCATGCGCAGAGCGGAGTTCATGGCCTTGATATGCTCCGGGGTCGTTCCGCAGCATCCACCCACAAGATTTACGCCCGCGTTCACAAACTTGCGCGCGTAGCTGGCCATGTATTCCGGCGAGCAAAGATAGATGTTGCGTCCTTCAATGCTGCGGGGAATGCCGGCGTTGGGCTGTGCGGCCAGCGGCTTGTCTGTCAGTCGGCGGATACGCTCAATGGCTTCCAGCATTGCCACCGGACCAACACTACAGTTGCAGCCGATAACGTCCACGCCCCAGTCATTGAGTTTGCTGGTAAAGGTTTCCGGGCTGGCGCCGTCCAGGCAGTTGCCGTCTTCATCGATCGTGACTTGCGCAACCAGAGGCTTGTCCGGAGCGACTTCTCGCGCGGCCAGAACGGCCTGATGCAGTTCTTCCAGATAGCCAAACGTCTCCAGCATGAGTACATCCACGCCGCCTGCCACCAGCGCGGCAATCTGTTCGCGGAATGAGACCCTGGCTTCCTCGCGCGATGTTTTGCCCAGCGGCTCAATACGTAATCCGAGCGGCCCGATCGATCCGGCCACCAGCGCGTTGCCGGCTTTTTTCAGATTGAAGGCTTCCGCGGCCTCGCGGGCCAGTTCCGCACCCCTGCGGTTGACTTCATCAACCTTGTCAGCTAACCCATGGCGGCCCAATCGAAAAGAATTGCCACCGAAAGTATTGGTTTCAATAATCTCGGCCCCGGCATTCAGATATTCCTGATGGATATTGCGGATCAGGTCGGGCTGGGTAAGATTCAACTCGTCATAACATTTGTTGATAAACACACCCTTGGCATACAGAAGGGTACCCATTGCACCATCACAAAGTACGGGCTGTTGTTTCAACCGGGTTAGAAGATCGTTCGCCATTTGTTACCTTCAGAATACCTTAGCCTGCACTCTGGACGCCATGCGCGGGCATGGAGTGGCAAAATTTCCTGCATGGAGCGCATCTCTGTGCGTTCTATGGATTGTCTGGGAAAGCCCTGTCCCGCACAAAGTCGCGGCAAATGCCGCATATGTGCCGGCAGAAGCCCTTCCGGCAGTTGAAAGTGGCTCTGCTATAATCGCGATTTCAACACCACTGGCGCGGCTCATAGAGGAAACGGTCTAATTAAAGAATGCGGCGAAACAGCTATCTTTCACAATTTTTGGTTGCGAGCCTGGCCCTGGCGATGGCCGGCTGCGGCGGTTCCCGCAGCAGTAGCAACACACCCAAGCCAACCGGTTTGAAAAAGCGCGTATTGCTTTCCAATACATCATCCAACGCCGTGAACGTGCTGGATGCGCAAAAAGACGCGTTCTCCACCAAAAGTCTTGGCGTTGCATCTCCCACCAAAATGCTTACGGCCGGCGGAACGACCATCGTGATGGACAGCGCCGGCAGCAACATCACGATCATCGATAACGCTACAGAAGCGGTCACTTTTGCCGCTCCGATTGGTGATCAGCCGTTTGATATCGCCATTACGCCTGACGGCAAAAATGCCTGGGCCGCCATGCGCAACTTTGGTTTTGTGCAATCGGTTGACATTACTACAGGTATCGCCAAGCCCGTCATTCGTATCGGTAATGCCCGTCGGCTGGCCATGAGCCCCAAGGGAACCAAGCTGCTGGTTTTCCCTGATCCCCAGGGGCAGGTTCCGCCTAACACAAGTACTTTTTTTGTCGTCGATACCGCTACCGCGGCAGTCCAGACCATTACCGATGCCTTGCATCTGGACCAGCCTTTCACAGCCGTGTTCAACGGCAGTGAGACGCAGGCATTCATCCTGAACTGCGCCGGAGAATGCGGCACCACACATGGTGCGGGAATACCCAATGACGCCAGCGTAGTCTTCGTGGACTTCACCAACCCCGCGCCTGCCTTCAGCGCGCTGACCTCGGTTCCCGGTGGGGCGACGGTCGGGCTGCTAAATGGCGCCAATCTGTACGTGGCTGGAACGCCCGCGGCGCTTCCTGTCGGTGTAATCTGTCCGCTTTCCCGCTGCGGCGCCTTGACGGTGATTAATGCCACCACATTCGCGGCTGGGACTCCGATCCCCATTACCGACGGGACACATGAAAAGATGGCTTTTGCCAACAACCGTATTTACGTTGGCGCCAGCGGATGCACTGTCGATCCGGGCACGGCGGCCAATACTGTCCGCGGCTGCCTGAGCATCTTCAACACCGCCACGCCGGGAACCAAGTTCCCAAATGAGTCGGCTTTCCGCCAGAACTTTGACGTCACCGGCCTCCAGCCCATCTCCGGCCGCAGCATCATGTACATCGTCCAGGGCGCGGAACTCGATATCTTCGATACCAATACTGACGCGCCTGCCTCCGGCGTCACCCAACTCGACGTGGTAGGCAAGGCGTTTGATGCCGTGCAGATCGATCCGTAGTGGCTGGAGTATTTTGGTTTCCGATCACCCGATCACATGCGATCCACCAGATCACCCGATCTCAGGGTACCCTCCCCTCCCCATTCATCCCATGTCATCCCGATTGGCGTGGGTTTCAGCGCTTCCATTCCAGGCATCCCAGATTGGCGTGGACTTGGAGCATGCCTGCCCAGATTTGCGTAGGTTTCATGGGGCTAGGTCTGGCTAGAGGCTAAAAGCTAGCCGCTAGTAGCTAAATTGTCAAAGATCTTCCCGCATTCTCATAACAATGGAACGCCAGTAACAGCAGATTTGTACCGGTTGATATTAGCGAATTATAAGCGAAAACAGTTATAAAATCAAGCAAAAAAAATTGTACTTCGCCGAACCATTTGACCTCACGCTCCCGAATTGGAACCAGCAATACGAATCGGTAGTTCACTTTTAGTTTTCCAAAATCCGAAACTTTAAAATCCGCTCGACATTTTCCACAATTCTGTCTTTAAACTCCCCGCCAGATTTAGCCGTTCTTGTCAACCCTTTCACGACTTAACCTCGCCACTCTCACTATCAACCGCAGCTGCTGCATAACCGATCAATTCAGGAGACGAACAATGGTTCCACGCACACTAGCATTTACCTTTCTGACGTTGCTGTCATTCGTGTCGCTGGCAGACGCACAGACCTGGACTCCGCTCATTCATCAGCCTCCTTTTCAAGCTGGTACCGCGCTGCTTCTTACCGACGGTACTGTTATGACGCAGCAAATGTCCGGTGGTTTCGGCACAGGGCAATGGTGGAAGCTGACGCCCGATAACACTGGAAGCTATATAAATGGGACGTGGTCACAACTGGCAACAATGCCTTCCTCACACGCTCCTCTTTACTATGCGTCGGCAGTGCTGCCGGATGGACGTGTCGTAATCGCAGGCGGAGAATACAACGGGACTGCGCAGTCAGAAACCAACCTGAGTGCTATATATAGCCCGGCCACAAATTCCTGGACATCGATTGCACCCCCGAGCGGGATCGCCCAGATCGGCGACGCGTCCAGCGTCATTCTGCCCAGCGGCACGTTCATGCTGGGCCCGTGCTGTTTCCAAACCACGGAGTGGCTACTCAACCCATTAACTTTGACCTGGACGGCCACTGGCTCCAACAAAGCCGATTCCAACGTTGAAGAGAGTTGGACACTTCTGCCCAACGGAGCCGTATTGACCGTTGATACTGCTAACGGCACCAACTCTGAGGTTTACAACGCTTCCACGGGAAGCTGGTCATCTGCGGGCAGTACCATTGTGCCGCTCTCCACCGGCAGCCCTGCACTTGAGATTGGGCCAGCCGTCCTGCGGCCCGATGGGACAGTCTTCGCTACTGGTGGCACTTCCAACACTGCCATTTACAATACCGCTTCAGGGAACTGGGCAGCGGGGCCTGCTTTCCCAAGCGGTTTCGATATCGCGGATGGTCCCGCAGCCCTTCTTCCTAATGGCAATGTTCTTGCCGACACCGCACCCGGAGTTTTTGGTCAGGGCACCCGCTTCTTCGAATTTGATGGCAGCAGTCTGATCGCAGTCTCCGGCCCTCCAAGCGCCGCCAGCGATTACTCTTACATCGGGCGTATGCTGGTGCTCCCCACAGGTCAGATCCTGTTCACCAACCAGACCAGCTCCGTGCAAATCTATTCCACCAGCGGAACTTTCCAGGGCGCGTGGCAGCCTGTCATCACCTCAGCTCCGGGTACGTTGTCCGTTGGAAGCAACAACAATACGATCTCCGGCACCCAGTTCAACGGGTTCTCACAAGGCGCCATGTATGGTGACGACGCTCAGGCAGCCACAAACTATCCTCTGGTGCGTATCACCAATAATGCCACTGGGCACGTTACTTATGCCCGCACCCACAATCACAGCACCATGGCGGTCGCCACGGGTTCGGCGATTGTGTCCACGCAGTTTGACGTGCCATCCAACACGGAAAGCGGTTCCTGCACGCTTCAGGTGGTGGCCAATGGAATTCCCTCGAACGGCGTGACCGTACAGGTGACGGGTTCCAATGGGAATCCATTTACGTATCTCATGCCGCGCGACCAGCAACTGGCGTGTTATGGGATCTCGGTTGCTCCCAATTTCCCCAGCAACTGCCGCGATATCACGGATTTCAACGACAAGCAAATGTGCTCTGGCATGTCTCAACTCTCTCAGACTCCCTGCCAATCCATGACGGACAGGAATCTTCAACTGGCCTGCTACGGCATGTCGGTTGCGCCCAACTTCCCGTCGAACTGCCGCGACATCACTGATCCCCAGATGCAGAATTTCTGCTATGGCGTCTCCAGCGGCGGCTCCATGCCCAATTGCAATAGCGCGACTGACGGCAACACGCGCGCTCTCTGCTTTGCCATGTCGGTCCATAATGCTTCGTCCTGCTCCAACATCACCAATAGCAATGATCGACTGTTCTGCCAGGGCGTGGCTGGCCGTTCGCAAACGCCTTGTACCTCTATTCAGTAGCGATTAAGCGATTCAGTAGCGTCACAGTCAGTCCCGGGACCTCACCCTCAAAAGGTGGGATCCGGGTCTTAGATCAACGGCTTGAGGTTTACTACTACATAAGAACAGTCTCCAACTTGCAGAGAAGAACACCTTAGTCAGGATCGGTTCGCGCTTCTCCACTGAAAGGGACAGACCGAATGCGAAAAAGAGGACGAGCAGAGACATAGCTGCCCATATCTCTGCGTTCGGCCAAGCCATGCATGTCTACTTCGTCTTTCCAGCACTAACCCAAAATGGAACTCCCGCCACGATCTTCTTAGTAAAAAGCCCCGGCCAGTGTCGACATTTCGACGTTGCCGTGGCGGGATGTCACTAGTTGGTCACTGACAGAATGAAACGAACCCCAAATCCGCGCGTCTCCTCCTCTGCTCAAACGCTGCTACAGCGCGGTTTACTGACCACGAACTTGGCATCCAAAGTGCTTGGTAGATAGCGACGACAGGCAATAGCAATGCGCTGATTGCTCAGTCGTTATGAATCTACAACGAACCCGCAAGTGAGGAGATGCCGAATCCGTTGGCTCTACCGCGCGAGCGCAACTTGCATCATGACGCCAGCAACGGAGGCTCAGATTATGGTTACCTGGTCTCGTCAAAGGGATTTTCGAATTCAAAGAGTGGTTC
>DASYKK010000503.1:0-7930 GCA_035995565.1 Candidatus Angelobacter sp.
TAAAAGAGCCAATGACACAAAATCAAAACCTTTTCTTTCAGAAGTTTGGCATTACTCCGAATGATCTTCAGCGCTATCTGGGCGAGGCACTTTCCGCCGGCGGCGATTATGCCGATTTGTACTTTGAATACCTGACCTCCACCTCAATTAGCGTGGATGAATCGATCGTGAAATCTGCTTCCCAGGGGATTTCCGCGGGATGCGGAGTGCGCGTGCTGGCGGGCGAGCGCACCGGCTATGCCTATACCGACGATCTGGCTCCGGAAAAGATACTGCGCGCGGCGCGGACTGCGGCGTTGATCGCTCGCGGACCGGCCAAGAGTCCCATCCAGGGTTTCAAAGAAAACTTAAATCACCAGCTGTACCCAGTTGCCTCCCCTGCGGCAGATGCAGATATTCAAGCGAAACTCGCGCTGGTGATGCGCGCGGACCGCGCAGCGCGGGCTTATGATCCACGGGTGGTGCAGGTGCGCGCTGGTTATTTTGACGAGATGCGCCAGATCCTGGTGATCGGTTCGGACGGAACGTTTGCATCCGACGTCCAGCCGATGGCGCGGTTCAGCGTGAGCTGCATTGCCAAATCAGCTGAGACTTCGTCCAAAGGAGCCGCGGGCGGCGGTGGGCGTGTTGGCATCGATTTTTTCCTTGCTGACAAGACGCCAGAGCATTTTGCCCTTGATGCCGCGCGGCAGGCCATCATTCAGCTTGATGCGGTTGAAGCTCCAGCGGGAGAGATGGAAGTTGTCCTTGGCCCGGGATGGCCGGGAATTCTGCTGCATGAGGCGATCGGCCACGGGCTGGAAGCCGACTTCAATCGCAAAGGAACGTCGGCTTTCTCCGGCATGCTAGGCAAGCGCGTTGCGTCAGACAAATGCACGGTGGTGGATAACGGCACGCTGCCGTCGCGTCGCGGATCTATCAATGTGGATGACGAGGGATCGCCCACGCAGAACACCGTGTTGATCGAGAAAGGCATCCTCAAGGGCTACCTCAGTGACAAGCTTTCCGCGCGCCTGATGGGCATGCCTGACACCGGCAATGGCCGTCGTGAAAGTTACGAGCACATTCCCATGCCGCGCATGACCAACACTTACATGCTCGCCGGCGACGATTCGCCGGAAGACATTATTCGCTCAGTAAAGCGCGGCGTTTACGCCGTGAATTTTGGCGGCGGACAGGTGGACATCACTAACGGCAAGTTCGTCTTCTCCGCGTCTGAAGCCTACATGATTGAAGATGGCCACGTAACGGCGCCACTGAAGAATTGCACGCTCATTGGCAATGGCCCGGACGCGCTGACGAAAGTCTCCATGGTAGGCAACGATCTTCAGCTTGACGAAGGTGTTGGCACTTGCGGCAAAGACGGACAGTCAGTGCCGGTTGGCGTTGGCATTCCCACGCTGAAGCTCGACAGCATGACCGTTGGCGGTACCGCGCGATGAAAGTTCCGGCAAGATAATGGCAACAGATACGCAAACATTGAATGCAGTAGAAACCGATCTGCGTGATCTGGCGAGCGGTGTCGTCGCGCGCGCGATGAAGTCCGGCGCAACTGCGGCTGAAGCAGTGGTGCGCGAAGGCTCGGAATTCTCCACCGTCGTACGCATGGGCGAAGTAGAAACGCTGAAAGAGTCGGGGTCACGCGCCATCGGGCTGCGAACGTTCATTGGCCGGCGCGCTGCCAGTACTTACTCGAGCGACTTCTCTGAAGACGGAATCCAGCGGCTGATCGGCGGTGCGCTTGAACTGGCGCGAGTAACTTCGGAAGACGCTTTTTCCGGTATTCCCGAACCTGACCAACTTGGTTCCTTACAAGGCGATCTCAAGCTTTATTACGACGATGTGTACTCGCTTCCGCCGGAAGAGCGCATTGACTATGCGCGCCGGGCGGAGCGCGCTGCTTTGGAAGCTGATCCGCGAATGAAGAATTCTGATGGCGGATCTTTTGACGCAGCGACTGGTCACAAAGTCCTGGCCAACTCACACGGTTTTGTCGGCGAATTCCGCCGCTCGTATTGCTCAGTCTCTGCGGCTCCCATTGCGCAGGATGAAAACGGTAACATGCAGCGGGATTACTGGTTCGCGCTATCGCGCACCATGGCAAAGCTGGAGCCAGCTGAGTCCGTAGGACGCGAAGCAGCACGGCGTACGTTGCGGCGGCTGGGCTCGCGCAAGATTGCTTCAACGCAGGTCCCGATCGTGCTTGATCCTATAGTTGCCGGATCGATTTTGGACAACATCTTTGAGGCCGTGAATGGCGACGCCATTTATCGGCAGTCGTCGTTCCTGGCCAATAAACTGGGAGCGCAGGTGGCTGCCGGGAACATTACCGTCGTCGATGATGGCACTATGCCTGGCGGCTTTGGCACTGAGCCTTTCGACGGCGAAGGCGTTCCCACGCGACGAACAGTCGTGATCGAAAACGGAGTGCTCAAGTCCTACCTTCTGAACACATACACCGCGAAAAAACTCGGGCTGAAGACCACCGGCAACGCTTCACGCGGGCTGGCGGGAACCCCGGGAATTGGCGCAGGAAATTTCTATCTGCAAAAAGGTGACCGCACGCCGCCGCAGATTATCGGGAACATCAAGCAGGGGCTGTATGTGTTCCAGTTTCTCGGCTTTGGCGTGAACATGGTTACCGGAGATTTCTCCCGCGGCGTGAGCGGCCTGTGGATTGAAAACGGCGAGCTCACTTATCCGGTTGAAGAAGTGACTGTTGCCGGCAATCTCAAAGACATGTTGAACAACATCTCTGAAATCGGCAACGATTTGCAATTCCGCGGTTCCATCGCCGCGCCGACCCTGCGCATTGATGGCATGATGGTTGCCGGGGAGTAGGCACCCACTCCTCCAAACTGTTTGGATCGCAGAGGCAGAGAGGTTAGAATTTCCGCCATGGGCGATTCCGAAAAAGATCAGGTATTTTCCCCACCGACGAACCAGAGCGAAAACCGCAACTGGGTGCCGATGGCCATCGGCGGAGTGTTTGTAGTGGTACTGATCATCGGCGTGGTTCTGCTCACTCGCGCAGGAAGGCCGGCACCCACCGCCCCCGGAGATCCCAATCTGGCCAAGCTCCAGGTTTCCGGGTTGCACATGGCCACGGCGCAAAACTTTGCCGGCGGATCGGTGACCTACATCGAAGGCAAGCTCACCAACGGCACTGACCGCAAAGTCACCGGCGCGAGCGTACAGGTCATCTTCAAAAATTCTCTAGGTGAGACCGCGCAAAAAGATACCCTCCCCGTCACAGTGTTGCTGCCGAATGTTCCCTACGTCGACTACGGCTTGATTGATCGTGCGCCGCTCGCTCCGGGCCAGACGCGCGATTTCCGCCTCACGCTGGAGCACGTCACCACGGATTGGGACGGCCAGATTCCGACGGTGAAAGTCGTTAGCATCGGGTATTGAAGAAAGCAGTTAGCAAATGGCAATTGGCAACGAGCAAAATCTATTTACCACTGATTTTCACTGATAACACTGATCAGGAAAACTTCTTACCACGGATGAACACAGATTTCACGGATCAATTCATTGTTTAGAAAATCAGTTCCGACAATCCGCAACATACGTGTTTATCTGTGGTGAGGTTTTGTTTGGCTAATTGCTAATTGCTATTTGCCAATTGCCAACTGCTCTGTCCACCCATGCTTTAGAATGTCCATGATGGCAGAAGTAAAAACAATCCGGTTAACGGAGCAGGTCAAAGCTGCGGGTTGAGCAAGCAAGCTGAGTCCGGCGGCGCTGGACGCGGTGCTTGGGAAATTAGCCCGGCAAAATGACCCGAACGTACTGGTTGGCTTTGACACAGCCGACGACGCCGGAGTGTATAAAATTTCCGCCACACAGGCCCTGGTCCAGACCGTGGATTTCTTCACTCCCATCGTTGACGACCCATTCACTTTCGGCCAGATTGCGGCCACCAATTCCCTGAGCGACGTTTACGCCATGGGCGGACGCCCTTTGTCCGCGCTGGCCATCGTCTGCTTTCCCGATAAAGGCGATCTAGATGTCCTGCAGCAGATTCTTGCCGGCGGCCTTTCCAAGATGATGGAGGCAGGCTGTGTGGTCATCGGCGGCCACAGCGTGCGCGATCCCGAAATCAAGTTCGGCTACTCGGTCACCGGAATGATTCATCCGGAAAAAGTCTGGGCCAACTCCAATGCACAGATCCTGGACGCGCTCATCCTCACCAAGGGCCTGGGAACCGGCGTGATCTCCACCGCCATCAAGCAAGGCAAAGCCAAACAAGAATGGATTGACGCTGCCACCAAGTCCATGACCACGCTGAATTCCCGCGCCGCTGAAGTTGCCGCGTCGGGCAAGTTCACGGTCCACGCCGCCACGGACATTACCGGCTTCGGCCTCATCGGACATGCGCGGGAGATGGCCGCCGGCAGCGGCGTTTCCTTGCGCATCAACTCGGCCAAAGTTCCACTACTGGAAGGCGTCATGGACTGCGTGCGCGCCGGCTTCATCCCCGGAGGCCTCAACAATAACCGCGACTTCGCGGAATGCCACGTCAGTTATGGTGAGAGCGTCCCGGCAGAAACCCGGACCATTCTTTTCGATCCCCAGACCGCCGGTGGGTTGCTGCTCTCGGTTGCCCGCTCCGATGCCGCGTCTTTGCTCATCGCTCTTAGCAGCGCCGGCGTGCCTGCGGTGGAAATCGGCGAAGTGCTGCCGCCGGAGGAACCGTTGATACAGGTTATGTAATTACAACGAGGGTTCAGTTCTAACCTACTGCTGGAGGCCGATGCGACGCAGCAGGTCAGCGAATCGCGGATCGGAACGCAGGGAATCGAATCGGGGCTCAACTTTGAGATTGCTCAGAGTGAACGAGTGCTCCTCATACGCCTTATTCAGCCGCGCAAATGCTTTGTCATTCTGACCCAGGCTTGCATAGATCAGAGCTGTGTCCGTCGCTGGGACATACTTGTGTTCGGATAACGTCTGCAACTCGGCAAGTATGTTGCGCGCTTCAGTTTTTCTGCCGGAGATGGCATAGATGTGGGCAAGGCCGGCCATGGCGTGCGCCTTGGGAGGCCCTTGCGTAACGGTTACCGCTCTTTGAAACGCAGCGATGGCTTCCTCAAACATGCCCTTTTGCTCATAGGCTGCCGCAAGGAATGTGTAGGGCGGGGGGAAGTTCGCGTCGAGTTCCATGGTCTTCTGGAACCGATCGATCGCATGGTCGTAGTCACGGGAAAAGTAGGAAGCCAATCCCACCTCAAAGTTAATAATGAGTGAAAGCGGCTCCAGCTCCAGAGCTCGTTGTTTCTCTGCGTCGGCCTCCCGGAACCGGCCCATCGAACTCAGATACCCTCCATACCATTGGTGAGCCGGCGCGTAGCGCGGGTTCAGCTCGATAGCGCGCTTAAACTCTTTCTCGGCGGCCGGCCAATCCCAATCGTACGCAAAGAGTACGCGGGCGAGCGTGGTGTGGCCTTCAACCAGCGTGTCATCCAATTGCAAGGCCGTCATGGCCGCGGCCTTCGCAAGCGGCATTCTTTCTTTCGGTGGCAGCGGATTCGCCGGCACGTGGTAACAGTCAGCCAAACCCGCGTAGGCCAGAGCGTAGCCAGGGTCTTTTTCGATTGCCTGCTGAAAGGACTCAATGGCTTTCCGTATGGCATCCGGTGTCCGTTTATTCCAGTGGTATCGACCTTTCAGATAAAGCTCATAGGCCTCAGCATTCTGTGTGACATGTGCGGTCAGCCGTTTTTCCTCTTCGCCTGCCAGCCGCAGGCGAAGCTTGCTGGTGACTTCACGTGCGATATCTTCCTGCACGGCGAGGATGTCCGTGAGCTTGCGGTTGTACCGCCCGCCCCACAATTCGGAGCCATCGCGAACGTCCATCAGCTCCATGCTGATGGTCAACGTTTCGCCGCGCTGGGAAACTCTCCCGGTGAGCACCGCACGGACGTTGAGGTCGCGTCCAACTTTTTGCGGATCAATGTTCGTGCCTTTATAGCGAAACACGGTACTCCGCGCCATGACCTTTAATCGGGGTATCTGGGAAAGCTGCCCGATGAGAGTTTCCGCAATTCCATCGTTCAGGTATTCCGTATCCGGATCAGAACTGGCATTGACAAAGGGTAAGACAGCCACTGAATCAATGGTCTCGCCCCGACCATGAGATTGGGTGAACCATATGGCCACCACCAACAAAGCCGCGACTGCGGATGCTCCTACTGCAAGCAGCCATTTGGAACGCATTCGCGTTCGAGGCTTGACCGCAGGGGAAAGCAGCGCGCCCAAGGTTCGCGGCATGCTCCCAGTCTGCTGCGCCTGAGGCAGGACACTGGAGTCATAAGAACTGGCAAGAACCTGTTGGCCCGCATTGCTGTGGTCCTGAGGCGCTGATGGCTGGACCGCCACACGGCCGCCGTTATTTTCGACTTTCTCAAGAGCCGCCAGAAACCGATAGCCGCGGCGCGGCACAGTTTCAATGAACCGAGGCGTTCCGGTGTTGTCCTGCAAAGCATGGCGAATCTGGCGGATTGCGCTATTCAGACCTGTATCAAAGTCAACAAACGTCTCGGCTCCCCAGATTCTCTGCTGAATTTCTTCGCGCGTCACCAGGTTTCCGGGCCGGCTGACTAACAGCGTCAGGATGAGAGTGGGTTGGGGCTGAAGGCGGATGGCGACGCCATCCTGGCGGAGTTCGCCCGTCTCCAGATTGAGTTCAAATCCCGCAAATCGGACCGTGGTTGGCGCGCCGCTGTGTGAATCCAAGGAAGAACCCTCTCCACCAGCAAGCGGCAGAGACTCCCTGCAGTCCTTGTCGTCCGCGGCTAAGGCTTTCGGTTTCATCAGTGTACATACGATCAGAAGTCAATCACAACTAAAACAGACGGTCTCCATTGACCCTAATGCGGGTCACGCTCAGGATTGGCCTTCGCTCCCGGATTCGCGAGGAAGCCATCGTGACACCGGGCGAATTTTACAAGGAGATACAAAAATGAAGACTGCCAATTCTGTTCCTCTTTCGGGGCCTTTCCGTTCAGGAAGCTTGCGCTCGGGGATCTTTTTTTCGATATTCGCATTTGTCGTCCTGGTCCTTCCACAAATAGCACAGGCCCAATGGCACGCTACTGTGGGAGCCCAGAGTGAATCCCTGGGACGCCAGGCCCTGGCTTTTCTTCCCAACGAACTCTGGATTCACGCGGGTGATAGCGTCACCTGGGCGTTCGATTCCGACGAGATCCATACCGTGACCTTTCAAAGGCCTGGCCAGGTACGGCTGGCTTTTCAAGCGGGTTGTCCTGGGTTTGCAGCTGGCGGATCCGGCAGCTTCAATGGCACCACCTGCATCAGCACTCCTCCTGTTGTAAAGGGGCAAAGCTTTACTATCACTTTTCCCAGTGCCGGCAACTTCAAACTAGTGTGTCTGGTTCATGCAAACATGACTGGCGTGGTGCATGTTCTTGATCTCGCACAGCCTCTTCCCCATCAGCCGGACTTTTATGACGATCAGGCGGCCGGGCAGCGCAAAGCACTCCTCTCCGACGACGATCACGATGGCGATCGCGATCGGGAACATCATCACGATTCGGATCACGAACACTCCGGCATGAATACCGTGACTGCCGGCGTTGGTGAAGTTACGGCCAACGGCGGAGGCTTTTCAACTCTGATCGTGGCGCGTTTCATGGAGCCAACGAAGGTGATCCACGCGGGTGAAACCGTGGAATGGACGAATTTTGACCCGCTAGCCAGGCACACTATCACGTTCGGTGTGGCGCCTTCGAACCCCGTTGCGCCCATCAACACTACCCGTGAAACGGACGGAGCGTTGCACGGCACAGTCAATTCGGCTGCCGACAACGTGCACTCCGGGATAATTGGCGCTGCTCCGCAAGATCAAGTGGCTCTCCCTGCGCCACCTCTAGGTGTTACGCGATTCCGAGTAACATTTCCCAAC
>DASYKK010000504.1:0-9723 GCA_035995565.1 Candidatus Angelobacter sp.
AGGTTTTCAATCTCGCGGCGCTTTTCATCGCTGGCCCACACTGTTTTATTGGCGATGAGTTGAGTATTGGATTCCATGACGGTTTCAATAATGCGCAGGCGGTTAGCCCGGAGCGAGCTGCCGGTTTCGGTGATCTCAACAATCGCGTCAGCCAGTGTGGGAGGTTTTACTTCAGTCGCGCCCCAGGAAAATTCAACTTTTGCGGGCACATTCCGGGAAGCAAAAAAGTTGCGCGTCACGTTGACCAACTCCGTGGCAATGATTTTGCCGGCCAGATCTTCAGCCTTCGTGAACGCCGAGTCTTCCGGCACGGCAAGCACCCACCGCACCTTGCCAAGGCCTTGTTTTGCATAGATCAGCTCTGCGGCGGTCTGCAATTCCAGTCCGCTTTCAACCACCCAGTCTCTTCCCGTAAGCCCACAATCCAGCGCTCCGTGATCCACGTACCGCGCCATTTCCTGAGCGCGAATCAACATACACTCAATTTCAGGGTCATCGGTGGCGGCAAAATACGAGCGGGTACTGGTATAAACATTCAAACCGGCGCGCTTGAACAAGGCGATGGTGGATTCCTGCAAACTACCTTTAGGTACCCCGACGCGAAGCTTCATCGCGGAGCCTCCACGGTATTGATCGAAAGCGGCTCGGTGAAACAGGACTTAGTGCCGGTATGGCACACCAATCCGTCGCCTTCCACATGGACACGAAAAAGAACAGTGTCGCGGTCGCAATCGGTAAAAGCGGAAATCACGCGCAGGCGGTTACCGGAAGTCTCGCCCTTCATCCAGAGCTTTTGCCGAGTACGCGAATAAAATGTGACATAGCCGCTTTCAATGGTGCGCGAGTAGGCTTCAGGGTTCATGAATCCCACCATCAGCACCTGCCCGGTGGAATCCTCCTGAACGATAGCCGGCGCCAACCCGTCCATCTTGTCAAAGTCGATCTGCATGTGTCCTCACAAATGTCGCTTCAATCAGGTGCAAAACAAAAAGCCCGCCGATTTCCATTGCCGGCGGGCCTAAATCTTTATAAGTGCGCTGTATTTAACTTTACAGGCCTCCGCCGACACGTTGCGCCGCGTGATGATGGTGATGGCGAGGGCGAGGTGCGAAGGGAAGCATGTTCGGTTATGCTAGCGAACCAGCCGCGGACGTGTCAATTAGAAAAGCGCAGAACCTGGATTCCTAGGAGATTCGCGGGGACATTATTCCGTATAACCGCGAACGCGCCGCCCGGCGAGCACAAGTCGGATGGCAGCGATCAGGTCCTGGGGCGAGTCACTCAATATGAAATCGGCGCCGGGAATTTCGGGCGAATGAAAGCACATCTCGAGAATCGGCAGGCCTGGATGAAAGTGGTTCACCGCGTGGGCAATCTGTCGCTTCTCCAGGCCCCGAAAGCCATGGCCGATCAGGGCCATGTCCACTTTTTCGTTTTGGCCAAGAGCTTCCACTTCCGCCAACGTCAACGCGGAACAGACCGCGAATCCTTGTTGCTCCAGCAGCATCTCGCGAGTTGTCTTGAGAACTTCAGAAGAAGCGACAGACAGTATTTTAGCCATGAATGTATGAACTAAATTGAGCTTTGGTTTTTCGGGATTATACCGAAAGCGGTTGGCTTTGCACATTGCTTACTTGTCGAAGTGCAGTGACTCGAGATTGCAGGAAATGCCGGAAAATCTTAGGACGGGGCCTTGTCACGGGCATTAAAAATCTTTTACCATCAACTGCGATTCCCGAAAGCGGCGGGTTGACTTCAGTCAAGGACAGAGTGTGCGAAAGAAATATCGGCCGGGAGAAGTAGTACCGGAAAGCGGGATCTATCGGGTCATGCACGAATCGCATCGTTTGATGCATGAAGCAACGCTGCTGGAAGGCACGCGATTCCCCCTTTGCAAACAGTGCAAGCACAGTGTCCGTTTTGAGTTGCGCCGCGGGGTCAAAGACCCCACACGAATTACGTCCGGTTACCATGCCATCCTGGAAGATTATCCTGACACTGAACCCTTTGTTGTCAACTGATCGTATTCTGAATACGATCTTCGCTTAACCAGTCCCCACAGCAGCCTCATTTCACCGAGTCAGCGCGTCATGGCCGGCTCGGCCATTGTGTTTAAATCATTCAGTGGATACGAACGAGATCGGTCAGGAATTTCGTCCCATGCTGCGGCTGGCGGCTCCGCTTGCCCTTACGGAACTGGGCTGGCTGGCCATGGCATTTACTGACACGGTCATGGTGGGCCGTCTGCCAGACAGCGCTACCGCGATCGGCGCGGTGAGCCTGGGAAGCACATTGTTTTACACCATTGGAATTTTTGGCAGCGGGATCATGCTGGGCATGGACACGCTGGTGGCGCAGGCTTATGGCGCGGGCCGGCTGCAAGAATGCCATCGCACCATGTGGAACTCACTCTATCTGGCATGCATTCTGTCGCCCATTTTGATGGCCTCAATCCTGATATTGCTTCCGCTCTTCGGCCATTTAGGGCTCGACCCCGCACTGGTCAGCGCGACCGTCCCGTTTCTTAAGGCGCTGGTGTGGAGCACGCTCCCACTTGCGCTCTACTTCGCTTTGCGCCGCTATCTGCAAGCCATGCACATTGTGAAACCGGTGGTATTCGCCCTGGTCTCCGCAAATTTAGTGAACCTGGCAGGGAACTGGGCGCTGGTTTACGGACATCTTGGGGCACGTGCCTATGGAGTGGCAGGCAGCGGATGGTCCACCTGCATTTCCCGGGCCTACATGGTAATCGTGCTGGCGATTGCCGTGGCTTACTATGACCGCAAACGATCCAGCGGGCTGTGGAGCGCGCCACGCCGTTTCGAACTGGATCGCATACGCCTGTTGGTGCGGCTTGGGTTTCCGGCCGCGGTGCAACTGTTATTGGAAATTGGGGCTTTTGCCATGGCAACTTTCCTTATCGGCAAACTGGGCGCTGTGCCGCTTGCCGGACACCAGATTGCCCTGAATGTCGCGAGCTTCACCTATATGGTTCCGCTCGGCATTTGCTCCGCGGCTGCCGTACGCGTGGGGCATGCCATGGGCGCGCGTGACGCCCATGCCGCCGCCCGCGCCGGATGGATGGCCCTTTTCTTTGCCGCGCTGTTTATGTCCTGCTCCGGACTCATGCTGTTTTTCTTTGCCAGGCCGATTGCCCGCATGTACACGCCGGAATCCAACGTGATCAACGCCGGAGCAACTCTGCTGTTGGTGGCAGCTGTTTTTCAACTGTTCGACGGGCTACAGGTGGTGGCGACGGGAGCACTTCGCGGCGCCGGCAACACGCGCATTCCCATGCTGGCCAATCTTGTCGGTTACTGGGTGATCGGTCTGCCGTTGGGCGCGTTCTTGTGTTTTAAAATGAAGATGGGCGCGGTCGGAATGTGGCTGGGCTTGTGTCTGGCGCTGGTCTTGATTGGCAGCGCCTTGCTTGCGGTGTGGCAAGCGGTGGTCAAGAACCTTACGGTGACAAGTTCGGCAGCGACCGGAGTGTGAGCGCAGTTTGTTGCAAGAAAAAGGCGGACCCGAAGGCCCGCCTTTTGGTTTGTACACGGTCGCGATTAGAAGCGAACGTGGAATGAGAGTTGGAGTGTTCTCGGAATGTCCGCATTGCCGGGGTCGCCGAGGCCATTAAAGATCGGGTTCAGTATATCTTTACTGACGGTGCCACTTTGCAGATCAGCAAGATGCAGCACCCGGCCATCACTCCCGACGTAGGTACCATTCGGACGCATGCAGGAAGTGCAGCTGAAGAAAGTTGGCTTTACCGCGCCGCCCGCAGCCGCTGCGCGCATGAAGTTGGTAGCGTCATTGTTGATGAATGTAGTGAAGTTAGTGTGGTTAAGAACGTTAAAGGCGTCAAAGCGGAGATCAAGCTTAACGTTCTCGGCTTTGGGCATAGTGAAGGACTTGTGCAGGGAGGCATCGAATTTCGCGAATGGAGCTCCTCTGGCAGCGTTCTTCTTCAAGTTGCCATTGACAAGCGCGAAGTCGACCTGTTGTCCGGTGACCGCATCCTTAGCGCCGCCGGCGGAGCCACCTGGAGCCAGAAAGGTGTTCTGGATAGCGTTGCATTGCGCTGCCGGAAAGCCGGCAGTGATGCACGCTGCTACGGCCCCGGGGCCGAACAAGCCGTTCTGTCCGTTGAATGAAGCGATTCCAGCAGTAGAGATGGTGCCATCCGGCAGAACGTTGGGGCGTTGCTGGGTTTCACTGCCGATGGCAAAGAACCTGGCGCTAGCTCCAAAACCGGAGGTGCCGGTGGAAAGTGGATAGGGGCGTCCGGTCTGGAGTTGTCCAATCCAACTCAGGCCCAGGTTGTTGGCAACCGCGCCCAGGAAGTGATTCGTGGTTAGCTTGCCTGAATCCAGAACCACACCCATGTTGGCTGCGTGGCGGATATCGTTCAGAGCGTTAGCGCGTTCAGGTTTGACATTAACCCAGTCACCAGGCTCCGAGATGCCGAAGAAATCCTCTCCCGAAGTCAACGCGTGCGACCAGGTGTAACTGGCGCTGAACTGAACATGGCTGGAAAAGTTCTTGTTCACGCTTGCGAGCAGTCCGTTGTAGGAGGACGTACGCGAATTCGTGTTGGTCCGTACAGCGTCAAAAAGCGGATTAGGCCGCGCGCCGAAGAAGAAGAAGCCAGGGTGTGCCGGATCTGGGAGAACCCGCGGTGCGTTTTGGTCTTGTTCGCCAAACAGGCCAAAGCCGAATTGTCCGATGTATTGGAGTCCGCCTTTAAGCGTGTTGGTGAATTGATGCTCCACGCCAAAGTTGAACATGCGCATTTCCGGATTTTTCAAGTTGGGAGAAATCGGACGGACGCGACCAAATGGACCTGCCGGATTAGGGGCAAAGGGTGCAAGAGCGGCAGCGCTTGGCAGGTTGGGAAAAGCTGCATTTAGGATTGCCTGGATCTGCGCCCCAGTGAATCCTGCAGGAGGATTGGTGGGATCGAGGGTCACCGTGTTCAGCGTCGTGCCGTCAAAGTTGAGCGAATCCAGCACCACATTGTTGAACGCCAGCATAGTAGTTTCAGCGAACGATGCCCGAAGCAGCGTCTTATCCCCGATGCCATAAGTAAAGCCTAAACGGGGCTGCCAATTGTTCTTGTCAGAGCTGCAGGCCGAGATCAGACCGTTGCCCTGAAAGCAGGTCCCATTCGGCCCGTGAATTTTGCCGCCTTTGAATGCCCCGGCTTCATAGTCATAGCGCAGCCCGGCATTCACCGTCAGTCTTTTGGTGAGCTTCCATGTATCCTGAAAGTAGAACCCGTAGATGTTGTCCTTGGAAGTAACCTGACCCGGGCCAAAAGCTACGGTAAGGGCCGTGGGCTTATTGCTCGCATCTGTGAGGTACTGGCCGAAGTGGAACTGAGGAAAGAGCGAATTCCAAGGATAGTAGCTGACATTGAAGCCTCCCTTGAATGTATGCTTTCCGTGCGACCAGGTCAGGTTATCGATGTATTGATAACGTTTCTGCAATCCCCCCTGCGGGCAGCAGAAATCAGCTCCGGTTGTGGTTCCATCGTCATGGATAACGCCTGGGGCATTGCTGTTGTCTGTTGTCGAGGTGATAAACCGGTAAAAAACGAAGCGGAGTTCGTTTACCAGGTTGGGCGTGATCGAAGACACCCAGCCTAAATTCAAGCTGGCATTGTTGATGGTGCTTGCGGTGAGATCGTCTGGCGTGATGTTGAAACCGGTCTGCACGACGACGTTGCTGTTCCGGAGTCGATCCACAGCATAGCGCACCGACAACGAGTTGTTTTGCGAGACTTTGTAATCGATCTTGCCCGAGTACAACAGGTTATTGGTAGGCTGCTGGACGGTGACAGGGCCACCTTCGGCAGCGCCGGGCACCAGGGTCAAAGGCGAAGCCTGTCGACTCATCTCAAAGCTTGTGAACCAGAAGAGCTTCTCTTTTACAAAGGGACCACCCACTGTGAATCCGCCTTCCTTGCGATGGAAGGGAGCCCGATCACACCCCGAAAGGCTAGTCAACACACCTCCGGTAAAATCTGAATCCGGGCAGTGAGGCTGTGTAGTCGACGCTACTGAGCGTGGTAGCGCATTCTGCAGCAATGAGAGGTCATAAAAGGCGTTGGAAGCTGCAAGGTTCCGGCCGCGGAAATACATGTGGCCTTCCCCATGTACGTTGTTGGTTCCGGATTTGGTGACCACGTTCATTACCAATCCAGTGGCTTGGCCGTATTCAGCATTGTAGTTATTGGTGAGAACCTGAAACTCCTGCACCTCGTCGATGGATGCTCCGGTGCTGTCGCGTCCGGAAACCAACTGGTCCGTGATGTTTGCGCCATCAACGTTGAAGAGATTGCCGCGGTTATTAAAGGAGCCGGGAGCAATAAGATCATTGGTTAAACCGCTGGTGTCAGCCTTAACTCCGGGCGCGGTCAATGCCAACTGGGCATAATCGTTGACCACGCCGCCAGCGCCGGCAATGGTAGGCAACCGTTCAATATCAAGATTGGTGACAGAAGTGGAAACATCTGTCTTGGTGGTTTCAATAAGTGGAGCGGTTGTCGTCACCTCAATGTTTTCCGTAGATCCGGCAACATTCAGCTTAAAGCCGAGATCCCTCTGGTCTCCCAGGTTCAAAACCACGTTCTCCGTTGCACCTTTGGCAAAGCCCTTGGCGTCAACAGCAACACTGTAGCTTCCCGGTGGCAGGTTGGGAATGACGTAGTTGCCGGTGGTGGTGGTGTTAACTGATCGCCCCACTCCTGTAGCTTGATTGGTAGCGGTTACCTTGGCGCCCGCGACGACCGCTCCTTGCGGGTCAACCACGGTACCCGAGATTTGTGCACTGGCTGCGCTCTGTGCGTTTGCCTGAGCCAATGGCAAACAACAACATAAGAATGCGATCGTACAGAACTGCTGTAAACGCTTCATCGAGGATCTCCTTAAGTCGAGCTTGATCTCCCTCTCCATGGTTTGAGCAATCCGCGGGTCCTGAGATTTTCGAGTTTCAGAGTCGCCGGATGCAGAAACCGAGAGACGCGGAGAATTCTAAACTCTTTTCGCCACACGTCCAGCGAAAAGGACTGGCTTTTGATGAATTCGGCAGCGGATTGCTGTTCGTCCCGCTATAAGAGCTTTCGATAACCAATGGCGGCTCGCCGGGGCAAGACCACGCTGGCCTTTGGCCCCTTTGAAGAGTGGCTGAGTAGGCAGTGCCGTGATTCAAAATCGCCGCCTTGGTATTGTCCGATTATCCGCCTTCAGGTGCAATTCGCGGACTCGATGTCACGATGCGAGCGTCGAAGCACGCAAGTTAGGTTACCAAGGTAATAGCCAGTTCCAGATCGGGAAACACAGTGGAGGGTGATCTTGCATCCCCATCGAATTCCAGGTTTTACCGTGTTTCATCCCGTTTTTAATGGTGTTTCCCGGAAATGGCGACCAGAGTTCATTGCGCCCGGTACATGTACCAAAGTGTTGATTCTTAAGGTGTATGACTGAACCTATGTACCTGGGTCACGATTGACATTCGTACAGTAATTGCTATATTCGCGCCTGAGGCCGTAAACAATGAACAATATATATGACGCGATAAAAGAGAAAGAAAACCAAATTGCCATTTTCCAGGCGCAGATCTCGGGTTTGAATGCTGAGATCGAAGCGTTGCGTGTCGCGGCGCGCATCCTGGAAGGCGGCGCTCCAGTCGTTTCGGAAGCGGCACGTCCGGTGGCAGTGCAGACTTCAAGCAACGGTGGTGACAAAACAAAACGGGTTTGGCCGTAAAGACAGGCTGTTCGTCGCCGCACGCGTTTCCCTCGCTCATCAGGCGAGTCCCCCACTCAACGCGGTTCGGCAAAAAAGCGCCCACGTCTGAACAATCGCCGATCCATCAATTTTGACACCACAATTTTGCGCGATCAATTTTGACGCCATTGATTTTGACGACAGGTTTTCGACTCGTTGAACATCTTAGCCAGGTTGGCGGAAGCTGCCGGCAGGATTGGTAGAGTTTCCAGGGCGCATCGCGGGCCGATAGGCAGTGCGTTTCCTGAGTATTACCAGTGATGTTTTCCGGCAAGTCCGGAAGAAATAAAAATAGTTTTGAGGGATGGCGTACACATGGCAACTCAAGCTTCAGATACTGCTAACAACACCGCTAGCAAAAGAGCGCGTGGCGCCTCGCCGGACGATCTGGCCGTAGTTGCTCAGCGTGCCCAGGCCTTCACCAATGCTTCTGGAGTGGCCATCGCACTGAGCGAGGGCAACGCCGATGAGATTATCTGCCGCGCCCGCAGTGGCAGCAGCGCGCCCGATGTCGGCGCAACTTTACGCGTGGAAGGCTCCTTTACCGGGCTCTGCATCCAGACCGGAAAAGAACTACGCTGCGACGATTGCGAGACCGATACACGGGTCGACACTGCCGCTATCCGCGCGCTGGGAATCCGGTCCATGGTGGTTACGCCGATCCGGGAAGACAGCCGCGTTGTTGGCGTGCTGGCAGCTTTTGCGCCCACGCCACACGCATTCACCATCACGCATGTCGCCGTGTTAAAAACCATGGCCGACCAGATTTCTGCTTTGCTGCAAAAAGAGCGCCGCGCTCGCGAGGAAAATCCGCAGGCCGCAGCTCCGCGGCCAGTCCCGCCCGCAATCACCGCCAAACCGGCGGCCGTCCCCATGCCGACGCAGGCAGTGCCGCCCGCAGTGGTAATCAAACCGTCATCGTCAGCACCGCGCGCCGCTGCCCCGGCGATGGCCAAGGTTGAGACGACTAAGAGTGTGCCGCTGGAAGTGGTTCCTCTGGCAGCTCCAACAAAGAAAGAGGAAAGGCGCTTTGACGCTGCTCCTCGAGCGAACTTTGGTACGTTCGATTCAGTGGCAGCCGAAGACAAGAAGTCAGGCACCCGGTTCATGATGGTTGGGGTAGTTGCGGTGCTGGTAATTGCCGCTGCGGCAACCTTCGCATTCCTGAAGATGCAGAAGCCGAAGACCGCGGCGCCGCAGCAAACGCAAGAAGCTGCCAACGTGCCGCCGGCCACGAGTTTGCCGCCTGCCGCCAGTACGCAGCCGGTTTCGCCTGTTGCAGGCGGGACGACACCATCTGTCGTTCCGAACGCTGTGGTTGTGCCTGCGGCCACCAAGCCGACAGCGGAGAAAGCAGCCGGCAAGACAGTTGCAGAGAAAAATTTATCGCAGCCAGAAAAGCCTGTTCCCGCCGAGAAGCCCGCGACTGTGTCCACTCTGGGCAGCACAGGCAATTCGAAGATAGCGCGCCAGAACTCAGCCCCAGCGGCTCCGGAACTAGCGCCTTCATTTACCGCAGACAGCGGAAACACATCAGCGCCTTTATCGAGCCTGACGCGCCCGGTAGCTTCGTCAACACCTTCGGCAGCGGCGATTGAGCAATCGCAGCTTGAACCCTTGCAGGTAGTGAAAACTGGTCCGCTGGTTTACCCGGCGATCGCCAAAGCCCGTGGCATCACTGGGCCGGCGGTGGTTCAGGTTACGGTCGGCAAAGATGGCAAGCCCTTCAATCCAAAATTTATCAGTGGTCAGCCCATTTTCAAGGATGCCGCGTTTCAGGCGGTGATGGGTTATCAATTCAAGCCGGCCAGACTCAATGGCCAGCCAATTGAACAGTCAACCACCATCAGGCTGAATTTCCATTGATTCATGCCTGACTCAAAGCATAAAGGCGCATCCACAGGATGCGCCTTTGATGTTTCTGGGACACCGCTTC
>DASYKK010000505.1:0-6893 GCA_035995565.1 Candidatus Angelobacter sp.
GGGATGAAGTTCAACACCACCTGCCCGCGCTGCGGCGGCACGGGCAAAGTGCAGCCACCATGCCCCGTGTGCCACGGAGAAGGCGTAGTGGAGCGCACAGAGCCCCTGGAGGTACGCGTAAAGGCAGGCACGCGCGACGGCCAGCGGATACGTATCGCAGGCAAAGGTAACGCTGGAATCCATGGCGGCGCGCCGGGCGATCTTTACGTGATCATTCGCGTGGGCGAGCATCCGGTGTTTCGGCGCGAAGGCGACGATATCTATGTGACCGTTCCGGTGGCCGCGTGGGAATCCGCGCTGGGAGCGAAGATTGAAGTGCCTACTATCGACGGGCGATCGCAGTTGAAGATTCCGCCGGGAACACAGAGCGGGCAGAAGCTGCGACTGCGCGAAAAAGGCGTACCTTCCGCCACGCGAGACGACAAGCGCGGCGATGAGATCGTGGAGATCAGAATCGTGGTCCCGGCTGCCCATGACATGAAAGCGCGTGAACTATGGCAGGAATTGCAGAAACTGCATCCCGACGACCCGCGGGCCGAGTTGTGGGCCAAGGTTTGAGCAAATGAAGGTGTAGAGAACGTGACATAGCACGTCTCTACGTCGCAAATTATGGCTAAACGCAAATCCAAAGGCGCTTACATGATCTCCTCGGTCGCGGAGATGTACGGCATCCATCCGCAGACGCTCCGCCTGTATGAGCGGGAAGGCCTGCTCAAGCCCTCGCGCACGGACGGCAACACGCGTCTTTACACTGAAGAAGACTTGCAGCGGCTGGAGTTCATCCTGAATCTGGCGCGCGACCTGGGCGTGAACATCGCGGGCATCGCCATCATCCTGACGATGCGCGAACGCATGGAAGAGATGAACCGCAAAATGCAGGACTTTGTCCGATTTGTGCAGGATGAAGTGGCATTCCGCGCCAGCAATGCCCACGCCGATCCCACCAAAGGCGCTCTCATTCCTCTGCGCAAACCCACCATCAATGTAACGGCCAGGGACAAGAAAAAACTCTAAAAGATTGTTGCTGCACCGGATCGCGCAGTTGCGGAATATTCACTCGAAACATCCCGCAAGGGCGCGCCCACAACGGCAATAAGAGGCAGTTTACAACCAAGGCCTCATAGCCGGTTGAAACAAAGTTGGGGGTTGAGTGTTCAGCTAATTGTTATCGATGAGTTGGCGCTGGCGCAGTGGTGATGCCAGCGGAAAATGATCCGGCCGGAAATGGCGATTTTGTAAGAGGCACCACATTCCCGTTCTGGTCGTTGAAACGATAGGCTGAGACGTTTCCGGAACCCGCGTTCACGATATATACGAAGTTGTCGCCAGGATCGATTGAAATTCCGTTTGGACCGACCCCAGCAGCGACCGGCGAACCTGCCTGGAGGTGCAATGCTCCGGTATTATCAATGCTGTAGACAAAAGCACCGTCGCCTGCTGCGGCAATCAGAAATTTGCCATTCGATGAAGTAGCAACTCCAGCTGTAGCGTTGCCCGCGGCAAATGGAGACCCGACGACGGTTCCGAGTGAACCATCGAAATTGATGGCAAAGGCAGAAATATCTCCTGAAGCCGTGTTGGCTGTGTAAACAAATTGGCCCCACGGATCCACTACAATCGAAAGAGGCAGGGTCCCGGCTGCAATCGGCGATCCAATCTGGGTCAGCGCTCCAGTCTGGCTATCAATGGAGTAGGCGAAAACGTCTCCGGATTCGAAGTTTGCGACATAGGCAAAGTGGCCCGTGGGATCCACGGCGATGGCGAACGGAGACTGCCCGGCAGCGAATGGTGATCCAGCCATAGGAGTCAGGACTCCCGTCTGTTGGTCAATGGTGTATGCCTCAATATTTCCTGAACCGCTACCCGAGCATACCCCGCCACAGTTCAGAGCATAAAGGAACCTACCGCTTGGATCGATGATTACGAACGCAGTGCCATCAGCCGCAGCGAAAGGTGAACCGGGTACGGGCGTAAGCACGCCACTTTGATCGATGTTATAACCGCTGATACTTCCGGGCACTGTATCAGCAACATAGGCGAACCTGCCTGATGCCACAACCGCTATGGAGTTCGGCGCTCCTCCTGCCGCAAACGGCGAGCCGGGTACCGCGCGCAATGCGCCATTTGATCTAATCTGATAGACGGAAAGATTATTGGAAGATTGGTTAGCAACCAAGGTGAGCTCGTTGCGTTGGCGGGTCTGTGCCTGGCTTGATAGTGCACTGAAAGTAACAATAAGAACGGCAGAGGTAAGAATGCGAACGAATGTCTTCAAGCGCTGGTCTCCTGCATTAGATTTGGAAGTACGATAAGTCAGATTTGGATGAAAAGCTACTCTGAAATTTCCATAACTAGAACACGTTCTATTTGCGTCATTGCATTCACATAGTTGGCGGGCTTAGATTTTGGCTCTATGGAGTGAAGGAGTCGATAGATTGACTTCGCTAGCAAAGCAGTGATTTAGCCTGGCAGCCAATGCGAAAGGGTGAACGGCAAAAGGAGCTTGGACATCCCAGAGACCATCAGGAGTACTGTTGGCAACAAGGGCGAATGCAGGAGTAGCCTGATGATAGATGGCCCCTGCCGAAGAAATTAAAGACCCGAAAATCGGCGCGTCTTGATCCCTGTCCAAACAAAAAGGCCAGCGGTGCCTGTGGGGGCTGCTGGCCTTTTGGCCTGTAGACACAGAAACGGTACAGCTGCCTGGCTAGCTGTTCAGGTCCTGTCCGCGAATTGAAATAATTGGCTTGCGCTGTTCGTCAGATGAATGCTCTGGCACTTCATGGTCCAGGCCTATCCGCCCAGCGCCAGCCGTCGCGGCCTGTTGTTTATTGGGATATATACGCATACGCTGTCGAATACGGCGCTCAACATCAGCCCATTCTTCGCGGGCGCGATCCATGCCTCGCCGAATGCGCATGACGCCTTTTTCTTCAGCTTTACGGAGATTGTCTACCAAACGCATTTCATCTCCTCTTTTTTGGTTTTTTTGGTGTTTTCTGACCACGGCACGGTGGACGCACCGAGTCCAATTAGTGTGATGCCGATGGCAGACGGTTGGAAACTGCTGCTGCCCAGAGCTGCTGGATGCCGCAGCTTTTACTCCGTCTGGGCAGAGTTCTTGGCCAGCCATTGCAAAAAGAGTTGCTCAATGGGTTTGTCTTTGGCCCGGATCAGGTGGCGGATGGTGTGGCCTGTGGCCAGATGGCAGAGTTCTTCGGCCATGTTCTTGATGTGATCGCCGGCGCGCTCCAGAGCGTTGCCCATCGCCAGCACATGCAGGCTTTCCGGACCCTTGAGTCCTTCAGCATTTTCTGTGTGGCGCACCACAATAAGGTTGCGCAGCCGGTCAATCTCAGAGTCTGTTCGCAGCACATGCAGCGCCTGTTCAATATCGCGTGTGGCGAAAGCCTTGACCATGGTGGTGAGCATGTTTTCCAGCAGGCAGCCCATCCTGGTCAACTGCTCGATATCGTCCATATCAATGCGGTTACGGACAATGGCTGACCGCTCGCTGAAACTGGCAATCAGGTCACCTACGCGTTCAAGATCGAGCATCAGCTTCATGCAGGCCAGCAGCTCACGGGCCTGGGGCGGGGTTACCTGCGTGATCACCGTTGCCAGCTCTTCATCCATTTCGCGGTCCATGCTGTCGAGCCGTTCTTCGCATTTGCGGACGGCCAGCAGCGCCAACTGGGAGCCGTTGATCAGTCCGTCAAGAGCATGCGTGACCTCGTCCTTGGCCACGGAACACGCGCTTAAGGTGAGGTCAACCAGATGTGATTGCACTGAAGATTCCTGCGGAAGAAGAGTTGCTGGGGTAGTCATGACTATACTTACCTTGTCCGCCGCTTCTTCAAGGGGAAGAGCGGCTTGATTCGACATTCTGCCGTCTATCTCAAGTTATAGAGAGGCTTTGTGAATCCAAGGTTAAAGTGCCATGAATCCTGTGCAAAATCGCGCTGATGGGGGCGATTCTCAGGACGCCATGGTGTGGCTGTTTTCCGGCTCGCGATGATCGGCCAGAAAGACCAGCAGGTTCTCTGCCAGATGGACCGCATTGTCGGCAATTTGCTCCAGGCAGCGCGAGGCAAAGATCAAGTGGAGGCTCTGCTCGTCTGTGGCATTTATTTGCGCGTTCAGCCCACGCAAAACGTAGTCGCGATAGGCATCCACGGAGGCTCCGCCCTCTGCGGCATTGCGTGCCAGCACTGGATCGAGCCGCGTGACCGAACGCAGAGTTTGCCGGCAAAGATGAGACACCGCGATGGCCAGCGGCTGGAGCCGGGAAAAGTCTTCGTGCTCCTGATGTTTTCCGACCTCAGTGACCTTACGTCCCAGATTGGCGGCAAGCTTGCCCAGCCGCGAGAGGTCTTTGCTGATGTTCACCGCCGACCTGACGCGCTTGATCTCTGAAGCGCACAAATCGCCCTTTTCCAATGCAGAAAAAACAGCCTGATCAAGCGTGAGTTCCAGTTCCTGAATCGCCACCGAACTTTCCAGCACGCCTGCAACCACGTGGGAGTTCGCGTGCAGGAGGGCCGCAATGGCCTGATTGACCGCTTCGTCCACCTTGAGGCCCATGGTTACAAGAAGATTGTTGATGATATAGTCCGCCGTTTGCGCCTTAGCTGCCTGGATCGCCATACAACACCCTTTTCTGTAGCGTTACTTGTTAGACGAAGCCTACCACCCACCGGTTAACAGGGAATGAAAACTAATAGCAATTTCCATGAACGATACAAAGCGATTGTTTTCACAGTGGTAGATGAGCGCTGTCTAAGGCGGGATTCACTTTTTCGGGGACTCAAAGCGGTATCCGGCGCCCCGCACCGTCCGCAGATAGCGGGGCTGCTCCGGATCAACTTCGATCTTGGCGCGCAGTTTTCTTACATACACGTCCACCGAGCGGGGACTGACGAATGCAGTCTCTTTCCAGACCGCGTCAAGGATCTGGTCGCGAGTAAACACTCGGCCGGAGTGCCGGGCAAGGTAATGCAGCAGCCGGAATTCAGTAGCGGTTACCGTGATCGCGACGCCGCGAACCGTAAGCACCATGGCCAGCGCATCGATTTCCATCTCGCCGGCGCGAATTACACTGGGAGTCGGTGGCACTTCAGAACGCCGCAAGACGGCCTTTACGCGCGCCACCAGTTCACGCGGGCTGAACGGCTTGGTGATGTAGTCATCCGCGCCGATTTCCAATCCGCGGATGCGATCAGCTTCGCCGGTGCGAGCCGTCAGAAAAACGATGGGAGTGCCACGCAGCGCCGGTCCTGACTGACGCACCTGGCGGCAGAGCTCGATTCCATCCCCGCCTGGGACCATGATATCCAGCAGCAGCAAAGCCGGACGTTCCTTGAGCGCGTCCGCCAGCACGGAATGCGTGCTGGCATAGCTGCGCACCCGATATCCGGCAGCCTCAAGATGATGGCGCACCAGGCGTGCAATGTCGGAGTCATCTTCAACGACAAAGACTTTTTGTTTGTCGGCCACGCTGGTTGCGGCAGCGGCGTTCTGTTCTATTGGTTCATCTGCCGGTTGGTCCACATGCGGCGTTCGGTTGAGTGAGCCCATAACAACTTCAGGTTACAAGCAGAATGTTAATGGAGTGTGAAAACTCGACTAGAATGCATGAACTGCCATGACCATTTCGCTACGACCATGCCGGGCTGACGATCAGGAATTTCTGTTTAAGCTTTATGCCAGCACGCGCGTCCATGAAATCGCCGGGTTTGGCTGGCCCCCAGTACAGCAGGAAATGTTTCTGCGCATGCAGTTTGACGCTCAGCGCCGGTCGTATGAATCCGCATATGGCGACGCCGAACACCAGATCGTCGAGCAGGATGGCGAGTCGATCGGCCGCCTCATGGTCCTTCGCAAAGAAGATTCCACGCTGCTGGTGGATATTGCTTTGCTCGGCGAACACCGCGGGCTGGGTATTGGCGGGCAGTTGCTTCGCGAACTTATCCGCGAATGTTCGTGCGATCGCGTTCCTCTGCGTTTGCAGGTGCTAAAAGCTAATCCAGCGCTGCGCCTTTATGAGCGCCTGGGCTTCACGCACACCGGCGAAGACCAGATGTATATACAGATGGAGCGCCGTCCGGATTAGCGGCCACGTTTTTCAGCGCTGCGGTTCCCCAGGATCGCTGTGGTCCGCAAGCGGAACATACAGCACCTGCGGCGCGGGTGAAACTTGTCTCTGCTGCAATAGATTGGCAGGAGTGCACGTGGTCATGCCTGCGGGTACCGGCGCCTGGCCATCCTGACGGCGGAAGATATAGCTTCGCATCGTGTAGCAGGTATTGCGCTGGCTCTCTTCGATCAATTTGCGTCCCAACGCGTCGTCAAACTGGCTGTGCTGTGTGACGGGTAGTTTCAACTGAAGGAAATCCGGAGATACATCAAGAGATTTCTGCTGCGGAACAGCAGTCGCCAAAAATAAGAAAATACTTAGAGGCCACATTGGTAGTCCTCCCTGTCGAAAATTATAGTCCACGAAGGGATCGGAATCGTCAAATCCAAAGCGGGAAACTGTTGCACATCGATGTCAGAAATCAGCTCCGACCTATTTGCATCTTTTCACCGTTCAGGCGTAGGCTTATTGGGTTCAACAGGCGCGAATGGCAGGTAAGATGATTGTCATTCGTTCAAATTAGCAATCGAATGATCGCCCGTAGCTAGGCGCCTGCACTCCAGTAAAGAAGGATCGCATGAAGAATATTTATGTAGGCAATCTGGATTTTAACGTCAGTGAAGATGAACTTCGGCAGGCTTTTGCAGCGTACGGGCAGGTCGAAAACGTCACTGTTTTGAAAGACCGCGATACCGGCCAGCCACGCGGTTTCGGTTTTGTGGAGATGGCAAATGACGAGGAAGCCGAAAAAGCGATC
>DASYKK010000506.1:0-3626 GCA_035995565.1 Candidatus Angelobacter sp.
AGAGCGCATGGGAAACGATGTCCACGTGTCATAGTAGGCGACATTATTGATAACGCTGGCCTGGGCCACGCTGATTTGCTCGGAGCCATTGCTATCGAAGAAGACGTCGATAATCCCGGCTGTAGTTCCTCCCATGCGCAAGTGGAGGAAGCGCGCGGCGGACTGCGGAGCTCCAGTCATGGCCTGCAAGATTGGTAGAGCGTCGCCACGGGCAAGAAGCAATGCGGGCTGCTGCCAGCGCGTAACAAATTCCTGGGCGTCTTCCGCGTGGCCGCGCAGGCCGGCCCGCAGCTCGGTAACTGTCTTCTCGTCATAAAACCGGAGATATGCGGACTGAAAACGCTGTTCCAGCACCGCCGAGCCGGTAAACAGCGCAAGCGATGTACGTTCGGCACGATTCGGAGGCACCAACAGGACTTCTCCCACGCCTTCAAACATGGCGCCGGTAATATGGCCGTTGATCTCACGCACGAAAGCCAGGGTGCCATCGCTGATGGAGATGTGCAGATCTTCCAGCAGAATGGAAACCTCGCGAACATGGTAAACGTCTTTGGCGTCAAAAGAAGGATTGAGAAGCTCACGGTAGAGCGCCACAGCGCCGGAAGGAGACGCTGCCGTCTGGCCCAAAGCGGGAATATTCGCCAGGGCTGGGGCAAAGCTGAGCAGTAGTACCTTCGTTACTCTCAGGATTAACGTGCGGGTCATAGACATGCCATAATCGCTTAGACTTTTCTGACTTGAAATCGATTATCACATTTTGCGCCTTTGCCATGTTGTGTGCCGGAGCCGGCGCGGACACCATCGTGTTGAAAAATGGCGACCGCATTCAGGCCGATTCGGCTCAGGAGCGCAACGGTCGCGTCGAATACACCCTGGGCGACAACACGATGAGCATTCCCAAGTCAATCGTCGTCCGCATTGAGAAAGGTGCGGTTTATGGGCCACCTCCGGCGCGTGCTGCGGCCGCCACGGAGGCTCCGCCAGCGCATGAGGAAATGGTTAGCTCAGGAGATCTTGTGTCGCGCGTGATTCGCAACGGCGCGATTGACGCCGCCGCGATCAAAGCTCTCGAGAGCGAAGGTGACGCTGTGCGTGCTGCCGCCGCCAATTCAATTGCCGCCAATTTCGAAGAGAAGCGGCGCAACTATTCGGCTGCCGCACGTTATCTCCAGGCGGCGCTGGTCTTTCTACCCGATCACGGCGTCCTGCTGGAAAACTACGCTGCCATTCTTTTGCAACTGGGCCAGCCCGCAGAAGCGCTGCTGCGCGCGCAACAGGCAACACGTGCCAGCCCGCAGTCAGCAGACGCATTTCTGCTGCTCGGATACGCGTACTACAAGAACGACCATAATCGCGAAGCGATTGCCGCTTTGAAAAAATCTTTGCAGCTCCGTCCAGACGACAAGACCCGGGATTTGCTGGAACGGGTGGAGCGCGAATCCAAAACAGAAGCCGACTTCCGCCAGCAGGAGAGCAGCCACTTTACGCTTCGCTATGAAGGATCGCAGACGGCCGATGCTTTGCGGACTCAGGTGCTGGAAACGCTCGAAGCGGACTATCGCGACCTGAGCAATGACTTGGGCTCGTCGCCCAGAAACATTTATGTTTCACTCTATACAGACCAGGCTTTCTTCGACGTAACCCACGCGGCGGCCTGGACCGCGGCGCTCAATGACGGCAAGATCCGCATCCCGATTTCCGGGGTCAAGGCCGTAACGCCGGAAATGGCCAGCGTCCTGCGGCATGAACTGACGCATTCATTTGTCGCGCAGATCACGCACAATCGCGTTCCTGCTTGGCTCAATGAAGGCATTGCAGAACTGGAACAGGGATTAACGACCAGAGCCATCGGCCCGCGGCTCGCATCGCTTTATGTCTCCGGCAGACAGATTCCGCTCAATCAGATGGAAGGAGAGTTCCAGGGATATAGTTCGGCGGAGGCTTCGGTAGCTTACGCGGAAAGCCTGGCGGCCGTTGAATATATCCGCGCCACGTATGGAATGGGCGACTTGGCGCGGCTGTTGCAGCGTTTAGGAGAAGGGCAGAGCGTGGAGTCAGCCCTGCGCGGTACCGTCCATGCCGGTTATGCCGAACTTGAAACCGAGATCACGAACTATCTCAGGAAAAATTATGGGAGCTAGGCGCGGAAGTTTATTGGCCGGTAACGCGCAATTCAATTTTCACGCCGCTTTCCAGCTTTACCGTGCGTTGCGTAGAGACGATCGTCTGAGCGCCGCCATTGGCCGGAGAACTTAGGCTCAGTCCATCAATATCCGTTGGCCCGGTTTTTGCGATCTCCCGGTCGTGTGATTTCATTCCATCGTCCAGTGGGGAATTGATTCTTGCTGGATGGTTGTTCCCTTGGGGCGAAGGATAATGTCCAGTCTGCATTGGCTGCGTGGCCGAATTGCTCAGCGGAGAGGGAGCCCGCGGCACATCGACCACAGCGCGCTCGGCGGGACGGATGGCCAGGAGCAGCGATTGGAATGATACTTCCCCGCTTTTTAGAATGACTCTATCGAAAACGATTCCCAGGCGCGATTCAGGCGTTTCTTTAGTGTGAGGTTGAACTTCAGAAACATGCCCAATCAGCTTTGAGTCATGCCGAATAATGATTTTTCCGTGAGAAAGAACGTCGGCAGAAAGCACGGCATTTACGGGGTCTCCGACTTTGGCTTTCTTGGCGTCAATGGTCTTTGACAATTCGGCATATAGGATTGAGCCATTTTCCATGTGGACGGCTGGCTCGGTATGGGATGGTGCGCTTGCGCATCCCAGGTTCTTGGCCGATCCACGTTGTGCTGCAACCAACGCAGCCAAAGACAGCAATGCCAGAAAAACCGGGACTCGCTTGAAGGGCATACATAGTATGCTCCGGCAAACCACCTGCCGTGTCAATAACATCTATTTAGGTGGCTTTCTGGTAGCATTTCTCTATGAAGCGTTTGCTGGTAATCTCCGGGATTGTCGTTGGCGTACTTCTACTTGTGATAATTGCCGTTCCGCTCTTTATCAATGTAGACAGCTTCCGCCCTGATCTGGAAAAGAAGCTCTCCGCTGCGCTCAACCGCCAGGTCCATATCGGGAAGCTGGATGCTTCTCTCCTGAGTGGCGGCGCCAGCGCCAGCGATATCACGATTGCTGACGATCCTGCCTTTAACAAGGACCCGTTCCTGAAAGCGGCTTCGGTGAAAGTCGGCGTGCAATTGATGCCGCTGATTTTCTCCAAACAGCTTAAGGTTACTTCGCTGACCATACAAAAGCCAGACATTACGCTGCTCAAGAATGCAGCCGGCAAGTGGAACTACTCCACCCTGGGCGCCACGGGGCAGACACAAAAGAGCGCGCCGGAGCCGTCAGCAAAGGCAACTCCAGAACCGACTGGAAAACCAACTCCCGAACCTTCAGCCAAATCCGCTCCGGACGTGTCCGTCGATAAGTTCGAGATTGCCGGAGGAACCGTGCGCGTGGGCCACAGCAGCGGACATTCTGCCGGCAAGGAAAGCGTTTACCAGAACGTAAATCTGGTGGCGCGCAACATCTCCGCCACGAGCGCAATGCCGTTTACTCTGTCGGCTGGCATGCCGGGCGGAGGCACGCTGAATCTTGAAGGCCAGGCCGGTCCG
>DASYKK010000507.1:0-10801 GCA_035995565.1 Candidatus Angelobacter sp.
GATGCCGGCCACATTCCCATGTCCGAGGAAATGGACAGCGCCAAGTGGACCCTGCCGCCTATTATTCCGCTGCTGGTGGCTGCAGTAGTGGTAGGAATTCTGGTAGCCGTGGTAGCGCTCTCGAACCGCACCAAGCCAAGCGCTTCGCTGGCCATCACTAAAGTGGTATCGGCCTCTCAGGAAGCCAACACCATGGTGGCCATCCAGATCAAGCTGGACAACCAGGTTGAAGGCCCGTTGTGGATCAAGCAAATCCAGGCCGAGGTAGAGACGACGGACGGCAAGAAATTCAGCGACAACGCCGCTCCCGGCGTGGATGCCCCGCGCTATGTTGAAGCGTTTCCGCCTCTGACGGAGGCGAAGGGGGACTGGCTGAGAGAGGACCTGAAGATTCCTACCAAGACATCTTTCAATGGCGTGGCAATCTTTTCTTATCCCGTGGACAAGGCCGCATTCGACAAGCGCAAGCAAGTCACCCTGCGCATACAACTTTATGATCGGCCAACTCTGGTAGCGATCAACACGCCCACGCCGGCTCCATAAATTCCGAGGACAGCCCGTCTCAACAGTTTAATTATGGGTTCGGAAGGGCAGCTTGAATTTTCTGGCGATTTCGGGCCAGTACTCGCGAAGGACGTCCCACGCCATGTCATTGGCGACACTGAAGCCGACGCGACTGGCGGTCGGGCCAAAACCACGCTCATTCCCGGGATGGTAGAAATTGCCCAGCGCTTTGGAGCTTACCGTCCCAAACCACTCGGAGTAATTCGGCATGAGTTTGCCGGAATCGCCCTGCGTCACAAACGTGTGCGCCAGCGCGTGGCTGATCCGTGACTGCCTGGAGCCCTGTCCCAGCCGGTAATAACGCGGGTCCTGGCGGAAAAGAGATGGGTAAAGATAAATGCCAAAGAAGTCGCTTGTGGCACTGTCAGTAACCGCGGCGCCAAACCGTTTTGCATACCCCAGGGCGCCCTGCTGGTAGCTGGGATCATCCTTCTCAATCTGCGCTATGCCGGCGTCCCATGCCGCGCCAACATAGTTCAGCGGATCGGCTGTGCTTTCCACGAACATATGAAACTTGTCTGCAGCGGAAAGCGCGCAGGGACGGAGATCACTCTTGTGCCGCGGAATGTGGACCGTCGTTCTTTCCAGCCGCTGCGAGAACCGTGAAACCACGCGGCTGAGCGGACCATCGTAGTCATCGATATCAAACGGCTCAGTAGGGTGCGCACACGGCTGCTTTACCGGCGTGACCATTGAAGATGGAACCAGCGAGAATGCGGGCGTCATGTTATCCAGCCTCGGTAGAGGCTGAGCGCAAGTCAAGGTGCCTGCCAGCAGTGTGCCCAACAGCGCGCATTTTCCCCGCAAGTTCTTCATTTGGTTATTCCGGATAGTCCTCCGGCAACAGATCACTGTATCAACAGATGCGGCCTTCCGAAGGTTAAGAAAGCCGAAGATTTGTTACTTAGGTTGTTGCACCTGCACTGCCGCAGCCCGCGCACACTCCGCGCAAGCTCAACAAACCAAGGCCCTTTTAAGCAGGAAAGAGACTTGGCGGCCTTCCTCCGGTATCCAGGGCCTTGCACGCCACTTCCTGCAACTTAAGACACGCGGCGCACTTACGCAGAACGCTTTATAATTGCGCCCGACGTGGAGACCTCATCATGAAAGCCAATATGTTTTCGGGGCTGCTCCTTATTCTGTTGCTTGCCACGGTTCCCGCCGCGGCCAAAGAACTTAGTGCCACCATCGTTTATGACGACACTGCCACCGACCTCGCCACAGCGCGCGAAGACGCCGACCAGCTCTGGATCACTACCGCCGACCTGAAGCGGGCTACGCGCTTTGAGGTAAAGCCGCAGGGCGTCTGTCGCGACGAACTCTGCTTTCCGCTGCCCAAAGCAAAGAGAGAAGCATTCATTCACAAGGACGCCGGCGAATCCAAAGGCAGCCTGACCTGGTTCAACATGTCGGCATTTGCCCAGCTCGTCCATCAACCGGTGGCGCATGATGCCGCGCTTGCAACCTGGTATTTCGGACTACGCTCAGACCAGCGCCAGCAACTCAGCTCGCTCCAGGCGCCTGACTTCACGCTGTCCGATCTTCAAGGCAAGCTGCATCGCCTCTCTGATTTTCGCGGGAAGAAAATTCTGCTGGTCACATGGGCGTCGTGGTGAGGATGCCGCTTTGACCTGCCAGGCTGGCAGGCAATCTACCAGCAGTTGAAAGACAAGAATTTTGAAATCATCTCCGTGGCGCAGGATACCGGAGGCGCAAGAGATGCCGGCCCGTGGATTGACCCGTTGCATTATCTCGACGCAAAGCCTGATCTGCCACCCGAGACGATTGAGACGGCAAAGAAGATCGGCCCTTTGACTTACACCGTGCTCATTGATGAAAAGCACGTGGTCTCCAAGTTGTACAACATGGTCAACGTGCCGACCGGCGTCTGGATCAATGAGCAAGGCCGCATCGTCCGCCCCAATGAAGTTGCATTCGTTGACGACCGCTTCAAGAAATTCAGCGGCCTTGATTCTGAGCCGTACCTTAATGCGCTGAAAGACTGGGTGCAAAAGGGCGGCAAGAGCGGTTATGTGATGAGTGAAGATCATCTCCGGGAAAAACTGACCGCGCAGGATCCGAGCATCGCGCGGGCCGCCGCAGAGTTTGGACTGGGAGAGCAGCTCTATAAGTCCGGCCACCACCCAGAAGCGATCGCGCACTTCAAAGAAGCGCAGCGGCTGAACCCAAAGAGCTGGAATTACAAGCGCCAGGCATATGCTTTGACCAGCGAGAAGGATTACGGAACAACGTTCCGCGACGAGGTGCAGAAGATCGGCGGCAGCAAGGTTTACTATCCGCCACCGGAGCTGCCGAAGACAAGCGATTTGCAAGAGAAAAAGCCGTAGGCCGGAATGCAGGCCCTACGGCCATGCCTCTCTTTATAGTGTGGACGCGTTACATGGCTCGGCCACGCTGGTGTTCTGTTCTCCTCGATGCGGCTAGCGGCACTTCAAAAGAAATCCCGGGCCACTAAGAAAACCATTGTTGCTGCTGGTAACGCCATCGCCCACGCGGTCGCCCAGGGCATTCACGCCTGAGAGTTCCGTGAAGGTTGCGCCCGGGTACTTAAAGGCGGCGAATTTGCGATCTTTGAACGTGAATCCCTGTCCTTGTGAATTCGCGGTCTGGCGGAATTCACCCACTATCTCGCCGGCATTGTTGATGCCTCTCGCCTGGGTGGAGGAGGTCCCGGGCCAGGCAAAAGTCACATACTTGCCGTTCGCCAGGACAAATGAATGTGTGCTGTTGCCATCGAAGTATTGGCCCACAATCACGCCGGCATCATTGATTGATAACGGAGTGGTGTTGACAGCGCCCGGAAACTGGATCGTCTTGAAGGTGTTCCCGATTTTCTCAAAGCCGCTATCAGGGCCGCGAACAGGCTGGGCCACTCCAACTATGACTCCGTGGTTATTGATGCCGATGGCGACAGTACTGAAGAATCCCGGAACTGCGAACTGTCTTGTTCGTCCGTTCTTGTCCAGTGTGAATCCATGAGAACTGCCATCGCTATTGGTCAAGGTACCGACGGAGATTCCCGCATTGTTGATTCCTGAGAGTTGCGTCCCCACGGCTCCGGGAAAATCATAGAGCCGGCCATTCCCGTTCGCCCATATGAATCCATGATTGGCGAATCCTGAATCGGCGAAAGTTCCGACAACTGTGTCCGCAGAATTGATGCCAAGAGGGGCGACGTTTCCTCCTGTGGCGTTCACAGTAATGGTTGTGGTCTTGCACGATTGCGATGATTGTGCGGTGGCCGGGGCCAAGTATGAAATAAAGAGGAAGGAAAAGGACGCAGCAAGAGAAAATATACGCATTGTCAGGTGTTCTCCTTTGCAATTTGTGATGTGAGGACAATTTCTGCTGTTGCTATCGCAGGGTCACTTTTCATGTTACTTTTACACTTAGTACTGACGTTCTATCACGCGACTTGAGCCGTTGTAACCTGGAATTACGAGAGCCAGGTCCCCGTGCTCTCCGACGCCGAGCGCGACTATGCCAGCTTCAGGCAAGAGGAAAATAGGACCGGCGGCAGCAAGGGTGACGATCTGCGACCGGAGCTGCCACACTAGCCTTTAGCCTTTAGTTCTTGGCCTCTAGCCAAACATCAAGTGCAGCCGGCGTATACCATCCTGGCGGATGTCGTCGATGACTAAGGCCTAGCGAAAAGAAGTTTCGTGGACAAATTGCGAATGAGCTAATGGCTAGAGGAGCTGGAAGCTTTCCTGCTAGCTGCCAACGCGATTCTTGTGCGACCGCCAGAACTCCTGCACCAGAAAGCTGATGCTGGCGGATAGCATCGTCCCCAGAATGCTGAAGACGATCGTGATCCCGCTTCCACTCTTGGGCAGCGGATGCGAGTCCGACGCAGTCGCAGCGGTCGTCGCTTCCGCTGTCGAAGAAGTTGCGCCTTCAAAGTTCACTGCCAGCGTATTCCGTCGTGTGGCGTTAATCTGCAAAATGCTTTCGCGGTCGGGTGTAAAGTCGGCGGCAGCGGTGCGCGCCTGATCAAATCCTTCACCCGGCGCACTGATGCGGACCTGCACCACGTGCTTGCCGGTGGGAACGTCAATCACTTTAGAAAAAATCTCTGGCCCAGACTGGCCCTTGGGCAAGATGCCCAGCCGTTTTCTTGAAGCCACGTTCATATTGCCGCCGTAAACCACGGAACCATCCAGCAGGACTGAAAGCTGCGCAGAATGAAAATTATGCTGGCAGATGATCTGTAATCTGGCTTGTTCCACCGGCACAGCAGCATAGACAGCAAAGATCGTTGCGATAAGCAGAAGGGTAATGACGCCATAGCGCGTCCAGCCGGGCATCTTGCGGAAGCGCACGCGTAGCGCCTGCCAGCGCGTGGGCGTGGCTGCGTCGCTTGCAGACACACTGGTTTCTAGTTGTTCTACGTGATCTTGGACCGGGGCCAGGGACATATTGGTCTTATTTTGTCCCAGATCAGCCGCACAGAAAAGTTACCAAAGTTAGAGGGGATGAAAGTGGGAAAAAAGGCCGTGTACAGTCACCTTCTTCCAGCGTAGCGAATCTAAGCCCACTACAGAATATCACGCAAAGAAGTAGGGCCGGATTTCTCCGGCCCCGCAGTAGAAATTTCAATGGTTACTGCACGGTAACGTGAGTAATGCGCGTGGCCCAATTGCCTAAAGATCCGCGCGTGTTACCACAAGTAAAGTTAGTGGCTACGTAGGTATTCAGGTCACAGGAATGAGATATGTATTCGCTGGCAAACCAAATGGTGTTGCCATCTACGGCGGCGGCGCCATAATCTCCCCACCGAGGACGTACCGGGTTTACTTCAGGAAAATAGCCAGTGAAACCGTCCTGAGGGGCAGCTCCTTCAGCGGCAATGTGTACTGGGCCGGCGCCGATTTTGGCGTCGAGCGAAGCATAGCCTGCGCTGGGGAAATGGTCCTGGCCCAGCACCGTGAAGGCAATCACACCGCGTCCGCTTGAGTTCACGGCGACCGCGGGATAAGTCAGATTGTTATTCGGCAGAGCTACTATTCCCTGCTGAATTACCTTCGCCGACGCGCCGTTTGGGTGCAGCACAAAGAATGCTGCGCCAGCGAGGTTCTGTCCATTGACCGTGGCTGCTGAATCCAATGCCGCCCAGAGCTTACCGTTCGCATATGAAACCTGCTGCATACGAGAATCGTTGCTGGGCGGTCTGGTTTCCGGATTAATGAAAGGTCCGCCGCCAACAAAGAAGAAGCGCCAGCAACCAGTCCCGAACGGAGTCGAAATACTGGAGTCGGCCAGGCATTGTCCCAGGGGGAACGGACCTGTCTTCTGCGTCGCGGCCGGCGGTACAGCATAGGTTTGAGTGTCCACGGTTCCGGTAGTCAGATTGACTGCCGGTGTAGCAGCGTCCAGTGACTGAGTGTTAGTCAGTTGCCATAGGACAAGTTGGTTAAAGGCTCCTGTATTCGAGAAAACGGCCAACGAGCTCAGCAGGAATTCAGTACCGCCATTGTCGCTCCGAAAGTCAGTGCCCGGCGAGAGAGCCGGAAAAACAGTGAAGCCGGGAAGGCCGAAAGGCTGATTCGCCGCCAAGGCAACGGTATTGAACTCCACCACATTGACGGTGGGTGAGAGGGCCGCCAGTTGGTGCTTGGAGATGGCAATAATCTGCGCTCCGTGAAACCTGCCGGGAGAAAACAGATCAAATTCATTCGTAGTAATATAGAGCCCATTAGCGTCCATGCCAATGTGCGGATAGTCGCCAAGACATTGCGCATGCACCAGCACGCCTCTGGATCTCGCGACGCAGCCATGGTCCGTCGTTCCGTCGGTTCCGTCGTTCTGGACCGCCACCTTATATATCGTCCAACTACCCAGCGGATTCGACGTGTTGCTCACAGCGATGTCCAGATGGTTCTTGCCATTCAGGTTTTGCGACGTAGGTACTGCGCGGTCCAGCGTAAGGACAACGTGGAACCAGCGCTGCGTGTCCGCATCGAAATGGCAGGTGGGATCGGTGAGGGAAGGCCCAAAGCGGAGGGGTGAAGCAGCCCGATTGATCGCCGCGGGATACCCATAGAAAGTGTTCAGGTCCGTTACGCCCAGCAACGAAGTGCCGTCCTGGCCATAGATATTCAAAACGTCATTCGTCGATTCCAGAACAAATCCGTTTCCCGCACACAAAGCCTGATCAGGCGGTTCCACTGAAAACTGGTTGCCGTGGTTGGCGAAACGCTGGTTAAAAAAGTTGAGACCGTCAAAGCTGGTAACGATTTCAGGATTCGATTTGGCCTTGCTGCTGCCGGCTACCGTCTGTCCCTGGCCGGGGCCGGCAGTAATGGATCGATTGAGTGACGTCTTGCCGGTGACGTTCCCTTGCAGATCAATACCCAGATCGCCATCGCTGTCGCTGCCATCCAGGCCTGAATCGAGTTCCGGATCCTGAATGCCGGGCACTCCTGCCTGCTGTGACTGGGGCTGGGTTGTTCCTGAACTGTTGATTTGGCGCACTATCTGCGCGCTGCTGCTGGCGGCAAACAACAACAGGGCCGCAGTCGTGGTAAGAAATACATTTTTGAATGGGGCGGGCAGACGAACGGGGAGGTCAACTTGCATATTCTAGATTCTCCTGGGAGGAACGGTAGGAAGCTTGAGCAAGTCTACTACTTGCAAGAGTAGATTTGGATCGCGAATGCCGCTCTATTTAACACTAACCCTACTTAGTTCTATAAGCAGAGACAAACAGCGTCCGCTTAATGGCGCAAATTGCCGATGGCGAGCGCCACGACGTTTTTACCATGTGAGGGACAACCTGGAGAAAGCGAACCGCGCACCACGTTGCGAATATCCGAGGAGCAGCGGGCGTCCCTGCCGTGCGCCGAAAATGCGTGGACAAAAGTATTGCTGCATGCACCAGGCAATGGAAGCTGCGCGGCCGACCCGTCTCAACCTGCCTGCACTAGATGATGCGAACTCGATCCAGGTGGCGATCAACACATCCATGCAGGGGCTGGTGGACGGCACACTGGACGAAAAGCGCGCGACCAAGCTGGCTTACTTTTTGCAGTTGGCGATGAGCAATGTGGGACGGGTGAAATTTGAGCCAGAGGAAGAGGAGGACTGAGTTGGCGCGAGACTGCTCGCGGCCATAAATGGCCGCTCTTCCACCGGTAGACAACTGTTCCCTGCTCTCGTATAAAGTTAGGTTTCTTCTGAAGGAGTCTCCATGCCTCGTTCCGCCCGTCTTTTATTCTGTTGCTTCGCTGCGCTGCGCTTCACACCGCTGAACAATTTCGGGGTTTTGGCTTCTCGCGTGCTCCTGCCACAGCGGGCTCGCCGCGCTAGTCGGGCTCGCCCTTGCTCTCCAGAAGGCTTTGATATCCAGCGTAGTAAACACTTCCTGCTCGTCATCGCATTATGTCTCGGCGCGGCGATTGCCGGTCTTTCCCAGTCGCAACCAGCTCAAGCGCAACCAGCTCAAGCGCAGAAACGTTCGATCACTGAGAAAGACATTTTCCAATTCAACTGGATCGGCGATCCGCAGATTTCGCCCGATGGATCGCGCGTGGCATTCGTAAAAGTCACGGTGGACGAGAAGAAGACCGGATATGACACGTCGATCTGGAGCGTGAGCACGCGCGGCGACGATCAGCCGCGCCGCATGACCGACGGCAAGCACGATTCTTCTCCGCGCTGGTCGCCCGACGGCAAATGGCTGGTCTTTCTTCGTACTCCTGAAACCCGCTCGCCTGAGAATGCTGCCGCCGGCCCCGGCGGTGCCGGCGGGGCCGCAGCACGTCCTCCGTCGGCGCAGCTTTACTTGTTGCCCGTAAGTGGAGGGGGCGAGTCATGGAAGATCACTGATCTGCCGCGCGGCGCGGGTGGGCCGGTGTGGTCGCCTGACAGCCGGATGATTGCCTTCACCAGTGACACTTCTCCGGAAGACCTGGCCAAGCTGCGCAAGAAAGACACCGGCGGGGAAAAAGATAAGGCCCAGGGAAAGTCTGAAGGTAAATCCGGCAGCAAGTCCGAAGCCAGGGCCGAAAATAAAGACGACAAAGACAGCAAAGACACCACCAGGCTGGAAGCCGGAGCCGCCGACGGCGACCATGAGAGCGACGTGCGCGTCATCACACGCTCGGTCTATCGCCTCAACGGCGCAGGCTATATAGATTTCAAGCATCCGCAGCACATATGGGTGATCGCCGCGCCGGAGAGCTCCGAAGACGATGCCAAGCCCAGGCAGCTTACCAGCGGCAAATATCAGGAAGACGGCATCATGTGGTCGCCAGATTCGAGCAGGATCTACTTCACTACCACGCAGGTGGACGATCCTTCTTACGAGCATCCTCATGCAGATGTCTATTCCGTGGCAGCAGCCGGCGGCGCGCCGGCAAAAGTTGTTTCCATCAATATGGCGCCGCGCGAGATGTCGCTCAGTCCGGACGGCAAGCGCCTGGCCTTCTGCGCTTCCATCAACGAGCCGGTGCAGTCTTACACCCAGCCCGATCTATGGGTAATGGACCTTGCGTCCGACGCCAAGCCGCGCAATCTCACGGCAAGCTATGACTTTGACGTGTGCAGCGGCCTAGGCGGCGACCAGGGAACACCGCGCGCCGGTGGCCAGGACCACGTGGTCTGGACTGGCGACGGTAATAGCCTGATCGTTTCCACCGCCAGCAAAGGCACTGCCAACCTGATTCAGGTGGATGTCGATCCCAAGAAAACCAATGATGGTCATCTGCCGATACTGTTTGTCACCAACGGCAACCAGGCCGTGGAACGATTCCGCGCGAACAAAGATGCATCGGGATTGCTTGCGCTCATCTCCACGCCCACGAACATCGGCGACCTTTTTTGGATTGACCGGGCCCACGCTGGCGCCCAGCCGCGCCAGCTGACCCACATCAATGACAAGCTTTTCTCCCAGCTCAACCTGACCGCGCCGGAAGAGATCTGGTACACGAGCTTTGACGGCAAGAAAATTCATGCGTGGATCCAGAAGCCGCCGGACTTTGATGCATCGAAAAAATATCCGCTCATCCTGAACATTCACGGCGGTCCGCACGCCGCGTACGGGTTTGTCTTTGACCATGAATTTCAATGGATGGCCGCCAAGGGATATGTGGTCCTCTATCCGAACCCGCGAGGCAGTACGTCCTACGGGCAGGAGTTTGGCAACATTATTCAATATCACTATCCGGGCGATGACTTCCGCGACCTGATGCTCGGCGTGGATGAAGTGCTGAAGCGCGGTTATATCGATCCAAAAAAACTCGGCGTCACCGGTGGCAGCGGCGGAGGCCTGCTCACGAACTGGATCGTCGGCCACACGGACCGTTTTGCCGCTGCCGTGGCACAGCGCGATATTGCAAGCTGGGCCGCGTGGTGGTACTCCGCCGATTTCACTTTGTTCCAGCCCTCGTGGTTCAAGGCGCCGCCGTTTCTTGATCCGCAGGACTATGTAAACCGCTCGCCCATTACTTACATACGAAGCGTACGGACGCCGCTGATGCTCGTGCTGGGCGAGGCAGACTATCGCACGCCGCCCGGCGCCGGCGGCGAGGAGATGTTCCGCGCACTCAAGTTCCTGAAGCGGCCGGTCATCATGGTGCGTTTCCCCGGCGAGTCACATGAGCTTTCCCGCTCCGGACAGCCCTGGCATCGGGTGGAGCGTCTGGAGCACATCGTGGGCTGGTTTGATAAATATCTTCAGGGAATTTCGAAGCCCGAGTATGACGACGTGGCAGCCGGTGAAGTCAGCATGAAGCCGGCTGACCTGCCTGGGAAGCATGATCCGAGCACGCCAGCGGAGCCAGCGACGCCGCCGAAGCCGAAAAACAAGTAACGTTTAGAGTGCCCGCTTAGTATTTGAGGTGGCGGTTTTGAAATTTTCTCTACGCAAGACGAAGGACCAGACGTTCTTTGAGCGGCACGGTCTCACGATCGTAACCAGTTGCATTCTTCTGGCCTGGATCGTTCTCTATAGCGTCAGCGACGAGAAACGGCATATCGGCTCATTCTTTGGCAATGCGATCGCTGACTGGACCGGAGTTGTGGTGATGATCCTGGCCACCAAACACCTGTACGAGCGTGGATCAAGCGAGAGCAAAGAGCCGAAGAGGAAATTACCCATTCGTTTTCTTGAGACTCTGCGGGAACACTCTTTGACGGTGTTTCTGCTCATCACCGGCATCGGATGGGTGCTTCTCTACGCGCACTCCAATTCGGAATCGAAGTGGGGACAGGTGGT
>DASYKK010000508.1:0-4141 GCA_035995565.1 Candidatus Angelobacter sp.
AAAAATGAATCCAGCAAACGGCATCACTACCAAACCCGCCAATTGCACCGTGGAAGAAGCTGTCAACAAAATTAAGTCGCTGCTTGTAACTCGCGGTATCAAACTTTTTGCCGTTATCGACCACAGCGGCGAAGCAGGGGCTATCGGCCTGAAGATGCAGGACACAAAACTCCTGATCTTCGGCAATCCTAAGGGAGGGACTCCTCTCATGTTGGCTTCTCCCTCAATCGCCATCGATCTCCCGCTCAAACTTCTCGTCGCAGACGATGGACACGGCAGATGCTCAATCTCATACAACAGTCCGCAATATCTCCAGGAACGACACGGGATTCCCAATGACCTGATAAAGAACATCGCAATCATTGAAGCTCTAGCGGCAGAAGCCGCGGCCTAGCCGCAAGGCCTAAACCCACGTCTTGCCTATGCCGCGCTCTCTGGCTGTGCTCGACGGCTGCGCCGCCAGTTCATTCCCATCGCAACCAGCGACAGCAGCATAATCACTGAAATGATTCCCCACGAAATCACGCAATAGATACACCATTTCTCCAGGATATTTTTCTCAATGTAAGCCAAGTAGCACGAAAAACCGAATGCAAGGACCGCAGCTGCAGCTAGTAATCGCCACCGTCTCATCAATGCCAGCAAACCAATAAGGATGTATCCGGCAATGCCGATATCAGCCACCGGAATTTTGCGAATCGCTTCAAACGGCGGCTTGGCGTCGTCTGAAGGCACAGCGCTCTGGTTCGTAAGTTGGTCAAAAACGCCGCCGATAGAAGCAAACCTGCTTTTATTTACAATGCCGCAGTCCCACCTTTCATTGATGCTGCACGGCGACTCTCCCTCCGTGCGGTAGTGCTCTCTCAGCGCGAGAAACGCCGCCACCATGCCCGCCAGGGCCAGAATCGCGATTAACCATCTCATAGCTTTCCTCGAATCTTCACTTTCAGCTCCTAGTCGATCTTCACTTCGTCAATCCCAGCGCCTGTGACTGAAATGCCATCGATGCGTCCAAGTGCTGCGATACGAACTGCCAATCATGCCCGCCGGGATAAATATGCGCCTCGTGCGCAACATGACGCGCCGTCAAAAGTTTATCCAACTGGCGCACCCCGGCATTGAAGCCGTAATTATCCTGGTCGCCGCAATCAAAATAAATCTTCAGCCCTTGCAGGTTGGCGGTGCGGGCAAAAACAAACGGCGAATTTTCTTTCCAGAAGCGTTCGTTAAGGGGCGAGCCAAATGCATTTCCCAGAAACGCGCCAAGACCCACATCCGACGATCCGTGTGGCAGCTCTTCCAGAAGCGCGGGCATATGCACCGCCACTGAAACGAACATCTGCGGATACTTAAAGGCAAATCGCAGCGCGCCATACCCGCCCATGGAAATCCCGCCGATCGCCCGGCCCGCACGGCCGCCGGCAAGCCGAAAACGCCGCTCCATCTGCGGTACAAACTCGCGGATAAAGAAATCCTCGTACAGAATGTGGCCGTCGCGCGAATTAATGTAAAAGCTATTCTCGCCCTGCGGCGTGATGATCACAAACTCGCCCAGGCGCTTATCTTCCCACGCTTCCTCGATCCCACTCGACGCCCCGCTTGAAGCCAGAAAGCTCTGATCGCTGCCAAGTCCATGCAGAAAATACAGCACCGGAAAGCGCTTGCCCGGATGCTCGTCATAACTCGGCGGCAGCATGGCGCAATAGCCAATGCGCCCGGGAACGTACTTGCTCTTCATTGCGCCGCATTGTGTCCGCGACACCGCAAAAGCATTCACTGCAAAAAACAAAAAGAAAAATGACAGCAGGTATTTCGACATGAATATTAAGAATAGCAGTTGGTCTTAAGCACTCAGCAGTCAGCAATTAGCATTCAGTCAGAGCCGGTTCACCTCAAAGGACGCAAAGAGCGCAAAGACAAGAGGTTCTGCGTTTCTTAGCGTTCTTTGCGACCTTTGCGGTAGATGTTTTTGGATTCGCAAGGAGCGCTGAGCGCTGAATGCTACTGCTCAATCATGCCTCAGCGCCTGTACCGGATCGAGTTTCGCGGCCCGCGACGCCGGATACAGCCCTGCAAACATGCTTACGAAAACAGAGAAACCCAGCGCAGCGGCCACCAGCCACACCGGCACCACCCAGAAATTTTCTGGTTTGATGTCCTGCCGCTGGAGGTAGATATTTGTGGCAAAGTTGATCACGCGCCCAATCGTCCAGCCCAGACCGGCGCCCAGCGCCCCGCCCAGAATTCCCATGGACCCGGCTTCAAAGAAAAAGATTCGCTTCACGTCGCCATCGCTCGCGCCCAGTGCTTTCATGATGCCAATCTCGCGCCTGCGTTCCAGAATCGCCATCACGAGCGTGTTCACAATTCCCAGTGAAGCCACGGCCAGCGCAAGGCTGCCGAAGATCCCGAGAAACAGATCAAGGAAAGTGAAAAATCGCGTGATTCCCTTTGACGCGTCGAGAATGGAGAACGTGGTGAACCCCTGCTTGCGGATGTCTTCTTCCACCTGGGAAACGGCTTTGCTTTTTCCCACGCGCACAATCAACGCGATATAGGTCTTACTTTCTGACGGTCGCAACGTGCTCCACAACTCGCCGGCCTGCACCATGTCCAGTGACTCCGCCAGCGCCAGCGGAAGGAACACAGGCGTACGGCCTTGCCGCAATCCCCGGTTCGGCTCGCTGGAAACAATCCCTACAATCTTCAGCTTCAACTGTTTCGGCACCAGATTGAAAGACTGCGCGTCTTCTGCCTTGATGCCGTCTGCGCTATCCACGTCATCCGGATCAGCCTGGCCTTTCTTCGTGCTCTTGCCCGCCAGCGGCGCGCTCTCTCCGGCCTCACGCCTGTGATAGCGCAGCACAATAGTTTTACCCAGCAGTTGGCTGGCCTGGTCTGGTGTCAGCTTTACGTCCGTGCCGCGCGGTTCCCGCGGCAGATTGAGCAGGTCGCGACCAAAATCGCCCAGGATGATCGCTTCTTCCGCAACGCCTGAGGAGAAGAAGCTTCCCTGAACGTCGTCGAAGGCTTCACTGGTTCGCGCCGACGACGGCAGCGTTCCTACCACGGTAAAGTGATTACCGGTTTTATCTGTTTCCAGCCGCACATCGCCCACGGCACTGAAGTTCGGATAAACCTCTACTACATGGGCCATCTGCTCAAAGTTGTGTCGCGCTGCATCGTCCAGCGGTTTGGCCTGCGCCGTCACGGGAGCTGCTTGCGCAAAACGCGGTCCGCGCGAATCCTGGCGCGACGTTACCACCACAGTGTCAAACAGTCCTGACCGTCCCAGCTGGCGCGTCGCCAGCTTTTGCAGCCCGATGCCGAGTGACAGCATGGCCACCAGTGATGCCACACCCACGCCAATGCCCAGTGTCGTCAACGAATTTCGCAAGCCTGCTTCGCGCAGGTTCCGTCCGGCAAGCTCTATCAGGTCGTATGCTCTCACCTTGCCGCTCCAATCTTTTCCAGCTTGCTGTTCTCAAGTTCGCCCACCAGTCTGCCGTCGCCCAGGAAGACCAGGCGGTTGGCATATCGTTCCGCCAGAGGACGCTCATGGGTCACCATAATGACTGTCATCTCCAGCGTGCGATTCAGTTCGCGAATCAGGTCCATAATTTCAGTGCCGGTTTTTGAATCCAGATTGCCCGTGGGTTCGTCCGCGAGCAGAAGTTTAGGGCGATTCGCCAGCGCTCGCGCCAGGGCAGCCCGCTGCTGCTCTCCGCCCGACATCTCGCTGGGCCGATGCTTCATGCGGTCGCTCAAACCCACACGCTCCAGGGCTTCCACTACGCGCGCGCGCCGTTCCTTGCGCTTTACCTCGGCAAAGCGCATAGGCAGCTCCACGTTTTCGTAAAGCGTCATGGTCGGAACCAGGTTGAATGACTGGAAAACCATTCCTACCGTGTGCCGCCGGTATTGCGCCAGTTGCTCTGATGTCATGGTGGCCAGGTCAGCGCCTTCCACCACAATCGCGCCGGAATCCGGTCGGTCCAGTCCGGCAATCAGGTTCAGCAGCGTGGACTTCCCCGATCCTGACGCGCCCAGCAGGGCAATAAATTCTCCCCGCCCCGCCGCCAGGCTCACGCCATCGACTGCTGGAATCAGTGAGCGCCCCAGCTTGTAATGACGCACTACC
>DASYKK010000509.1:0-13623 GCA_035995565.1 Candidatus Angelobacter sp.
CGCGTGCCAGCATCAGGTTCTCGCCTGTGATCATCTGGCGATCCAGTAGCGGATTCAGCTTTTCCAGTTCAACATCATTCCAGCGGATGTGTTTAAGCATGGTGACTATTCTAGAATAGCCCGGCCCGAAAACACACTGCCGCCGGGCAGTTGCGAAATTTGATTCCTATAACTTGAACGTCATCGCGAAGGACGTCAGCGAGCCCGCGTTGTCATAAGCGGGCGAGTAGCCTCGAGGGACCTTTGATTTATCCATGAAGGGGTCTCATAGGCATAAGTGTCGCGGCTCGAAATCAGTCGTGCCGCCAGTCAGAGGACCTACTTCTGCGTGACTGTGAGCTTGTGATAGCCGACCGTGGCCACGTCAATTTTGTTTGGCAGTTGAAACTGTGAATCAATGCCCACGTTGGGATATTTGGGCGTAATGTACTTGCTGACAAAATATTCCAGCGCCATCCGCGGTACGCTGATTCCGTCGATAATCACTTCCCGCACATGCACGCGTCCTTCTCGGCCGCTGCCGGAAGCATCCGCTTCAACCCGCACGTCATGCTGGCCGCTGAAAATTGAGAGCATCGGATTCATCGAGTTTTGTCCCGCCCTGATCTCATCGAAATCAACGTTCAGGAAGGCCGTCACTACCCCGCTGCGCCCTTCCATCTTTAGCTTCTTGACGCCTTGGGGAAGCACGATCCTGCCTGAGGCAATGTAATCATTGACCTCTTCTTCGCTCATGACAGTGGGGGCTTGGTCCGGGTGCGCTTGTTCCCCATTCGCTTGAATATGGTCCAGCTTGGTTTGCAGGCTGTCAGCCAGCCGGTGTCCCGGATTGTTCTGCTGCGCACCCGGTTTTTGAGCTGACGTTTGCTGAGACGCCGCCTGCTGCACCGAAGCCGGCCCTTCCTGGACAATAAAAATCACGCTGGCCGCCAGCAATATCGTTAAGAATATTCTTGAGATCATTTTGAATGCGCGGGAGTCGCCTGCGCGGTCAGCGGTTGTGGCGTGATTTCCGGCCTTTCCAGCGCTCCTGTAATTTCCCACTGAGTGCCGCTGGTGCTCACCTTCAATTTTGCCTGCTTGTTCGCCAGAGATATAGTCCCGCTCATCAGATAGATGCGGTTCTCCGCCTTAAATTTGCTTGGCAGCACTTTTATGGCTTCGTGGTCAATTTCCAGCGCGCCCTGGACGCCGGTAAATCTTAATGGCCGGCCTGCATCCAGGGCCAACATCCTTGACGTGCCATTGCTTACCTGGAACTCTACTCGACCGCTCGCGCTGGCAGACATTTCCTGCGGCGTCCTGCCTTCGAAGTGTGTCGAATAACTTACCTGGCCCCTGCCGGCAATCCATTGCGCTACCTGGCCGGCGATGGTATTTTGCGGGCTCACCCGCTCCAGCATCACGCCTTCCATTGAACCACTTCCGCTATAGCGCGGCTGGTTGCCGCTCCAGTCAATCTTCCACTCGCCTTGCGTCGTCCCGCCGCCAACCCTCGCAGCAATTCGGTTTACCGTAAGCGCATGGTCGCCCACCGCGACATGCGCGGCAAACTTTTCCAGCGGCACGTCGGAAATATTCAACTCTCCCACCGAAAGACTTCCCTCGGCCCGAAAATCCGGCAACTTGTTGTCTGAGCCGGATAGAAAAGAAAGGCTCCACCCTTTTTCCGAAAATCCCATCAGGTTGGCCACATCAGGCAGCGCCAGAGAATCCAGGTGAAGGTCAAATTGCAGCGGACAAGGCGTATTGCCGGTACAGTTCAGCGGACTGCTGATCAAGCCACTAAAAGCTATTGGACTATGCTCGAACTGGCCATTGATTTTGCTGAGCACCAGCGCGGTGTCTGTAATTTGCACGTCGGCTTCCGGCATTACCAGCCGGTCTTTCAACCCGGGAATCCACGCCGCCAGGTTTTGCAGATGGGCTGTGCCGTGAAGCTTGGGTGCGGTAAAGTTCGCCCATGGCCCGCTCACGTTCAAGTCCACCAGCGCTGATGCGGTTGTGTTGGCAATCTGTGAATGGAACCCGGTGGTTCGACCAAAAGCCAGAAGCCTTTCCATCGGCACCATGCCTTTGGCGCTCACAAAATAGCCATTGCTATCCAGGCTGCCTTGCACTTCAAGCGTAGTTGAAGGCCCCATCTGTACGGAGAAGGCATCGACCGAGAGTGAGCCCGAATCATAAGCAGCGCTGGGAGCTATCGCCGGAGTTGGCTGCGCTGGCGGACTCGATTTTTTCTTCTTTCCCACCAGGACACTGGGCGTGTCGCCGGCGCCAATGTGGAATCTCACCGCGCTTATTGCAAATGGCTTGTCTCCAGCAGCCGATTGCAGCAGGAACGGTGTACTCATGCCGGTTCCATGAAAATCATGGACCCCCGCATGGGAGTGAAAGCCGAAAGCCGCGTTCATGTCGCCGGTTGCCGTGAAATCATCAGGCAATGACCGCCGCGCCTGGCGCGCAAGCGCCGCCAGCAATGAAAGTGGCACACGGTTCGCCACCAGTGACAGATCGTAATTCTGCGCGCTCGGCGTGAAGTGGGCCGTCATCAGGAGACCGCCTGTGCCCAGAGGCGTGTCACACTTCAGCCCAAGAATTCCTTTTGTGTAGTCACCCAGGCAGCGGGTCCGGACTCTTGGCATGGCATTGCGATTGATATCAAACCTGCGAAAGCTGTCGATGTCGGCCGTGGCATTGATCTTCAAATCGGCCAGCGGACCGGCAATCTCCGCGTTTGCGTCCAGCGCGCCCCGCCAGCCTTTATCCTGTCCTAACACGAGCCGTGAAAATTGTCCCAGTTGCGACTTTTCCCATGAAAGCTGCAGCTTCACCGGCATGTCCCGCAGATTAGCTGAGCGCTTAACATCGCCTTCCACGCGCACCGTGCCGGTATCATTCAGGTTCATGTCCGTGCGGACAGGATGTCCTTCCAGCCGTATGTGCCATGTATCTTCGGCGGCCAGCCAGAACGCGAAATCAGTGTTGGTAAGTGCGTAAGGTTTCTTTTCCGGGCCGAGTTTCAGATTGATTCGGCCGCCGCTGGCTTCAATATAAGGAAAGCGCGAGCGTTGCTCCGCGCTGCGCTTCGCTGTGGGCGCGGTTGGCACCTGCTCCACGCGCAACAGCAGCGGCTCCATGTTCCAATGGTCACGCTCGTAAACCAGATTCAGGCTGGGCGGAGCCACGTCGTCAGTCAGCTTAAGGTTGGCAATCTCCAGGCGCCCCTGCCACAGCGATGTCAGGCGGAGGTCGGCTGTGACCTTGGCGCAAAGCAACAACGGTTCAGCGCTGAACGCGGGATCGTCCATCACCTTGAAATCGTAAAGAACAAAACCCGGACGCGGGAACAGCCGGTACTTTACCGATCCAATCTTTACTTCTCTTCCCAGCGCGGCACTCAATGTTGATGCCAGACGAGAGCTGAAACGCGCGCCGTTGATGTTCGGAGGCAGGAAAATGCACAGCGCCAGAATCACCAGCACTACGGCGATAATTTTTTTCCTGATAGACGTCATGATCTCAGTGCACCATGTGCAAGATGCGGTTCCACCGCGTCAGGGTAAAAAAGTGCAGGGTAACGTTCACAAACGAAGCCACTCGATCGCCTATAGGCTTGGGCTCGCCGGTATCTCCGGGCACATTAAATGACCAGAAAACTACCAATGGCCGCCCGATAATGTTTTCCTTCGGCACAAAGCCCCAGTATCGGCTGTCCAGGCTGTTGTCGCGATTGTCTCCCATGGCAAAGTAGTGGTCCGGGGGAATCACGACTTCATTATTGTGAATGCTCGCCTGTAGTGTGGCAGCCCATTCTGGAGAGATCTGGCCAATGCCATAACTGAGTCCCGTGGGAAATTCATCACGATATTCGTCGTGGTCTCCTCTCCGAATCACCACATACGGCTCAGCCTGTCTCACGCCATTCAGATACACCACACCGTTGTGCAGCCGAATCCGATCACCCGGCACCCCGATAATCCGCTTGACCAGGTACATTCCCTGCTCTGCCGGATTTGGTGTGAGAAAAACCGCAGTGTCTCCGCGGTGAATTCCACGATAAGGCAGCACCCAGCCCAGCTTGCCTCGGCCCAGCGGCGTCAGGCGATCGACAAACACGTGATCGCCTATCAGCAGCGTCTGCTCCATGGAACTTGATGGAATCTCAAAGTGCTGGAGCACAAAGGTAAGAATAAAAAGTCCTACCACCAGCACGGACGCAATGCCGGCAATTGATTCCGGCAGTGTCTCTTTCGGACGCTCCGGTTTTTTCTGCTTCGCTTGATTTGGTTTAAATAACGCCAAAGATTTATTCCTGACCTTACTCTGAATCAGTGCACCGGATGAAACATGCGGCTCCAGCGCGTTTCACCGAAAAAATGAGTAACTACATGAACCAGGAAGCCAACACGATCCGCCATGGAGGTGCGCTCGTATTGGTCTTTTGGTGTCTCAAATGACCAATAAATAAACAGCGGCCGCCCGATCACATTTTCTCTGGGAATGAATCCCCAGAAGCGGCTGTCCAGGCTAACGTCGCGGTTGTCGCCCATGCCAAAAAAACTGTCCGGTGGGACTACCAGTTCACCATCTTTCAAGTGCTCCCGCATCACAATCGGCCATTCCGGATTGACATTCGAATCCCCATCCGGCGAGATCGCTGGGAACTGATCGCGATACGGAGAATAGCTTCCCGTGGAATGAATCACGTAAGGCTCATTCAGTTCCTGGCCATTCCGGTAAACCTTGCCATCGCGCAGGTGAATACGGTCTCCTGGGATTCCAATGATCCGCTTCACCACATACATTCCAGGTTCCTTCGGATGGAGAAAAACAATAATGTCGCCATGCTTGATTTCGCGATACGGAATCAATGGCCCTACATATCCGGCCTTCGCCGTGGGTGACAGCCGATCGACAAAAACATGGTCTCCCACCAGCAGCGTCTTGACCATGGACTCGGACGGGATCTCAAATGCCTGGACCATAAACGTGATGATGAACAGTCCTGACACGAGGACGGAGGCGATGCCGGAAATCGATTCCGGCAGGCTTTCTTTTTTCTTTTCCGTTTTTGGCTCTTTGGTTTTGGCGAACAAACGCGGTTTCCTGCTCAGACTATGGAATTGATCAGCGAACCAGGCGAAACATGCGGTCCCAACGCGCCAAGTCCAGCAGGTGGGCCAGTGTCTGTCCTGAATGAATGAGTTTATCACTGGAGCGTCCGGGTTCCGAGCCTCGGACGGAGAGATAGATCACCAAGGGCCTGCCCACGATGTTGGCCCGAGGTACAAATCCCCAATAGCGGCTGTCCAGGCTGTTGTCTCGATTGTCGCCCATCACAAAATAACGGTCCGCGGGCACCACCACCTCGCCCCCGTTCACGTAGTTTGACAATTCATAGCGCCAGTGACGGTCAATGTCCCGCGAATAGCCGCGCTGGTTGGGAAAGTTGTCGCGATAGCCGTCAGGCATCCATTGCTTGTGTACCGCATAATTTTCCTGAAGCGGATTGCCATTCACATAAACGATCTTGTCACGCAGTCGAACGTGGTCTCCGGGCATTCCGATCACGCGTTTCACCAGGAACTGCGACGCGTCCACGGGAAAATAAAAAACTACGATGTCCCCCCGTTGAATCGTTCCATAAGGCAGCAAATGCGACGCCTCGGGCTTGCCGGCAAAGTGCAGCTTGTCCACCAGCAAAAAATCCCCGATTAGCAAGGTGTTTTCCATCGATCCAGAAGGGATCTGAAACGCCTGTACGATAAACGTAATCACGAAAACGCTGAAGATCACGACAGTGAAGAAAGCCTGGATCCCGAAAAGATCCCGCGGTTCGCGATGCGCCTTGGGCTCGGGAGTGGCTTGCGCAGCGGGAGAGACTGTGCTTTGAAGCTCGGCGCCGGGTTCGGCAGGAACGACCGGTGCGGGCTGGGATTCCAGTAACTTTTCTTCCGGGCTCTGGTCTTGACCGTTCATGCGTTCTCGGCCTGCCCGCGCAGATGCTCCAACGCCTGCTTGGCAGCGAGCTGTTCCGCTTTCTTTTTCGTTCCGCCCTCGGCCCGCGCCACATATTCCGTCTTGCTCTGCCCCTGAATATAAATTCGCGCTTCAACCGTAAATGTCTTGCGATGGTCGGGCCCTTCTTCCTTCACCGTGACATAGACCGGCTGCTGCCGTCCGCTCGATTGCAATAATTCCTGCAACGCGGACTTATGGTCGGCCAGACTGAATTCATTCTCACCGTCTGCGGTAATCGTCTCCAGTTCAGATTCAAGAATCTGTCGGATGATAAAGTCACGGGTCTTTTCCAGCCCCGCGTCCAGATACATGGCGGCGATTACCGCCTCTATCGCGTCGGAAAGCAGTGTTCCTTTTGATCGGCCGCCGCTGCGTTCTTCGCCCCGTCCCAACCGCAGATATTGCCCCAGCCCGATCCTGGTAGCGACACTCACCAGATGTTCCGCGCTCACCAGGTGGGCCTTCAGTTTCGATAGCTGGCCTTCATGGAATGTAGGAAACCTTTCAAACAAGAGCTGGCTGGTCACCAGACCGAGGACCGCGTCTCCCAGGAACTCAAATTGTTCGTTGTCCAGCTTTTCCGCGTTGGCATCCGGTCCGCCGGCTTTGGATTCCTCATGCGCATGCGAACTGTGCGTCAGCGCGCGCTCCAGCATCTCCGGACGCTTGAAGGTGTGGCCCAGGGCGGATTGGAGTGCGGCTAAATCAGAATTCATAGCAAGGGAGCTCACTGCGGCTCCGTGGCGGGTCCGTTACGCGGGCCTTTTGCCAGCCCAGCCAGGCGCTGATGTTCAACTTCCGCTAGCTTCTGTAATTCAGGATCGGAGCTGGCGAGTTGCAATGCCTGTTGGACCGAGCTAAGCGCGGCGGCATACTTCTTTCGATGGTCCTGGGCCAGCGCCAGGTGGTACCAGGCGTATCCGTCAGGCCGGATTTTAGCCAGCTCTGTTGCGATCTTCAGGTCTTTTTCCGCGCCCGCATCGTCGCCCGTCTTCAGCTTCATAATTCCCAGGGCTGAATAAGCCATCGATTGCAGCGTCGTTTTATAAATGGGCGCGCCGCCGGTTGAGGTTGCTGAGTAGCCGGCTTCAGCAGCCTGAATCGCTCGCCCGGCATTGTGCTTGATCGCGCTGATTTTCTTGTCCCGGTCTCGATCGCGATCACCCAGGGAGTCTGCCAGCGCTGTCGCAGTCAGTACCAATGCCAGTGGATTGTCAGGATCAAGCGCCAGCACTCGTTCTCCCATGGCCAGCATTTTTGCCGGATTGTTTTCCCGCTGGTATTGCAGCATGGCGCTGGAGTAAAGGTAATGGCGTAGCTTGCTTGCGGGATAGCGGTTGGCAAAATCAATGGCCGCCGCTTCTTCAGTTGCGGCACCGTTTAGCGCGTAGGCCGCGTTAAAGTCGGCGCGCTCCTGCTCGCTTCGCGCCTGGGGACGTCTCGCCGCGTCTCCTTGCTCATCACTTTGCGCCGCTGATTCTCCACGCGCGTTTCCTGGCGCAGCGGAAAAGAGCAGGACGCCCAGGCCAAGCGCAATGCCTTGGACCAGCCTCCACCGCGGAAACCGTGCCGTCGATCGAGCGGCCGCAACTTCTTTATGCTCTGCACTCATAAATACAACTGCATTCTACTTCGGAGCCGGTGTTGGCGCAGATCCACCCGTCAAGGTGAGCAGGCGCTTTTGCTCGCCTCGGGCCAGCTCTCCCAGATCAGCATTTGCGCCAATCGCCTGTAACGCCCGGTTAATGGAGGTCAAGGCTTCCGGATATTTTTTCTGGTGGTCCTGGGCCAGCGCCAGGTGGTACCAGATGTACGGATCTGGCTGGCTTTGGTTTTGGCCACCCGCAAGCTTCAATTCGTTCTCTGCTGCGGCATCATCCCCCGTTTTCAAAGCGACAATTCCCAGCGCTGAATGGGCCATCGATCGCAACGTGCTTTTGTATTCAGCCACCATCGCCGGTGTCGCATTGGGCGGAGCCACAAATGCCGCATCCATCGTCTCCAGCGCGTGTGCGCTGTTTTTCCTGACTCGCGCGATCTTTGCCTGCCTGTCACTGTCGGAGTCACTAACGCTGTCCGCAAGAACATTCGCGGTAAGCACCAGCGCGATGGAATTGTCGGGATCAGACTGCAAAACTTTTTCTCCCGTGGTCAGCATCTTCGCGGGATTGTTTTCATTTTGGTACTCATGCATAGCCTTGGAATAAAGGTATACCTTCAATTCGCTGCCCGGATACTTGGCCGCAAACTCGTCCGCCGCTTTCTCCATCGCGGCTCCCCCTGAAATGCCGTAAGCAGTGTTGTAGTCAGTGAACTCAACATGCGTCTTGGCTTGCGGAACGCGCCTGGCAGCAGGCTGCGCCGCTTTGTTGGTTTCCTGGTTGGCGGGCTGTTGCGTTAACGCCGCGCGTGAACACACCAGAACCAACATCACCGCTGCTACGTAGATAGATTTCTTCATGGCTTGCCCGCCTTCTTTGCCTGGTAGGGGGCCGTCAGACCTCTCTCCGCTGCTGCCTGGGTGTCTGCGGAAGGATCACCCGCCGCCAGCGCTGCCCGATAGTGCTCTACCGCGACATCGCGTTTTTCCTGGATATCGTAGATCCGGCCAAGGTATATGTGACTCCAGGCGAGCATGCGGAAGTCATGGACCGATCCCACCGCCTGTTCGAAACTGACCCGGGCTTCTTCCATCTTCCCAGTGAGCGTAGCAATCCTGGCCAGAATGAAAATCGCGTGTCCCGGCGCTTCTCCACCATGGTTGTGCTGGACCACCTCATTCGCCAGCTTCTGTGCGCCCTCGCGATCGCCCGCCGCAAGTTTCTGCTCGGCGATGTTCAGCAGGCGATCTTCGTTTGGCGCCGGCTGTACGGCACTCACGATTTCCGGCGTTGCCTGGTCCCGGAACACTACTTCTCGTGCTCGTTTCCGCTCCCGCTCCAAACTGACTGAATGAAGCAAGTTACCGTAGGCATTCTTCAAGCCCGTGGAATCCTTTTCAAAATCGCCCAGTTGATCGTAAAAAACACGGCTCAGGACGAACCCTTCTTCCACTGACCGCTGCACATAGGCATTTCGGGCTGCCTCATTGGACCTGGCAATCGCAGTGCGAGCTTCAATGGCGCGAATCAGGCATTCATTGACCATGAGCGAAATATCATTCTTGAATGCCTGCGCCATTGGCGCTTTGCGCAGATCTTCCAATATCGGTTCCAGTTGTTTCAGCGTGTTTCCGTGCGATAGCGCCATGGGATCAAGGACAAAGTGAAGATAGGTATGTCGAATCTCCGGAAAACGCACGTGTTTTTCGCGGTCGGGCGATACGACCATGAAGTAATTGCTGCCAAAGTTTCTCGAATCCACCTGCGCCGGAGAAAGCTGCGGCTCCATGTAAACCACGAATCTCTGCCCGGGATAATTGCTGAATGGAACCTTCAAGTACAGGTCGGTCTGGGTAAGCAGATGAGAAACAGGATCGTGGAGTTGATTGACCAGCGTTTGATATTCGGGCTGATGCTTCCGCCAGAGGGCGTCAATGTTTGCCGCCTGATAAAACCTTTTCAGAGGCGAGATCACTCCCAACACGCGTCCAGCGTCCGGGGCCAGATCAGCTTCCGGGATGGTGGGAGCGAATTCGGGCGCGGGGCCTAAATCCAGCGCCAGAGAAAGATACGGCGTCACGTCATTGTCTTTGCCTGGGAGTTGGTGGTCGATCCAGAACTGGCAGACTGCATTTCCTGCCTGCTTTGCCTCAGGAGACTGCGTCAACGCACTGCGGACTTCCGCCCGCACCGCCTGACGGACGGGCATAGAAGCTTCCAGGCCGGCATCGTAACCGCAACTGTTCAAAGCGGCTGCCAGGGTAAAAAATGTCTCGCTGACTTCCAACTGGGCTTTAGTCGCCTGGGCCAGAGAAGTGCCGCAGGTCGCAGCAAGCAACAGCGCAGACCAGAAAAATGGTTGAAGTTTCCGCCTCAGGGTCCCCTCCAAATGTGTGGGAAACTTAAGTTTAGGCCACAAAAACAGAAAGGGTCAAACCCTTGGGCTTGACCCTTCTGGACAAGCGAAAAGCCTATCCCTTCACGTTGATATGGGAGAAAGACATGATGGCCTTTCCCGGAACGGGCCGGCCAAAGGACTGGGCAGGGACGAAAATCGTGAACAGAAGGGCGCGGTTCAACTGCGCCTTGACTTCTTCGTCCTCGCGCCCGGAAATAACGCGGAAGCTTTCCACGCGTCCGCTGGTATCCACGTAGGCTTCAATGATTACCGGGGAATCCAGGCTCAACTGGTTCTCCGGATACTCAGAGATTTGCAGGCGCGGCGGCGTGTAAAAAGTTGACGGTACATCGTCATTGGCGCTGACCTGTGCCGGGACCAGCAACACGATCAACACGCCAAAGAAGATCACCGCGGAAAGCACGCCTGCGGTCGCCGGGAACATGAAGCCCTGAAACGTATTTTCCAGCCGGAGAACGCAACGCTGAAACAATCCCAGAGAGTTGCGCGAGCGGGTACTGGAAATGGCTACGCGGATCTTCAACGCCAGATCAGAGGGGGGCTGACGGCGTCCAAGCGATGAAACCAACGAGCGTGTATTTTCCAAAAGGACATATTCCTGCTGGCAGTCCGCGCATTGCCCCAGATGGCCAGAGATTTCGTGCATCTCCGTGCCGCTGATGGCGCGGTCCAGATACGATGAGAACAGGGGCCGGGCCTCTGTACATCTCATGACTGTGCCTCCACTTCTGATTGGACCGGCAAACGATGACTCGCTTCCGGCTTGCTTCCCCCCACCTCAGAACCCATTTCCTTGACGAACGTCTCCAGTCGTTTCTTCAGCGCATCGCGGCCGCGAATCAGCCGGGACTTTACTGTTCCCAGCGAAATCTGCAGCACCTCTGCAATCTCTTCATAGGCAAGCCCTTCAATATCGCGCAACACCACGGTTGTACGATATGGCTCGGGAATTTGTTTCAGTTCCAGTTCCACCCGCGCGCGCACTTCCTCATGGGCAAAAATCTCCATAGGAGATTCACGCTTGTCGGCGAGGGTATCGCACAGACCGAACGAGTTTCCGTCCTCGCCAACGTGAGCTTCCATCGAAGTCTCTTTGCTCTTGTGCCGAAACCACCAGCGCCTCTGGTTGGAGGCTTCATGAATGGCGATCCGGTAGAGCCACGTCTTCAGGCTGCATTCGCCGTTAAAACGCTTCATCCCGCGAAAGACTTTGAGGAAAACTTCCTGTGTGGTGTCCGCGGCATCTGCAGGGTCGGTCAGAATGCGGTACACCAGGCTATAAATCGGCTGGTGATAGTGCGTCACAAGCCAGTTGTAAGCCTCCTCAGAGCCGGCCTTGAGCTCGGCGACAATGGAGGCTTCCTCGGCTCTTACGCCGATTGCGCTGGCAATATTTCCCAATGCTGTTACTCCCGCCACTCTTCTCATGGCGTCACCCCAATTTTCTCAAGATATGGGCGCCGCTACAACTACCTTCCTGGTAACGGCAGTAACCAATCCCACGGGATACAGCAATTCCTCAAGTAGATAGACCCCACCCAGAGAGAACAAGTTCCAGAACCCTGGAAATTAGTGGGGGGAAGAGGATGCTTGGGCGGGAGCCTGAGGAGAAGCCTGGGCAGGAGGTGTGGAGGGTTTTTTCTTAGCTTTCTTTGCGTGTTTTGGCGCAGGAACGTCGTTTTCGTCGATCACAACCACTTTCTTCCCCGGAACAACCGTGGTCTGACCTTGACTCGCCGGAACGGCATTTGAGCCCCGATTTGCGGTTTCCAGCTTCCCCGCTGCCTGCTCTATGTATTGAGAGAGGTTCTGCCGGACGGTATCCAGGGCGGCTGCGTCTCCTTCCAGGGGCTGATATTCGTCTTTCTTCCCAAATGCTCCTGCCGCCTCGGCCATTGAGGTAAGGAATTCATAGACGACGCTGACGTTGTGGTACAGCTTAAAACTTGCCAGAACACCACCACGGCTGGTCTGTACATCGCTGATCAGACCCGGCACCGCGTTAGCGATGTTTTTCTGCAATGAGTTCGCGACTTGTTGCATCTGCTGCTTTTGCTGAGAATCCGTCTTCCATTTTTCAATCCGTAACTTGCCAATATTAACGCTGGCTGAATTGGTGGCCTGTTGAATTTGCAGAAGAATGGTGTTCAGGTCCCCGCCCGGGGGCATCCCTTGAGGGGGCATTGGAGCTTGCTGCGCCATTGCGCCAAAACTGGCGGAGGACATCAGGACGAAGACTACTGCGATTGCAGTTTTCATGGGGGAACACTCCTGCAAATACTCAGATGTAAATCGTCGACTGCGGGGTTACTTCCCTTTCTGGCTTAACCTGCCCCTGCAGTCGTGGCTGTCTGCGCGCAACCCAAATAGGATACACAAAAGCAGCTAAGCGGGTGCGGTCAACGTCCAGCGCTCGGTGATACCAAACGCTTTTGCCCGCTCATTTTGTAGGTCTTTTCCTCCCTGCTGTGACGGAAGCCCCCGGCGATCGTTAAGAATTGTTGAATCTGGCCACGGACCCGAATCGCGGTTCCGGTTGTTACATCTAATCAATTAACTAAACAGTTAACCCTGTAAATAGTCGAAAACAGGAGGGCTTATGAGAAAGGGTTTTCATACATTTTTGGCCGCAGTCCTGGCTCTGGGAACCACAGGATTGGCAATGGCAAGTTCTACAGACCAGGCTCCCCAGCAAGTGACATCGAGCACCAACCAGCGCCTGGAGCAGCGGCTTTCCGGCGAAGTCCGTCATGAACTGAATATGATTCCGCAATTCACGATCTTTGACAACCTGGCTTACAGCGTCAATGGCAGTACTGTAACGCTGGTGGGGCAAGTCCGTGACGCAATCGTAAAGGACTCAGCCGAAGCACGTGTCAAGCATCTGGAAGGCGTGGCGCGCGTTGACAACCAGATAGAGATACTTCCGGCTTCATTTAATGATGATCGTATTCGCCGCCAGGTCGCGCGAGCGGTATTCAATGATCCCCGTTTGTCCAATTATGCGATCCAGCCCGTGCCGCCGATTCACATTATCGTGAAGAACGGCCATGTGAACCTGGAAGGAGTCGTCAGAACTCAAACCGATAAAGACGATGCTTTCATCCGGGCCAACGGTGTTCCCGGAGTCTTCTCGGTTGACAACAACCTACAAGTGGAACAGCCCAAAAAAGGGTAGAAGGTAAGAAATTTACCTTACGAGACGCAGCCTTGCTGCGTCTCTTTTTTTGTGCATTTGTTTGGCTATAGTTCCTGACTATGGGTCCACATCAATGTCATTCTCTCCTGTCCATTTCCCAATAAGCGAAAGCAAACAACTGGGGTCTCGCAAGAGACCCCAGTATTGTTAGCGTTGGCCGTCAACTATTTGTCGTCTTTGTCCTGACCGTGATCGTTGTTCTCATCATCGCCCGCGTCTTGTTCATCACTACCATTACTAATGGCCACGATGTTTTGTGAGCTGTGCAGGCGCACGCTGCCGATTCCGCGTGTATCGCCGCGGTCATCGTTTGGTCTGGGTGTGTGATATCCGGTAAAGGTCATCACGCCCTCGTGCTCGCCCATCAGAACAAATGATGG
>DASYKK010000510.1:0-3453 GCA_035995565.1 Candidatus Angelobacter sp.
GGCTTCCGTCGAAAAAACAGAAAACGCTGAAAAGACGGTCAAGCGCCCCAAGTCTTACGATCTGGACGCCATGGACAAGACCGTTGATCCATGCCGGGACTTTTACCAGTATGCCTGCGGCTCGTGGCGCAAAAATAATCCGATCCCTCCTGACCAGTCTCGCTGGGGACGCTTCAACGAGCTGGCCGATTACAATCGCCAGTTCCTGCACAATATCCTGGAGAAGGTCTCAGCCAACGATCCCAAGGGTACTGACGTGCAGCAGAAAATTGGCGACATGTACCAATCCTGCATGGATGAAGCCACCGTCAACAAGAAGGGCAGCACTCCCATTAAGGCCGAACTGGACCGAATTGCCGCAATCACTACTAAAGACCAACTGGTGGAGACGATTGCGTATTTGCAATCTCTTGGCGTGCAGGCGCTGTTCGGCTTTGGCGCGTCACCTGACCTGCACAATGCCAGCATGCAAATTGCCAACGTTTCGCAGGGAGGTCTGGGGCTTCCTGATCGCGATTACTACTCCGATTCGGATGCCAAGTCGCAGGAAACGCGCCAAAAATATCTAGAGCACATGGCCAAAATGTTTGTCCTGCTGGGCGATGATGAGGCTGCGGCCAAAAAAGAAGCGCAGGCCGTCATGGACATCGAAACCAAACTGGCTGACGCCGCCTTCAAACGCGTGATGATGCGCGATCCTAAAAACCGCGATCACAAAATGAAGGTCACGGAACTGGCGACGCTCGCTCCTAACTTCAAGTTTGATCGCTTCTTTACCTCAACCGGCGCGCCGGGCTTTACTGAAGTCAATGTTGTCCCGCCCGATTTCTTTCAGAAGGTCAACGTCGTAGTTGAGTCAGTGCCGGTTGCCGACTGGAAGACTTATCTGCGCTGGCATGCTGTCCGGGCCGCCGCACAAACATTGTCTGATCCGTTTGTCCGCGAAAACTTTGCCTTCTACGGTCAATACTTGAATGGTCAAAAAGAGCTGCAGCCGCGCTGGAAGCGTTGTGTCCAGGTTACCGACGGTTTGCTGGGTGAAGCGCTGGGCAAGCCGTACGTTGACGCAACCTTCGGTCCCGATGGCAAGGAGCGCATGCTTAAGATGGTGAACGCGCTGGAAGAATCGCTGGGACAGGATATTCAGGCGCTGGACTGGATGACCCCGGAGACCAAGAAGCAGGCGATTGTAAAGCTCCACGCCATCACCAATAAGATCGGCTACCCCGATACTTGGCGTGACTACAGCACCGTGAAAATCGTCCGTGGCGATCTTGTGGGTAATGCCCAGAGAGCGCGTGCTTTTGAAATCAAACGCAATCTCAACAAGATCGGCAAGCCGCTGGACAAGAAAGAATGGGGCATGACGCCTCCAACCGTGAACGCCTATTACAGCCCGGCAAACAATGACATCAACTTTCCTGCCGGCATTTTGCAGCCGCCTTTCTTTGATAAAGAAGCGGATGACGCCGTGAATTTTGGCGGCATTGGCGTGGTCATTGGCCACGAACTCACGCATGGCTTTGACGACCAGGGCAGCAAATTCGACGCACAGGGAAATCTCACCAACTGGTGGACGCAGGCTGACCGCGATGAATTCGACAAGCGCACCAGTTGCATTGCTGATGAATACAGCTCGTTTGTCGCGGTGGACGACGTCCATCTCAACGGACGCCTCACGCTGGGCGAAAACACGGCCGACAACGGCGGTCTCCGCATCGCCCTGGCAGCGCTGCACTCTGACATGGAAAAGGATCCCAAAGCGGCCGCCACCAAGGACGGCTTCACGCCCGAGCAACGTTTCTTCATCGGCTTTGCTCAGGTGTGGTGCCAGAATGCCACGCCAGAAAGCTCACGGCTCTTGGCTAAGACCGATCCCCACTCACCCGGTGAATACCGCACTAACGGCACGCTGCAAAACAGTCCGGACTTCGCCAAAGCATTCGGCTGCAAGGCCGGCCAGAAAATGGTCAGCGCTAACGCCTGTCACGTTTGGTAAGAACTCAACCTAAACAACACTGCCGCATCTTTTCACGATGCGGCAGTTTTTTTGGTAGATCGAATGGCGCAGTTGCTGAACGCACTACATCGCGCGCAGCGCCGGAGCTACCGGACGTCGAGCAGCGCGCAGCGCGGGAAAGAATCCGCCCAGAACTCCCATCAGGAGCGCGAACACCAATCCCAGCCCGAGCAGAAATGGAGTAATGCGAAAGGCAAACGCGAGATGTGAAAATGTCTGCCAGTTCATCGCGCCGGTCGTCAACCCGTTCAGCGGAAGCACCGCCACAGCGCCCAGCAATCCTCCCATCAGTGAAATCAGCACGGCTTCAATCATGAACGACAAAACCACACTGCCCGCCCCAAAGCCGAGCGCGCGCAAGGTGGCGATTTCGCGCGAGCGTTCCGCCACCGCCGAATACATGGTATTCAAAGCGCCAAATACCGCGCCGATTCCCATCACAAACGCAACAATCCCGCCCAGCACCACAATGAGCGTGGTCAGTGTCCGTGATTGCTTCGCGTAATACTCAATCTCCGGGCTCACATCGACTGTCAGTCTTGGATCAGCAGTGGCTGCATCTTTGAACTGTTGTAGCGAGGCCGCCGAATCCAGATGCACGGTAAGCGACTGGTAGATATTTTCCGGCCGGTGATAAATCTGGTTGAGAACGTGCGAATCGCACCACACTTCAGAATCAAAGGCAGAGCCGCCTGCGTCAAAGACGCCAACTACCCGCCAGGTTCCGCCGCCAAATTTCACTGAATCGCCCATGCTGAGGCCGGCATAAGTCTTGTCCACATTGCGTCCCACCACCAGTTCAGCGAGACCCGGCTGATAAAAGCGCCCTTCAATCATCTTGATCTTGGTGCGGACATCGAGCGCTCGCGGAGAGACGCCGCGTACCTGCACATTGGCATCCGTGCCCGTCGATCGTAAAGGGAAAGGCGCAATCACCACCACTTCCGGCGTAACCAGTGGCCCGCTGCTGGCATGCGCCACGCCGGGAAAGTCTTCCATGATCTTGATCTGATCAAGAGAAATACTGCTGTCCATCTCTGATGTCGAACCGGCGCGGCGGACCATCGCATTGTCATTGGAGCCCGAAGAAACCAGCGTCGCCTTGAAGCCGAACGCCAGTGACAGCATGGCAATGAACACGCCGACGGTCCCCGCAATACCCAGCACGGCAACCACCGCGGAAGTCCAGCGCTCTTTCACGCTTCGCAAGTTGTAAACCACAGGAATCGCCATCTCAAACCCTCCGCAGCGCGTCGACCACGCGCAGCCGCATCGCGCCAATTGCCGGAATCACTCCGCTCGCAGCGCCCACTGCCAGAGTTACTCCCAGTCCGGCCAATATTGCTTTGCCCGGCAGGAAGAAGAAAGGCAATAAACCTCGTGTGGGATCGCCGCCCAGCGTGAATAGTTTGGCAAGCCCCAGTCCCAGAGCG
>DASYKK010000511.1:0-3437 GCA_035995565.1 Candidatus Angelobacter sp.
GCACGAGCGCTCTTCCGCCAGATCGATTTTTTCAAAGCACGCAAGAGCAGACACGTCTTCGGGTTCGCGTATGTCTATGCCGATAACGTTAAAGTCCGTCAGCTGCTTGAGCAGGCGAAGTCCCAGATTGCCGGAAACTCCGGTGATCAGCACCGTCGGTTTTTGAGAGTTTACTGCCATGGATTCTATTGCTCTTAGGCTGGCGCTCACTCGCCGCGATTACATCGCGCCTAACCCACAATGCCGGCGGCATTCCCTGCAATTTCAATTTTAGCTTTTATCTGTCTTGCGGATTCGGCCGCTGCGGTGGTCCCGGGGAAGGGGCTGGCGCAACCGGAGGGCCAAAATACTTCTCGTCATATTCGGCCTGCACCGGTGCGTTCAGCTCCTTGGTCTTTGCCTCCATCTTCTGGCGAAATATCTGCTGGGTTATTTCTGCTTTAACGCTTTCCAGCGGACTGGCTTGCCGGGCATCGACCCGGTAGATCATGTGGCCGGTACCGTCGTCCGAGCGAAAGACTTCTCCTGCTTTGTGAGAGAAAATTTCCTGATCGATCTTCGGCGGAAAGGTTCCGTGTCGGGCCAGGCTCAGGTCCGTATTGGGAGGCGCGGCAGTAATTCCCAGAGCGACGTAGGCGTCCTTCTGCAGCTTGCTCATTTCTTCGCCCTTGGCGGCGCGTGCCTGGATGTCATCGACTACCTGCTGAACTTTTCTCTGGTAACTCTGCTTTTGTTCGACCGTGGCTTGCGGATCAGGATTGTTCGTCGGGATAAAAATCCTGCTGAGCTTGGCGCCTTCAAATTTTTGCTGATTTGCCTGGTAGTAGGCTTCAATTTCCTCTTGCGAGGGGTTGCGGTACTGTTCCGCCAGCTGGTTCCGGTAAAGATCGCCCATCGTTCTTAGCCGCAGCACACGCATCACTTCAATGTAGCCAGGAGTATTTTCGATGCCCGCAGCTTTGGCCGCTTCAGAAAATATCAGAAGTTCCACATAAGATTGCCCCAGATTGCGCCGCTGCGCCTGCGTCACAGGCTGGTTGCTGGTGTTGAAAGCTTTTACCAGATTGTCAAATTGTTGCCTGGTTACCGTCAGTGCGCAGTCCTTGGTGGAAGGCACCTTGTTGGTGATTGCTGGACTGGTTTCCGCGGGGCAAAGGCCTTTCACGCTGATTACCGCGGCGTCGGGCGGAAGGTCAGCCGGTTTTTCCTCGCGCTTCAACAACGAAGGAGGCGTTGCCTGCGGGGTCGGGGTCGCCGTCGGGGTTGCAGACGGCTCAGACGGCTTTTGCTTCTTCGGTGTCTGTGCCACCGTGGCGGATACTAAAAAAATGCAAATAATAAGCCTGCCAATCATATGTTCGGTTCCTTTCGCCATGCAAGTGGAAGTCAGGCGGCAATATCCTAGCATAAAGGTTTTTCGGCAAAGCAGGCAGCAAGAATGGTTACTGGTGCGGGAGGAACCAAAACTTGAGACAATGGCTCTGTGGCCTCCGCTGAATTGAATCCTGTGCTGGATAGCATGCAGAAGGAGAAGCGCTCTGTCGCGCTCAACTCGCTGCTTGCCGCCCTGGCGATCACAGTTCTCAAGCTGATCGTAGGCATTTCCACATTAAGTCTGGGCATTCTTTCTGAGGCCGCCCATTCCGGTTTGGACCTGGTGGCCGCCCTGGTCACGCTGCTCTCTGTGCGCGTTTCAGACAAGCCTGCCGACGCCGAACATCAATATGGCCACGGCAAGGTGGAGAATTTTTCTGCCTTTATTGAGACAGCACTGCTTCTGTTTACCTGTGTCTGGATCGTATGGGAGGCTGTGCGGCGTCTCAATGGACATCACAGCGTTCATATTGAGCCTTCGCTCTACGCTTTTGGCGTGATGTTTCTTTCCATGGCGGTTGACTGGTGGCGTTCGCGCAAGCTGCAGGTCATCGCCGATAAATATGACAGCCAGGCCCTGGAAGCCGACGCGCTGCATTTCAGCACGGACATAGTCTCCAGCGGCGTGGTCGCGCTGGGGCTGGCGCTGGTGTGGGCCGGCGCTCATTGGCAGATTCCATGGCTCGCTAAAGCCGATGCTGTGGCTGCGTTGATGGTCTCTGTAGTGATTGTTTACGTGAGTACCCGCCTGGCCCGCCGCACGATTGACGCGCTGCTCGACGCTGCTCCCGCGGGCTATCGCGGACGCATCATGGATGCCGCGCTGAAGGTAAATGGCGTCATCGAAGTGGAGCGCGCTCGCATTCGCCGCGCCGGCAACCGCTACTTTGCCGACCTCACTGTTGGCTTGGCGCGTAACGTTACTTTCCAACGCTCCGGCCAGGTGGTGGGAGAGATCACGCGCGCCGTGCAGCAGATTCTTCCTGATGCCGACGTGGTAATCCACTCCATTCCGCGCGAAACAGGACATGAGAATATTTTCGACCGCATCCGTGCTGTGGCCTCGCGCAACAATTTCAGCGTGCACGATGTCAGCGTCCAGGACCTCGAAGGGCGGCTTCACGTGGAGCAACATTTGGAGTTGGACGAAAATCTCAGCCTGAAAGACGCGCACGATGTCGTGACCGTTCTGGAGTCTGAAATTCGCAGCGACGTCCCGGAAATTTCCACGATTCTCACGCATATCGAAAGCGAACCTTCTACCATCGAATCCGGTAACACTGTGGTGCGTGACGCTGTGCTGGAGCAGAAACTCAAGCCAGTGATCCAGGAATTTCCTGAGGTAGTCGATATGCACGACGTGGAAATCAAACGTGTCCGGGGCAAAGTTTACATGTCATGCCACTGCACCATGTCCGACGATCTTCCGCTCTCGCGCGTGCATGACGTTTCGACAGAACTGGAAATCCGCTTCAAGCAGGCTGCGCCGGAGCTATTCAAGGTGCTGATCCATCCTGAGCCGCAGACTGACAATCGGCGCTGAAGTCAGCCAGCCACATATGTGAAATGACTTGTCATTCCGAGCGCAGCGAGGAATCTGCTTTGCCTATGACGTGAGCGAAGCCGAAGCGGAGTGCTGTGCGCTGTTCCTGCCTTGCCGGGTTGCGAAAACAAAAACCGGGCGTTTCCGCCCGGCCTTTACCAAGCAAAGAGGAGAGAAGAGGCTACTCTTTTGTGGGTAACGTTTCTTTGTGCAGTTCCAGCAGCGGCTCAACTGAAACTTTGGTTCCCGCAGGAGGCTGAAATAACGATGCATCGGGCTCGTTGCGCTTAATGTCGGTCAGCCGATAGGTGCTCTCGCCCTGTCGTGGATCGGAATGCTTTCTCAGCACCATGGTGTGCAGCTCAGGAGAAAACCACGTCTCGGTGACGATTTCAATCGGTCGTTCATTGCCGATCTGGCCTGCAGGAATCGTTACTGTTTCGCGCTTGCCCTGGGCAGCGAGGCCTTCGATTGTCTGCGTTCCCAGCTCTTCGTGCTTGATCTGTTCATTGCTTTCCTT
>DASYKK010000512.1:0-5871 GCA_035995565.1 Candidatus Angelobacter sp.
CCGTTCGTCAACTTACGCGGCCTCTCTTAGTTTCGTTCGGTCCCCAATGCTTTGGAGTGCCGCGTCGATCGTGGTCAACACCTGATCGTAGGACGCCAGCATTTCATGCTCACGTGTGTCGTGAGTAGACCAGAGGACCCGTACTTTCGCTGTTTCGGGATCCAAGTCCACGATGAGGGCTTGAGGCGGGGGTTCGGACAAAACGCCGGGAAGTTTTCGAAGGGCATTCACAATTATTTTCTTCACATGTTCGAGACTGGAAGGCTTTTTAATAGTGAGGTCGTACTGCCATCTGCGGCTTCCTAATGCCGTATTCACGATAACGGGGTGCGTAAATAAATCAGCATTTGGAATCACCACCCGGCGCTCGTCATAGGTGTTGATAATCGTAGCCCGCGTTTGGATTTCCTCCACCCGCCCTTCATACGCATCCAGCTTGATTTCATCACCCACGCGGAATGGTTCGGACCAGAGCAGCAGCAGGCCCGCCAGGAAGTTCTGCAGGATGTTCTGAAAGGCAAAACCGATCGCGACGCCGCCGATACCAAGGACCTTGATCAGATCGGATGCTCGGAATGAGGGAGCGACGATTGAGAGCCCGATCAGCAAGCCCAGAAGTATGGTGGCCCATCCCGACAGCCGCGCGAAGACCATTCCGAGATTTTCGCGGTGTCCTCGAGTGCTGCGACGAATCACGCGGCCCACGACGATGCTCAAACCGACGAAAAGAAAAAAAACAACCACCGCCAGAACCAGCGACGGAAGCCGGATCAGCAAACTCTCGCCCATGCTGCGTGCCGATTCCCAGAACTTTTGAAAAGTCACACCCATGACCTTGCCGCCTCGCGTACCGGGCACATTCCTCTTCGCTAAAAGTAGAGGGCAAGGCAATGGAAAACAATCAATCAAAGGTAGTAGAAGTCCGGCGTGGCCCCCCTTTTCCCTGACTCGCCATACCGTGGTGCCCCATCTCTTGCAGTTTCTTGTGAAGGGTGGGATTCCGCTTACAGTTCGAGCGTGCCGTAGAGGTACAACCGTGCTTGGCCAACGATCTTGAAGCGATCGCCAGCGTTTGGCAAATTACAAGTCACATCGGAAACAGGTCGCCATTTTCCTAGTTCTAAAGTCGTAGCCGACCTACCTACTTCTTGCGGGTCTATCTCAAAAGCAGGCTGCTGGCATCAAAAGGGAACTATTCCTCTGCCTTTGGGGAAGGGAAGTGTTCTAAAGGAAATGTTCTGGAGGAACCATGGCAGAACAAACAGGAAACAGCGCGCCACTGGAAAAATCATTGGCCGGTTTGCCTACACCTTGCCCGATTTCCTTTATCGCAGTGATGTGCCCTTTGAAATGGGTCGTTTGCTGGTATGCATCTTCCCGGACAGTACGCGGCTGGAGTGTTCTACGGCCAAGTGTTGAATGTGATTCAGCTACTTCACACGCCGATGCTGGACGTAGAAATCCCACAGCACGCGGCTGGCATTAATCTCGTTGGTCGTATGCCCGGTAATCCATTCCGGATACGGCTTTCCGCCGCCGGGCCAGGTGTGGCCTCCACCCTTAACCGTATAAAGGATCACGTCCGCATTTTCCGCGCAGTTCGTGTAGGCAAGACGGCGGACGCTCGCGGTCACTCGCGTCTCGATCGGATCTTCCTTACATTTGTTTCGTTTCGCCACGTGGGCCGTCCAATCTGGAATGCTCGGAAACAGATCAGGTGAGACCGGCGACGCCCCACCTTGGTAGGGAGCGAATTTGTCGGCCGTGCCATGGAACGCCACCGTCGGTACTGGCTGCGAATCTCCACACCGGTCCCATGGCAGGCTTTGTGCCGCCGCCACCACGCCTACCGCCGCGATTCGGTCGGACAGCTTGCACGACAAAGCAAACGCCATGCCTCCGCCGTTCGAAATTCCGTCGGCACAGATGGCGTTCGGATCGATGTTGTACTCAGCTTCCAGTTTGTCAATCAATTCGGAAATGAATTTGACGTCCCGTCCCAGACTAAGCCGCCCCATGGGCCAGACTCTGGGAATCTCGCTTCCCGACGGGTAAACGACAATGAAACCATCCTCGTCGGCCAATGCGTTCCAACCGCTTATTTCCATTTCAGCCTCCGGACGTGCCGCCGCGGGGTGCAGGCTGATGATCAATGGCGTTAGCTTGGATCGATCGTAAGTTTTCGGAACGTACAGCAGGTATTTGCGCGTCTCCCCCGAAGTGATGATGGCTCCATTGGTCTTACCCTCCATGCGGAACCACGCCACGGCCACTGCAACCAGCGCCAGCGGAAGACCGACGACGGTCCCTAGTACGATGAAGATGATCTTTTTCGTTTTACCTTGCATGTAAGGGCAGGAAGCTCAGGTTTAGCGATGCGTTTGTACACTGCTCCGTCTTTTTAATCAAGGGACTTTGAGCTTTCCCTAAGTCATAAGACCCGTCGGTCCGCGTTCTGATAATCTCAATGCACGCGCTGGTAAGGTTTCCTGCCAGACGATTTCTAATCAAAAGTTTTCTCCCACGTGGTTTCTAGGGTATATTTCCGACAGAGTTGAAATTTTTCTCCTGATTAGGACCTCTGGACCAGGTCAAACTCTTTTGAGTGTTTCGTAGGCTCTATGAGCAGGCGCGATGGGGTCTATCAAATATCAGGATCGGCGCATATGAGTTCACACACAATCCCTTCTAGCCCTGAGATTCCGGAACATGGAAACGACGACAAGTTTCGGATGTTGTTGGAATGGCTACCAGACGCTGTCATGGTCCACATCGGGGACGAGATCGTTTACGTGAACCCCTTCTGCGTCAAGCTACTAGGCGCGCAGGGTCCGGAACAGCTGATTGGAAAACAAATAAGCGAAATCATTAAGTCAGATTATCTCTCTCCAATCAAAGATCTGCTGCGCGATTGTATTGCGACCGGTAAGGCCTCTCCCCCCACGGAGTCCACGCTGATCGCCCTGGACGGTTCCCATTTGCCTATTGAAGGGGTTGCCATTCCAGTTATTTGGAACGGGTCATTTGCGATCGAAGTCGTCCTTCGTGACATCAGAGAACGGAAAATTGCAGAACAAACCACTCAGGAATGGCAGCAGCGTCTGGGATTGGCGCAACAAGCGGGCTTGCGGATTGGGTTATGGGATTGGGATACAGCCGCCGACATGGTGAGTTGGTCAGACGAGACCTACCGCCAGTTTGGGTTCACCAGAGAAACGTTTTCCGGCAGGGTATGCGACGCGGTTCCTAGAATCCATCCGGAAGACCTTCCCAGGGTCGAAAAAGCAATCCAGGGCACGCTGTCTGGTAATGGAGAGTACTCGGAACAATATCGGCTGGTTCGTCCGGATGGATCTATCTGTTGGATCGATGCGCGCGGCGTCATGGCTGGCAAAGGTTCCACCCACATGATGGGGATCGGTGTTGACATTACCGATCTTAAGAGCACTGAACAGTCACTGCGGGATAGCGAAGAAAAATACCGAAACTTGTTTGAGAATGCAGCCCACGGCATCTTTCGTGCCAGGCCGGACGGAAGTTTGTTGGACGTAAACCCAGCCCTTGTGGTCATGCTGGGTTACTCGTCGAAGGAAGAATTGCTGGCCTGTAATTTAGAGCGCGATATTTATGAGGATCCGGATTTACGGTCGTTGATACTTGCAAGCTATTCTGCCGCGGCCACACTGAAGAGTGCAGAAGCCAGGTGGAAACGCAAAGACGGGACCATCATCGACATTCGCATGTGCGGCAGGCAAGTGCTAAAACACGATGGCTCGGCCGGCCATTATGAGGTCATTGTTGAGGATTTCACCGAACGCCGCAAGCTGGAGGCGGGCCTCGAAGCGGAGAGGCTGAGAGTCGTTCAGGTTACTATGCGGACCGTCCACGACATTGTGAACAACTGTCTTAACCAATTGCAGCTTCTGCGTCTGGACGCGGAAGGCAAAGTTCCATTGGAATCCCTGATGCTCTTTGATCAAGCCATCCAGGAAACGTCAATCAAGCTGAATGCCATGGGCGATCTTCAGAAATACGCGGAGATGAAAATGGCGATTGGAACGGGTCTGGATACCGAAGGTTTGTTTAAAATCTAGATCGAGCGCCGCTTGCCATACGCTTCGAACCCCGCGCCGCAAAGCTCGACAAGAACCCCTGCTACCACGATATGAGATGATGCAGCCAGGAGGCTGTGGCTGATTCGTGTCCTCATTTACTTCTGAAGTCGGGCAAAAGTGTCCGCGTTGTGCGCGGGAGATTCCCGCGGGGGCGTTGGAGTGTCCGCAGTGTCGTACTTTGGTCCATGGCGACCAGGTGGAGCAACTGGCGGCGCACGCGCGTTCGCTGGAAGGGCATGGAGATATTGCGGCGGCGCGCGAACGGTGGCTCGCCTGTCTGCCTCTTCTGCCGGCGAAGTCACAGCAGGCCGAGTGGATACGCGGCCACGTCCGCGAACTGGATTCCGGCGCTTCGTCGCAAACCGGTCATACGGCTTCGGCACCGCAGTGGGCCAAAAGGCTGGGACCGCTGGGGCCAATCCTGCTGGCGCTGCTGAAATTCAAATCGCTTTTTAGTTTTGTAGCCTTCTTCGGTTTTTACTGGACGCTCTGGGGCGCGAAGTTTGGTATCGGCTTTGCCGTCCTGATCCTGATTCACGAGATGGGGCACTTCATTGACGTCAAACGTCGGGGCCTGCCAGCGGACATGCCCATGTTCCTGCCCGGATTGGGCGCTTACGTAAAGTGGAACGCGCTGGGTGTGTCATTGGAAACTCGCGCGGCCGTCAGTCTGGCCGGGCCGTGTGCCGGAGCGCTTGCCGCAGGACTTTGCGCTTTGTTGTGGTTTCAGACCGGCTACGGACTCTGGGCCGCGCTGGCTCGCACCGGCGCGTGGTTTAATGCGCTGAATCTGATTCCGCTGTGGATCTTCGATGGCAACAGCGCCACCAATGCTTTGAGCAAACTGGAACGCGCTGTAGTTCTGCTGGTGAGTGCGGCACTGGGTTATGCGCTGGGCGAATGGGTGTTCGGGCTGGTAGCGGCAGGAATGGGCATACGTCTCTTTACCCGCGACGCGCCGGACGAGCAAAGCAATCCTACAGCCGCTTACTTCGTCGCGGTACTCACCGGCCTGGCCTTGGTGCTTTGGCTGGTGCCGGGACAAGGAAATGGCCTGCGCTAGCTCATAGCTTCTCGGCGTCACCTTCTGCTGCTCTTGCTTGCTCTTGAGCCTTGCCGAATTGCAGGTTATCTTCAAAGCGGAGGCCTCATGCAGGGGAGCGGCATTCAATCCATCCAGGTCGTGCTTCTTCTCCTTTTGCTTTTTGTCGCAGGTTTTACTGCGCTTGCCCGCAGGCTGCAAACTCCCTATCCCATCGTGCTCGTAGTGGCTGGACTGTTGTTGAGTCTGGTGCCCGGCATTCCCCGGTTCACCCTGGATCCAGACCTTATTTTCCTGGTGGTCTTGCCGCCGCTGCTCTTTTCCGCCGCGTGGCTTACTTCATGGCGGGATTTTGTTTACAACCTGGTCAGCATTTCATTTCTGGCTTTCGGACTGGTGGGATTTACCGTGCTTGGCGTGGCCGGAACGGCCCACCTGGCTTTTCCGGGCTTTGACTGGCGGTTGGGAGTGGTTCTGGGCGCCGTGGTGGCCACCACGGATGCGATTGCTGCGACGTCGATTGCCAAGCGTGTTGGCTTGCCACAGCGGGTGGTTGACGTACTGGAAGGTGAAAGTCTTCTCAATGATGCTACTGGACTGCTGGCGCTGGAGTTTGGTCTGGCCATCGTTGTGGCCGGCCAGACGCCAACGGTTGCATCAGGGTTCCTGCGGCTGGCATACCTGACCGGAGCGGGAATCGGCGTGGGACTGCTG
>DASYKK010000513.1:0-2826 GCA_035995565.1 Candidatus Angelobacter sp.
AGGCAGCAGCCAGTCGTCAGACATTTATCTCTTCAAGGACACCAGCATTCTTCCGCAGCACGGCATCATTGAGTTGCGCGGCGCGCAGACGTTCATTCGTTCTAACGGGCCGGTATTTGTTTCCGGAGCGCCCGCGCGCAATCGCGCATTACAAAGCGGCGACCTCATCCAGATTGGGCGATACGCGTTCCACTTCCGCGAAAGGCAGAGGAAATAATGGCCGAGCCGGTTTGCCCGTATTGCCGCATGCTGTTTGACGAGGCTTCGCCGCCGAAGATTTTCTGTACCGCCTGCGGCATGCCGCATCATGAAGATTGCTATCTTGAAAATGGCGGATGCACAGTGTTCGGCTGCAAGCGCGCACCCGCCGATGAGCCTAAAGTGCAGGTTGCACTCAGCGATTTAAGTGCTGTGGCGGTACCAGCCCAGCAGTACGCTCCAGTAGCACAGCAGTACGTCCCTGTAGTGCAGCAGCCCGCTCCGGTGCAAGGCTATCAACCGTCGCGTTATAGTGGGCCACTGGGTTTGTCGCAAGCGGCCGCTACTGCGCCCGCGCAAGTTCCAGCCGGCGCGCCGAATCCACAGCAGCCGGCATCCCCGGCGGCATATGCGTATGCTGCCCCGGTCTATGGTTCCACACACAAAAGCCGGACAAGCTACATTGTTCTGGGCATTTTTCTTGGCGCGTTGGGGATACACAACTTTTATGCCGGGTACACGGGCCGTGCAGTGGGTCAACTTTGCCTTACTGTTTTGACCGTGGGCTATCTGGGCATTGTGTCTTGGATATGGGCCATCATAGAAATCTGTACCGTAGAAAAGGACAGCACGGGCTTGCGTTTCAGCTGAGTGCCTGGGGTGACGATTGAAATATTACATTCAACGCCAACTTGATGAGTACGGCCCTTATACTCTGGCCGACTTGCAGCGTTATGTCGCGCAGGGAAGCATTTTGCCTAGTGACATGACTCGCAGTGAAGGAATGACAGAGTGGACGCCTGTGTCGCAAGTGATCGGCAACATTCCCATTCCTTTGGCAGCCGGGACTGCCGCGGGGGCATACGCCGGAGGAACCGTCTATGGCGGCAGCGGAACCGTCTACGATGGATCAGGTGCGGGTTACGGAGCCCAGGCATTACCGATGCAGGGAAATCCAATCATCCCGCCCGATTTCCATTGGGCGCTGGTGCTGCTGATTGGCGTGTTTACGTGCGGCCTGTTTAACTACGCATGGCTTATTGTTGAGGCGGCATTTGTAAGAAAGCTGAAGTCGGAGAGTAAAGGATTGCTCTTCATAATTCTTGCTACCAGCGTTTTGATTGGCGGCGGCTTCATAAATGGAGTCATCACAGCGATGAACCATGGGGAACGCAACCCATTTGGCTCTCTAATAACTATCGCTGGGGCCGTCCTTTATCTGGTGGGTGTGTTCCAAATGAAAAGCGACCTTGAGGATCACTACAACTCTACGGAGCCAATTAACTTGCGCCTGAGTGGTGTTATGGTCTTTTTCTTCAACGTCTATTACTTCCAATATCACTTTTCCCGGATTGCTCAATGGAAGAAAACTGGCATTCTGACGCCTCAGGGCTGATGAAACTTCGAATTATCACCGGCTTTGCAATGGCAGCGATCCTTAGTGGCTTGGCAGTTGTGTACCGGTTTTCGCCCGCGGAGTATTCCTTTTATCCGCGGTGCCCGATCTATCTGACGACGCACTGGCTTTGTCCGGGTTGTGGCAGTACGCGCGCGCTGCACGCCCTCTTGCACCTCGACGTTCCAGGCGCCTTTCACTACAACGCTTTATTCACCCTGCTTTTTCCCTGGGTCAGTCTGTGGCTTGGCTTCATCTGCTACCGAACCCTGCGGTATGATCAATTCCCAAATCTGGCAATCCCACGCAGCGCGACCACTTGCCTGATTGCAGCAGTTGTTTTGTTCACGGTCGTGAGAAACACCGTATTCGCTTTTTGAGTTGCTTATGTTGTCACCCAGAATCCGCCGGTTAAAACTCGACCATGATTCACTGAGCAAGCGCTTTTCGGGATGGCCCTTGATTCGCATTGTTGGCGCCGCGGGGATGCCGCCTGAATTGTATCGCTTTCAATACCTCATCCGCGGGCTTTATGTGGCGCCGGATGGCGCTATCCTTGAGCGCAACGATCATCTGCTTGAGGTCAATCTTTCTCTGGGATATCCTCGCCGCGCTCCACAGTGCCGCATGCTCACGCCGGTCTTTCATCCTAATTTCGACGACAGTTCTGTTTGTATCGGAGATTTCTGGGCCGCCTCTGAGTCGCTTGACGATCTAATTATCCGTATTGGTCGCATGATCTCTTACCAGGAATACAACACCAAAAGTCCTCTGAACGGCCTGGCGGCAAAGTGGGCGGCGCAAAACAGCAGCCTGCTGCCTGTCGATCCCCGTCCCATCGCTCCGCCCATGCCCGGAGAGGTTCGGGAGACAGCCATTCCCACGGAGGTTCGTGCGCAGGAATCTCCTCTACAGTCTGGGACGCCGGAGTCCGTTGCCGGTCCTATGTCTCCTGCTCGATCTGATCCCGGAGTAGCAACTCACGAAGACCCCTGGAAAGAAAAGATCGTAATACCGTAGTCTGACGTTGTTCTTAAAATTCATAGATGTCGCCGCGATTTGTTTCGAATTTCGCCGCGCGGGTAAATATCTGCGGTGAGCCGGAACTCGCGATGCACGCCACCCCCTTCGGAGTTTCCTCGGATTTCATTGCCTCGATGTTTCTGTTTGGTGTTCCAGATTCGTAAAAATCAGATTTTTTCTGGCGCAAACAATTGTTGCGTAGTAAACTC
>DASYKK010000514.1:0-10084 GCA_035995565.1 Candidatus Angelobacter sp.
ATGGGACATGCGCCATGCGGTAGAAAAGGTGCGCGAATCCGGCAATAACAATATTTTGTTGACGGAGCGCGGCAGTTCTTTCGGCTACAACAATCTGGTGGTTGACATGCGCTCTCTGGCCATCATGCGGCAGTTTGCCCCTGTGGTATTTGACGCAACGCACTCGGTACAACTACCGTCCTCGGGCGCCGGTGGCAAAGCCGTTTCCGGAGGACAGCCGGAGTACATTCCGCTGTTGGCGCGCGCAGCCGTGGCGGCCGGCGTGGACGGGGTCTTCATGGAAGTGCATGACAACCCGGCGGAAGCGAAGTCTGACGGCGCAAACGCCCTGCCCTTAGGCGATCTGGAAGCAGTCTTGAGGGAATTGCTGGCAATTAAGAGCGCGCTGACGAAACATGGCCCGGCCAGTTAATCTAGGGTTTGCTTCCAGGATTATTAGTGTATATTGCTGCTGTCTACACGGTTCTCTAACTCATCATGGTTCATGTACGCCATCTTTCTGAGAATTTGGTTGTAATTGCTACGACTGTGGCGCTTTCCTGGAGTTGTTCTTTTGCAGTGGGGAAACTACAGATGCAGAGAAGTCCGAGATGGTTAGTTCACGATCATTTCTTACTACCTGGATTTCCGTTCCACTTTCCGAGACACTCGGAACCCGCAGGCAGGCTGAATTTTAGAGTTCTCAATGCAACCGGCACCGATCTCAAGTTTAGGATTTCAGCTATTGACTTCAACTTTGAGAAATCGGTCGAACACGGACACGAACTCCAGCTCTTATTCCCCATTTTGCCGCGAGACTTTAGTTACCATGCTGAGCCAGTTTGCGGTAACGGCGGAATATGGCAGCAAAAAGTAGCTGCACAGGCAGACTACTATGCGGAGATAATATCGCCCAAGAATAGCTTCCTGGTAACGCTCCGAAACTTCAGCGGCGCGGATGTATCTAAAGTAAGGGTAAATGGTGTCGTTTGTCCCACCTCAATCGCCGCAGACGGGAAGGTACATGGAATCGGCCTCTTCGAAGTTGGGCACTCACTGGACGTGCGGGTTTTTCGTGGGCCTCAGGCTAAGGAATATTTTGACATTCAGATCAAAACTGAGTACGTGCATGGGAGAAAAATCGTTTCCTTGTCCCTCAGATAAGACAAACTGGCCAATCTATGATTGAAGTCGCCACTCGAAGGTGCTCCCATGAGGGTTGCGGAGTATCAATTCCGGGAAATCACGCTTTCTGCAGTAACGATCACTGCAATGCTAAATCATTTCTCACGTTTCTGAGTTCTGGGTGGGTGCAGCCCCCTCTTCTGTCAGCAATCTTCTTTCTGATTCCTCGGCAGGGTGCATGGCCGGTTTTTGTTCTGTTGATATTTCTGTTTTTTCATGGAATCGGACTGGCCCTGAATTTTCGTGATCATTCGCGGCAACTATTGAGCTGGATATTTTGGGTCTCGACAGTGTTAGTTGTTTCTGCCGTGCCGTTGTTTCCCGCGTGGGTTTTCCTCACCGCTGGTGGGGCCATAGTCGCCGCACTTTGGAACCGCAAGATACTCGAACATTCAAGAATGTGGCTGGCGATTACGATTTTGGTTTTTGCATCGATCCGAATTGAATCTTTTATTTTATTTGGGCGATCCTCGCGGACATTGAGCGAGAGCGCGATCGAAGTTAAAAACTGGTTTGATTCGTCGTTGACAACATTTCCAGCGCAGGATGTGCTCGACATTGCGTGCTGGTTCTTGATCCGAACAGGGCTCGGGCTCGCTCTGGTTATTGCGCTCACAAGAAAAGCCTCTGCATCTTGGCGGGTAGAGCCGTACAGGATTAAATTTTTGTCGCCTTTTCCTCGAGCTCGCCTCGAACGCGGGCAACGAAGAGATAGTTTCATACTCAGAGCGTTCATGCCACTGGCTATCATCTTCGTGGTCGCGGTGAATCGAGGGCTGTCTATTACAGAAACATCAATTAGATTGGCAATCTCCTGCATCAACAAGATCATCGACCTAATTACAAAAACGGCAGTTTGGGTGTGCTTTCGAATAGTGGAACTAGCCAAGGCTGGAGCAAAGGGGCTTATCGACGCATGCCAATTCTCGGGAATGTCTCTGCTGAGCATCTGTCTACCGTTCGCATTCACGGCGCTGTTCAGCCAATTGACTTTGAATATCTCACAAAACACCGTTCAGTATGTGGTTGGAAATAGCAGATTTTTTCCGATAGTACTCCAAACGATTGGGCTGATGGCTGTCTCGTTGGTCGCGCTCTTGATCGGCGGTTGGCTGGTGGCTCCCGTTGACACGATCCAATTGTGGTACACGCATAAAATGCAACTACTTAGTGATCCGGCGAGCGGGCTTTTATCAAAAATAGCTATGCAGAATCTTAGGTCGATCGGTGGCTCAGTTACGAACTATGTGGAATCGTTTTGGACGACTCTATTCCTTAGCTACTCGGTAATACTTTTTTTTGCGGATATGGTGGGCAGTTTCGGGCACATCGGACCTTATCGATTTGGCGCCCCGTTCATTTTTTGCGCAGTTATCTACTTGCTCGGTGGCACAGTTTTTTTCTGGCGAGCACGAGGCTCGGACAATACCGGTCGACTTAAACACGACGCGCTGGTTCCCACCGAGAAGAAGTAGGCATAGAAATAGCGCAGGCGGCCCCGTAGCCGCCTGCCTTAACGCCCGACTGGGAGAAGGACTTTCGCTTTTGAGCGGCCATCTTCCGCAAAAATCGGTCGAGCGCAGCCAACTTAAACTTGCGAACTTATGCGGAACGCCGTGGATTCACCTACTGCAGCGGCTGGCCGGAATCTGCTTTCACCGTTCCGGCTTTCTCCACGCCGGCTGCGTCTTTGTCATGGGCAGCGCTCTGGCGTTCCAGGAAGTCGATCAGGTTATGTAGCTCCGCATCGGTCAGGCGCAGGTTAGGCATATTGACGCCGTTGTATTTCTTGTAAAGAGCTGTGGCAATTGGGTCCTTTTCGGCGATCACCTTATCTGGAGTCAAGATGAAACGCTCAAGCCAACTGTGGTCGCGCACATTGGTCACGCCCAGCAAATCAGGGCCGATCTTGTCGCCATGGCCAATGGTGTGGCATGCGGCGCAGTGCGTGGTAAAGACGTAGCGGCCATTGTCGCTGATGTCGATTGCCGGCGCCTGACTGTAGTTAGTCTTAGCATCGACTACCTTGGCATTCCGCCAGCTGTCGAGCCAGTTCCCGATCATATTCGCCAGGAACCGCGCATTGTCAGTGGCGGAGTTCCGCATCCACTGGCCGCCGGGTTCGTTGCCAATTAGTACGCTGGGCGTGTGACCATCACGATCATTTGGATCAGGCTCGCTATAAAGGCCTAGCTTTTTACTGATCAGGTCGATATCGGATTTCTTGCCCGTAAGGAACGTCCATCCCGGGCCGATGTGATATTTCTGGGCATACTCCTTGAGCACCTTGGGGGTGTCATGCGCAGGATCAATGCTGATGGAGTAAAAGAAAATATCTTTTCCGACGCGGTCGCCCAGCATCTTCTGCACCTGGGCCAGACGCGCGGTTTCCAGCGGGCACGAGTCCACGCAATGGGTATAGATCAGGTCGATGACCACGCTCTTGCCCTTGAGCACGTCGTCGTAAAAGCGCACCTTCGTACCGTCTTGCGTAGTCAGAATCACATTGGGAAAATAATTCGCGCCCCAGCGTGCATTGTCGGCCGCTGCGGGCTTTGAGGCTGTGGTAATAAAAATTGCGGTAAGAAAAATGGCGGTGATTGTCGCCAAAGCCGCCGTGCGATTCCGTCGCATGATGCTGCTCCTAGCTTGTCCCCAAACTGCTTTAATCCGGAAATGGAATCAGGCGTGGCGGCCCGCATGGTGTTTGCGGACCGCCAACCTGAGTGTCTTGTTACGCCCGCCGAGTTAGAACGCGGTCGGGGCTATGTCATCGGGTGCGACGAACGTGCAACCCTGGGGTGTGTTGACCGGGGTGGGAAGCGGTTTCAAGAACGCTCCACCCGCGTCATCAATCTCCCAGCGAACGAGCATTGCATTGTCCTCGTGCACCGTATTGTGGCAGTGCTCCATGAACATTCCACCCCAATCGCGGAACTGCATGGTGAGGGTTACGCTTCCGCCCGGACGCAGACGATACACATCCTTGCGGCCCTTTTCCCAGGCCGGAACGTTAGCAGCGCTACCGTTGCGGGCCAGGATCTGGCCTTCTTCAAAGTGAATGTGGATCGGGTGGTCCCAGCCGCCGCCGCCGTTCTTCAGCGTCCAGACTTCGCGGGTACCGAACTTCGGCGCCGCGGAGATGCGTCCGAAGCTGGCGTTCAACATCTTCCCATTGTCTGTGATCACACCCCATGGTCCGGGCTGATTGCCCGCGCCGGTGGTGAAGGCCGCAGCATCACTTGCCGGGAGAGGCTGCGATGCGCCGCTACCGAAAGTGAAGGTACGTGTCCGTGAAACAGGAATGTTGGATAGGTCAGGATTCGGAATCAGTTGCGCGGGCACCTGGCTCAGGTCAGGAGTTGCCGGGTTCCGCACGATGCGGAATTCCAGGAACTTTCCGACGCAAGGATCGTTGGACGTACCGGCGAGCGCCTGCGCCAATGAAAGATCAGCAGAGGGCTTCTTTCCGTCACGATGCTCGGCCGTGTTCACCAGCCAGACTTTGTCGCCGATGCTGTACCGCGAGAAGTCAATGACCCAGTCATAGCGCTCGGCGATTCCCTGTTCATCGGAGATCGTTTGCACGACCGGCGTTGGCAGCAGGTTACCGTCGTTCGCGATCTGGATCATCGGCGAACCGTCAGACAGACCGTACTTGAAGAAGCGGGAAACGCTGGCGTTCAGGATGCGGAAGCGATACTTGCGGCGCTCCACTTCGAAGAACGGCTTGTACGTGAGGTTCACGCACATTACGTCGCCCAGGAAACCGTCAAAGTTAAAGATGTCAAAGAACAGCTGGCCGGTAGAATCGAAGGCCTTTTCAGCGAACATCAGGTTGACGTCATATTCCAGGTTGCCGAAATCCTTCAATGTGCCTGAAGGCAGGCGCAGGTTGACGCCGTCATTGATTCCTTCGTTGCCACGGTCGAGCGCGCTGTAGATGTTGAACATTGCAGCGTTGCCCTTGTACACGTTCTGCGAAGTGAAGCTGAACATGTGATCGTGGAACCAGTGGGTGCTCATGGTCTCGCGCCAGTCTCCCGGGACATTGGTGATGCCACCGCTGCCATCTGGACTGCCTGCGCGGGGATCGGTCGCGCCGGTGTTGACGCTACGGAAACCTGCCAGCACGATCGGCCAGTGATAGTCATAGAACTGGTTGGGGAAGAAGAACGCGCCGGTAAAGCCGTCATTTTCAGCACCGTGGTGACCATTGTGCTCGTGAGTGGAAATCGTGTGGCGTCCGAAGCCGTTGTTCTGCGTCACGTCAGCCGGCAGGCGGTTGGTGTGGCGGAACAAAATCGGCTCGCCGTATTTACCGATGACCAATTTCGGAGGAATGGTTCCGTTAAACGTCCAAACCGAGTTCGGAGCCTGTGTCGGGAAGCCAGGATGGAACTTCAGCGGCAGGGGCGACGTCGGATCGATGCCAGAGTTGAGGTTCGAGGCAACTCCAGGATTGTAGACTGTGTTGGTTTGCGCCTGGCCCTGGAACATCTGCACGGAAACCTTGGGCGGATTGGTGGTAAAACCCTGGTGCGCCCAGATCGGTCCCGGCGGACGGCCTTCTGCGCAACCTCTTCCACCGCCCAAAGCCGGATCGACATCTATTCTGTTGGTTTCATCTACCTGGGCGACTGGGCACACAGCAAAATCAGCGCCCAAAGGATCCGTGCCACGCTGGATTACATCAAAACGGGGCATCGCGGTGCTAAAGGGCTGAACTCCAAACAGTGGGCTGAGCGGAGCGCCGGTCGGAATGGTGCTGCCGCCACTACCGCTGCCCCCGCTGGCGTACGCGCTGGTGACGAATGGGTTCAAACCGTGAATGGGGGCCAGGAGGCCGCCGGCGCTAATCAAGCCCATCTTGACCAGATCACGCCGTGTAACCTTTCCCTGGGAATGGGCCTTTACGATCTCGGCTCGGTTTTTCCGGGCATTTTCAGCTTCTCTCTGTCTTGCTTTTGAAGCATCTGGTGACAGAAAAAAGCCATCTTCTGTGTGACTCATAGCTGCGCTCCTTAAATTGTTGCAGACTTACAGATTGAGGACGTAAAACAACATCTTCGCAGGAGGCACGCTTTGCGAAGGGAAGCCCGGAAGTTACCGTGGAAGGTGGCCCTGTCGTAGCAGAAGCCTATCAATCACGATATTGGCCTGAACGAGAGTACCCAATCATGCGTTAGCAATCCATTAGAAAATCATTAGAGTTTTTAATAAACGCCAAATATCGTATTGTGCTTTCAATAAGTTACGAATTTGATATCCAACTTTACTACTCTTAACAATTCGCGCTTATGGAAAACATTGAAGAGAACCCGTTGCTCTCCGCCGAATTGCCAGCTTTTGGAATCGTTAGCGTTTATTGATCATCTAGTTAGCTATGAACAACCTGAAAACCTTTTTCCTGCTGACGCTCCTTACCCTGCTGGCCATTGGGGTAGGAGATTATTTTGGTGGGCAAAACGGAATGATCCTCGGGTTCATCTTTGCCGGCGTTACGAATTTTGTTTCTTACTTTTTCTCCGACAAGATCGCCCTGGCAATGTACCGCGCTCAACCGGTCACCCGGGAACAGCTCCCAAGACTCTACGCGGTGGTAGAGCGGCTCACGCAAAAGACCAACCTGCCGATGCCGAAGCTCTATGTGATTCCCACTGATTCGCCCAACGCCTTTGCCACAGGCCGCAATCCAAATCATGCGTCGGTTGCTGTGACTCAGGGAATTCTGCAACTGCTGGATGACGAGGAACTGGAAGGCGTTCTGGCGCACGAGCTCGGGCATGTGCGCAATCGCGATATTCTGACCAGTTCGATTGCCGCTACCCTGGCCGGCGCTATTACCATGGTGGCCCGCATGGGGATGTGGTTCGGGTTTGGTGGGGATCGCGACCGAGATCGCGGCGGCGGCATTCTTATGCTGATCCTGGCTCCTATCGCGGCGATGCTTATTCAATTATGGGTTTCACGTACCCGCGAATATGAAGCCGACGCTACCGGGGCAGGTATCACCCACAATCCGTACGCGCTGGCGCGCGCCCTGCAAAAACTGGACGCATATTCCAAGCGTGTCCCGCTGGTGGCTTCGCCATCTACGGCCCATCTTTTTATTATTCAGCCGCTGACAGCGGTCAGCCTTGGGAACCTGTTCTCTACCCATCCGCCCATTGCCAAGCGGATTGAAAGGCTCACGGGGCGTCCGGAGGAGTTTCAGTAGGAGGAACGCCTTGGCTGGGCCGAACGAGTCCTGGCCATCTCTCAAACCAGCCCTGTGATTTGCAAACTTGCGCGCAATTTTCCCGTACTACATGCGATCTACTTAGGACCGCTCTCAGGTTACTTTGGGCATCAGTATCAGCCCTTTCGTTGCTTGAGCAAGCAGGAGAATCACAGCATAGTGGTAAGGAACGGACCACATTCTTGTGCGATACAGCGATACAATAGAACCCAAGTCGATGGCTTCCACCCAAATTCAATCTTCATCCAGCACCAGCGCGAGAGCCGCGGCCATTGAGCAATCCCTGCGGACGATCATCCGCGGCAATGACGAAGTTTTGCGGCTGGCTCTGGTTTCCGTACTCGCACGCGGCCATCTGCTGATTGAAGGCGTACCGGGTGTCGGCAAGACGACACTGGCCCATGCTCTCTCACGGGCGCTCGATTGCAGTTTTCAGCGGATCCAGTTCACCAGTGACATGCTGCCATCTGACGTGCTCGGCATCTCAGTGTTCTCCGCCTCAGAAAGCCAGTTTGAGTTCAAGTCCGGTCCCATTTTTACCAACGTCCTGCTGGCCGATGAGATCAATCGCACTACGCCCAAGACGCAGTCCGCCCTTTTGGAGGCGATGAATGAAGGCCAGGTCACCATGGACGGCCATTCCCATCCGCTGCCGCAACCTTTTCTGGTGATCGCCACACAGAATCCTATTGAGCACCACGGCACGTATCCTCTTCCAGAATCGCAGCTTGACCGGTTTCTGTTGCGCGTCCGCATGGGCTACCCGCAGGGTAATAATGAGCGCGAGATTCTGCGCTCTGAGGCCGGCGCAGCCTGCCTGGACTCGGTGAAACCTGTCGCAACCGGCGCGGACATCATCGCCATGCAGGATGAAGTCACGCAGGTGAAAGTTGACGATTCGCTGGTGGACTACGCCCTCGCAATCGTTCGCAAGACGCGCGAAATTGAAACGCTTTCGTTGGGCGTGTCGCCCCGCGGATCGCTCATGCTATATCGCGCCGCACAAGCCATGGCCTATCTGGAAGGCCGCCGCTTTGCCACTCCTGCCGACTTCAAGCAACTGGTGGTGCCGGTTTTCTCGCATCGCGTGGTGGTAAATGCCCGTTATTCTTCCACGCTGAAGAAATCCGACCAGGGCGACAATATTCTTCGCGACATTATTCAGTCAGTGCCTGTTCCGGTCTAAGGCTTAGCCGCGAATTCACGGCGAATGAACACGAATCAAATTGAAATTTATTCAAGTGATTCGCGTATTTTGCCCTGATTCGCAGCTCATGCTTTTTGTACCAGCTATACTTCCCAGCCATGTGGTTCTTGAGATTTCTCATGCTGCTGGCGCTGATCGTGTGGATCGGCGGCATTATTTTCTTTGCATTCGTGCTTGCCGCTACCTTGTTTAGCGTCCTTCCCACGACGAAACTGGCGGGCGACGTTGTCAATGCGACCCTCACCAAGCTTCACTGGATGGGAATGGTTTCCGGCGCGGTTTTTCTAATCAGTTCGCTAGCGTACAACTGGCAGAAGCACGCTCAACTCAGGCCGTTCGCATTGAGCCATATCCTTCTTGTGTTGATGCTGGTCTTCACGATGATTTCGCAATTCGGCGTTACGCCGCGCATGCGTGAGTTGCGCACTCAATTGGAGATGGTACAAAAGCCAGGCTACGATCCATATATTCCCGGGTCCGTTCCAACTCTCATCGCCTCTTACAGTGAACAATTTGATCGCCTGCATGCATGGTCAACACGTCTTGAAGGCGGCGTATTGATTCTTGGCCTTGGCGTGGTCGTTCTGACCGCGCGCCGGTTCGAAGATCGAAACTAGCAACTGACGGCTGGCATCAGTCTTCCGAGTCCAAGCTTTCGCTTGATACAATCAATAAGGAACTCCAATGCACTAGCTGAACGCTAGCGGCTAACTGCTGAAAGGGCGAAGCCGACCACGCGCCGAGCCCACTGCATCAGGCGCAGAACAAGATTACGAACACAAGTCTCGTTGGCGGTGTGGAGAGAAACAAAAAAACAATGTAAATAAGGGCGAGGCCGACCACGCGCCGAGCCCGTTGCAAAGAGTGCAGAACAAAGGTTGTGGGCACCTTGATGCATAGCGGTGTGGGGCGCAGCGACATAAAAAATGAAAACTGGAATCATCGGCCTGCCTCAGGTGGGCAAGACATCTCTGTTCAAAATCCTGACCAAAGTTGACGTATCCAGCCGCGGACATTCCAATCCGCGTGAAGCGCATCTGGGCATTGCCAAAGTCCCCGACGACCGCCTGGACCGCCTTGCTGTGCAATATAACCCCAAGAAGTTGACGCATGCGGTGGTGGAATATGCGGATGTGGCCGCGATTGGCCAAGAAGCGCTCAAGGAGACTGCATTCCTTACCGCCCTGCGCACCGTGGATGCGCTGGCCCACGTGCTGCGCGCCTTTGACGATCCCGCAATTGCGCACGTAGGCGACATCAATCCCCTGCGCGACGCCAAAACCGTGGATTTTGACCTGATCGTAAGCGATCTGGGCCAGGTGGAAAAACGCCTGGAACGGCTGGAAAAAGACCTGAAAAAAATGAAAACCACGGAACTGGAGCGCGAGTTTGATTTGATCACGCGCGCCAAGGCACATCTGGAAAAAGAGCTGCCGTTGCGCGAGATGGAAATCACCGCCGACGACGAAAAA
>DASYKK010000515.1:0-4751 GCA_035995565.1 Candidatus Angelobacter sp.
CTTCGTGTTCCTTCGTGTCCTTTGTGGTTAAGGTTCTGAACACCTTGCTCAGCTCAATCACCTCCAGCGGACATTCCTTCCAGTTATGCTTCCAGCACACAATCGCGTCGCAGCCGTCTATCTTGTGCCCGTGCCGCAGAAAATTTCGGCTTTCAAATTCAAATTCAAGTTTCATCCGCTGTAACTGTCCGCGTACCACCTGCCTGAGCGCCTCGCAATCGGGGAAGGCCGCCTGGAATCGCAGCACGCTGAATCCCAGTTGCCTCGCCACCAGTCCAAACGCAAACACCACGCCCAGTTCGTTCAGCGGCTCGTGTACCATCTCCGGTAAATTCATCAGCGGGCCGTAAAGCGGACGGTCTTGAAAGATGTCCTGTTTGCGCGTGCGCCCGTGTGAGGCGCGTACCTTTATCTTGCTACCCGCCTGCGCGCCAATCATCCCCAGCACGTCTTTCCACTTGCCCTGGATCTTTTCCTTAGTCGCAAAACGTCGGAAGGCGTCAGGCACGCTGGTCCAGTTCCCGTAACGCGTGTGGAACGGCATGTCGCTGAAGCGTCCGCGGCTTTCGTACTCCGTCACCGTGGGAATCTTCCCCAGCTTGCGCGCTATCGTGGCCCAGTCCAGCAGCACCGTGGACTCCTGCTGCCGGAATCCCGATCCGCTGGGTTGCAGCCCGGCGCATTCCAGTGCTTTCTTAAGGCCGCCAAAGTGTTTGTGCAGCGCTTCTTCTGAAACGCGCGCGGTCAGGCGTAGTTCTCGGCGGGTTGGGTTGTGTTTAAGTTTCCTGGAACACGAACGGATGGCTTGAAGGATTTCTGCTTTTGACATGGTTTTCTCGCAAGGATTGGATTTGTAGAAAGAGAACGGGCCTTTGTGAACAAAATTGAAGCAACAAAAAAGCCACCCGGCTTGGGTGGCTCCGATTTCAGTTGTATGGGAAAGGGGTCGTGTAGCACAGCCGCCCTGGGCTGTGGCCTGTCGCTAGATTTTCAGATTGTCGATTACGGCGATGCCTGCAGCTAAAACACAAAAGCTAATGGCCAAAGGCTAAGAGCTAACGGCTGATTTTAGACACACCCATAGCGTACGGTTTTGAAGGCTCAAAAAACATAAGCTGCGGCTAACTTGCGGATAGCCAATCACTTATGCTCATCGGACACTTCTGGTTGCAGGCCTTTGATCTCGCCCAGCAAACCGCAATTTGCTGGCGTCCCCTCTGTAAGGGGCAAGCCGCTGCCGCTCCCGGCTGTGAAACTTAGACGGATCATAGCAAATACAGGGCGAACAAAGCAAGCGAAAAATGGGGGATCATACCCTTCACAAGCCCAGAAGGTGAATCATTAGCATTGACTAAAGAATCTAAGCACAGGTATTCCGCCCCAGACTCCTGTCTGTTTCCCGGGCTAAAAGCGCGGGCGGTCAAAAAATGGCGGAAAGTAGAGGGTGCATCAATGATGCGAAACCCAAGCCCACCTTACTTGGTGGGCTTTTTCGTTGCGTTAATATCGCTGTAAGCCTTCTTCAAATCATGTCCCAGCAAGAAGCGTGAAGTTGCTTTTTTGGGGTAACCGCCACAGCCGCACTCACATGGCTTGAGGTCTTTGTCTGGTGGCTTGACGTTCAGCAGATCGGCAACCGCCTCTTTTGAATTTGAGGCGCTTCAGACTGTTGTATTTTCGCGTCCTGCCATATTTCAAAGCCTATCACGTTATCAAAAATATTTATTTTTTCTCCGGGCCGGGAAATAAATGTAAAGAATCGCTCCCGTCCCCTTGACACGCTCCATATAGGCGGGGTTTACAATGAAACTGTAAGTAGAACAATTGTGGCCCCGTAGCTCAGATGGATAGAGCGCGCTGCTTCCAACGGTGAGGTCGTCGGTTCGAGTCCGACCGGGGTCGCTCCAGCAGTTATATTGACTTTAGGCAACTTTTGTCGATACGCTATAGGCGGAAGCAGCGCACTGTACCGTCTGAGCGTATCGGAGTCATATCCGGACGATCTTAAGGCACAATGCCCTCACCGGGGGCTGGAGCGATTCGAAACCGCTCCGGCCCTTTATGTTAGCCTATACCGCCGAAGCTCTTTCTTTTTCCTTACGGATATCCTTAACAAACTCGTCCAGCGTCTTGCACCGTATCTGCCGTTGTTTGCAGACTCCTGGAATTTTTCGATTCGGTCTTTTCCTGCAAGTCTCATCAGCAACGACGACATAACCCTCAAGCTCAGCTAGTGCAACAACGTAAGGATCGGCGGGAGTTTTCTGCGCGGTGGCCCTGCTCATTCCCGGGTGTGCGTGCGTTATTTTTCCAACGTGAATCAGATATTCGATGTCGTCACTCTTGCGATCCCCGGCCTTCAGGGCGGCGGCGTAAGGTTCTAATCGAAGCAAATAAATCTCATTCTCTTCTAGCTCTCCCAACACCTCAGCACACGCGACAATACGTCCCTGTTCAATCAGATCAACTATAAATAGCCACACCTCTTCCGCGTCAGCCCGTAAATCTATATTCAGCCATGCAGAGGTATCGATCAGGTAGACATCCGGTTCGGTCGATCTGAACAACGGAAGCCTGTGGCGTCGCTTCACCCGATAACCGCCTGAACTTTCCCGAAAAAAGCGGGCTGAAGTCCGATAAGCTGCGATGCATCGAACGAATTAATGGCGCGGCGTTTGACCGCTCTAAGCACGGTTGCTGCATGTAATCTCCCTATGCGTTTTAGGCGAATCTTTATGTAATCAGGCTGGCCGTCCGTTCTTTGCGGACGCTCAATTGGAAGATCCCACGGAGCAGTACGGCGTTTATAGAAACCACGTGGCGCGAGTCCGGTTTCCTCAAGTCGCAAAGCAATAGCTCTGTTGCTTACCCGAAACCGCACTGAAAGATGTTTAATATCTGCGTCAGAAAATTCATGCGGAGTCTCGACGCCACCGATTGCTTCCACGAGCGGACTCCGTGGAATCAGAAAAGAAGCTGCAAATTGATTGCAGAATTTCTCTACCCGATTGCTATCGTTTTCGTCGCTAATGCCAGTCTGTCGAAGTAGAAGGTGGCAATACTCATGGAACAACGTGAATATCTTTGCCCCTTCAGTAGATTCCCTATCATTAATGCAGATTCCGGCTATTCCATCACGTAAGATCGAAAATCCACTCAGTTCCTCAATGGGCATTGGAATCATGTAGGTGAACACACCGCGATTCTCAATTCGCTGACGCCACTGGATACGAGCATGTGCATGACTGTTCCATGCTTTCTGCTCTTCGATAGTGACGCCGAATCTCCTGCGTTCACGGGCGGCTAAAGCTTCTGGATCATCGTCAAGGGTAGCGCTGCCAATGCTCAGGCGTGGGACAATATTCTCGACTTCATCCCCGATATCATCGAACGCTTCGAGTGCCTCATTCACTTCTTCTATTGCAACCAAAGTATCGATAGAAAGGGAACGTTCGCGGGTCCGGCTGCGATGATCGGTTGGAGGTTGCTCAAGCGGCAACGGTTCCGGCATCAGTAAGCTGGTGAAATTAATTCGATATTGCCTAGCAATCAGTCTGAGAAAGCCGACGAGCGGCTTTTTGTTGCCGGACTCATAAAGGTGCAATTCGTCAGGCGAGACGTTGAGCAATTCCGCAGCGGTATCAACACTAAGCCCGCGAAGCTTTCGTGCCCATACCAGCACTCGCCCATTTACTGGAACTTCTGCCATAGTTCCCCGCTCTAAGAGACCGCCCATGATATACTCTCCTGGGCGGTTGGCACACGTATAATGTGCCACTTTCAAAAGCAGATGTTACCAGCACCTTCTTTTGAAAGCAGCAGATTAAGAACCGCAAAGATTTTAAGAAGCGAGCAATTAGAATGCTCGCTTCACCCGTTTTAGAACACTTCTCTCTCTTGAGTCCCGCAGCATCAGCCTTTTTCTCTTTTACCGTGAGAAAATAGAGTATTCGCTATGTATTCGCTTTTGTCAATAATTTTCTGCAGACTGCCTCAAATGCGGTTTCTACTTAATCACCCCGAACGCAATGAAATCATGCTGCCAGTCCTGCTTGAACCCTTTTTGCCGCAGAAGCGTCGAGAGCTGCGCCCAGTGCCGGACGCCCCGCGAGAACACAGCCGGTTCGGACGTCTGCGCATAGAGAGTCATCAAGTCAAGATCACAAGTGTCAGGGCATGAGTTTACTCATGCCGTCCACAGCACAATAAAAGAAAAATTCCTTGCTGCCGCAGGCCCGTCGCGCAACGAAGTGGAGCGACATAAAGGAAGCCGCAGCGCAGTGGAGTGACAAAAAGCCAAGGGCCTACTTCTTGCTGGCCGCAGCCTTCGCCGCGTCAGGGGGCGCGGCGGCGTTCCAGATGTCGATGGCTGCTTTCCATGATCCATCGGCCTGCTTTCTCCATATCACCAGGCCATTCGTATGCTCCGTGTGCAGCTTATTGTCCGGAGTTTTGAACGTCATTACGTCTGTGCCGGTGCCATAGGCCATGTCGCCGGAAGCGGCGACAACCACTTTGTCAGTTTTCCATTCAATGGAGAAATCCGGCGAAGCAAAGGCCCCGGCCACGTAGGCTCGAATCGCCTGTTTGCCAACGATGGGAGCGGCATTGGGAGCAAAAATGGTGGCGTCGTCAGACCAGAACGAAGCGGATTTTTCCGCGTCCCTGGTCTTGACCGTTGCCAGCCACTGCGCGTCGGTGGCGCGAATGGCCGATTCCACCTCCGCGACATTCACTGCCGGTTGTGCCGA
>DASYKK010000516.1:0-3777 GCA_035995565.1 Candidatus Angelobacter sp.
CTGAGCTCCAAGAACCCGCAAAAACGAATGATCCGACCGGAAGAGGTCGCCAACGCAGTCACGTGGCTGTGTCTTCCGGGCAGTGAAGCAATTACCGGCCAATCCATTGCAGTTGCCGGCGGCGAAGTGATGTGAGGAAAATCGTGGCAAGCACTTCAACCATGCGCAAAAATAACAACGGTTCGGGCCATCGCAACGATTTGGTCCTTGATCTGGAGACGCGCGCCCAGAAGGGCGACCACCAGGCTCTGCGGTTGTGGCTGCGTCTTCTCTCGTGCACAGTACGCATCGAGAACAAGATCCGGCTCCGCCTGCGTCGTGAGTTCAACACCACATTGCCGCGCTTTGATCTGATGGCACAGCTGGAGCGCACTGCCGGCGGATTGCGAATGAACGAACTCTCCCGGCAGCTGATGGTATCGGGCGGGAACGTAACGGGAATCACTGACCAGCTGGAACGCGAAGGGCTGGTGGTTCGCACTCCTTGTCCGGGCGACCGTCGCGCCTTCACGGTGAAGCTGACTCTGAGCGGACTGAAGCGTTTTCGCGAAATGGCCGCGCGCCACGAACAGTGGATCGTCGAGTTGCTGGGCGGCCTGACGCGCGAGGAGCAGGAAATGATGAATAGCGAGCTATGGAAATTGAAGACGCACCTCAATAGCACTACCTCCATCACGCGCAAAGCACATCAGCGATCGCAGACCAGGGTAGTCCGATGAAGGAAAATTCAGCCAGCCCGGGTTTTCAGCGATGCGTCCTCGCCAACTACGAAGCAAAGAATTTCCAATACAAGGTTCAGGATGGCGTGGCCGGCATCACGCTCGATCGGCCAGACCGCAAAAATCCGTTGACATTCGATTCTTATGCGGAACTGCGCGACCTGTTTCGGGCGATGGCACTGGCTGGAGACGTCAAGGCCGTGGTGTTGACCGGCGCCGGCGAGAATTTCTGCTCTGGCGGTGATGTGCACGAAATCATTGGCCCGCTTACTAAGCTTGACATGCCGGGACTGCTTGCTTTCACGCGCATGACCGGCGATCTGGTGAAAGCCATGCGTGCCTGTCCGCAGCCGATCATTGCTGCTATCGATGGCGTTTGCGCGGGGGCGGGAGCAATCCTGGCGATGGCATCTGATTTGCGCGTGGGAACAGCGCGAAGCAAGACCGCGTTTTTGTTCACTCGCGTTGGCCTCGCCGGTTGCGACATGGGGGCATGCGCCATGTTGCCCAGGATCATCGGGCAGGGCCGCGCCGCCGAGTTGCTGTTCACCGGCCGCAGCATGGCCGGAGATGAGGCAGAAAGATGGGGCTTCTTCAATCGCTTGTGCGCACCGGAAGAACTGCTTGCCGCCGCGTTGTCAGTGGCAAAAGAACTAGCCGCTGGTCCAACCTTTGCTCACGGCATGACTAAGAAAATGCTGCACCAGGAATGGAACATGGGATTAGATGAAGCCATTGATGCGGAAGCACAGGCGCAGGCCATTTGCATGGCGACGAATGACTTTGATCGCGCGTACCAGGCTTTCGTAGCCAAAGAAAAGCCGGTATTCAAGGGAGATTGAAGTTGACTAGCAGCAGCCATCTTGACTGGCCCTTTCTGGAGCCACATCACAAAACGCTGGCCACAGAACTGGACCGCTGGGCGCGTCGCGAACTGTCGGACGGCCTACAGGACCATTCTGTTCGCGCGGTGGATGACGCCTGCCGCAGACTTGTGCGCCAGCTTGGTGAGGGCGGCTGGTTGAAGTACGCGATCGGCGGTACCGCCTACGGCGCCTCAGGCGATACGATAGATACCCGCGCTGTCTGCCTGATTCGCGAGACGCTGGCCCGCCATTCGGGCCTGGCCGATTTTGCGTTTGCCATGCAGGGATTAGGTTCCGGCGCAATTTCTATCTTCGGTACTCAAGAACAGAAGCAACGTTACCTCCCCCGCGTGGGTAACGGCACGGCGATTGCAGCTTTCGCAATATCGGAACCCGATGCTGGCTCCGATGTCGCCGCGCTCCAATGTGCAGCCAGAAAAGACGGCGACTCCTATCTGATCAACGGAGAAAAGACGTGGATCTCCAATGGAGGTATTGCCGATTTCTACCTCATGTTTGCGCGAACAGGCGAAGAAGCCGGCGCAAAGGGAATCTCCGCGTTCATCGTCGACGCCGACACACAAGGCCTGGAGATTGCGCAGCGCATTGAAGTCATGGCGCCGCATCCGCTGGCACGCCTAATGTTCAAAGACTGTCGCGTTCCCGCGATGCAGCGTCTTGGAGAGCCGGGCCAAGGGTTCAAGATAGCCATGTCCACGCTCGACATCTTTCGATCTTCCGTGGCGGCAGCTGCCCTTGGGTTTGCCCGCTGCGCACTATACGAAGCCTTGTCGCGCTCCACGTCGCGTAAAATGTTCGGCCAGGCTCTGGCAGACTTCCAGTTAACGCAGGCCAAGCTGGCGAAGATGGCAACCGACATTGACTCTGCGGCCTTGCTGACCTACCGCGCGGCATGGCTCAAGGACATTGGCCGGCCTGTAACGGTGGAAGCGGCGATGGCCAAGTTGACCGCAACGGAGATCGCACAGCAGGCCATCGATTCCGCCGTCCAAATCTTCGGCGCTTTGGGTGTTGTGAGTGGGCAGACCGTAGAGCGCTTATACCGTGAAATCAGGCCCTTACGGATTTATGAGGGCGCTACGGAAGTGCAGCAATTGATTATTGCCCGGGGCATTATCAAGTCGCATCTGGAAAGTGAGCGAGAACGTGGCTGACGCACAAAGTACAAGCCAACGCTCCTGCAGAGCGACACCTTCATTCCAAACCGAGGTATTAGTGCGTTTCGCTGATTGTGATCCTGCGGGGATCGTTTTCTACCCCCGGATCCTCGAGATGTTCAATAATCTGGTCGAAGATTGGTTCCGCGTCGGCTTAAGCTTTTCCTTTGACGATATCGTTGTGAAGCACGGCTGGGGCCTGCCGACGGTTCATTTGGAGGTGGACTTCCTTGCGCCCAGCTTCTTAGGTGAAACGCTGAGCGCGAAGCTCTTTGTGCGCAGGGTCGGCAGCAGTTCGATTCATGCTGACATCGTCCTGAGCGGCCCAACCGGGTTCGATCGCGTACGCGGGAAGGTTGTACTGGTCCTCATCGTGAGGCATTCTCTTACACCGATGGCAATTCCAGACGCACTGCGTAACAAAATCTCGGCTTTTGTTGTGTCCGAGTGAGCTGAAGGCATCAGATGCATTCTTGGAGATCAGGAGCAAGATGAAATTTCTGCAACCACCAGATTGGCCGCGACCCAAAGGGTACGCTAATGGCGTCGCTACCAAGGGAAGCCTTGTATTCCTGAGCGGCGTTGTTGGCTGGAATGCACAAGGACAGTTTGCGTCGCGAGACTTTGCAGCTCAGGTTCGACAGGCGCTGCTGAACATTGTTGAGATATTACGCCAGGCGAAAGGCAAACCAGAGCACATCGCGCGGATGACCTGGTATGTGCTCGACAAGAGCGAGTACCTGGCGGCGGCTAACGAAATGGGTGCGGCCTATAGAGAGATCATTGGGCGACACTATCCGGCTATGACGGTGGTGGAAGTGTCAGGTCTGCTTGAAGCCGATGCTTGCGTGGAGATTGAAGTCACCGCCGTAGTTCCCGAATAAGCCCCTGAGTGAGAACCGGACGGAGGCAAACAAATTCAGGTGTTCGGACGACGCTTTCGCCGTTCCTGCTCGCCCAATCTGGAGCGCTGAAGTTTCCCCGTCTGAGGAATGCGGCAACTCGGACACAAAC
>DASYKK010000517.1:0-7440 GCA_035995565.1 Candidatus Angelobacter sp.
GGCCAGGCCAACGGTTTCGTCCACTACCTTGCCTGAGCGATCAATGTAATACGTAAGCGGCAGGCGATCGATTCCGCCATAAAGGTCGCCTACTTTTTCCGTACCTTTCAAGACAATGTAGTTCACGCCCATCTTGTGTGCGAAGTCGGCAATCTCTTTATCACTGGTATCGTCCATGGCGACGCCCACAATCTGCAGACCTTGCGGCCCATATTTCTTTTGCAGGTCCACCAGCCAGGGCATCTCGATCTTGCACGGACCGCACCAGGTGGCCCAGAAATTCAGCAGGACAGCTTTGCCGCGGAACGAAGCCAGCGGAGTGGCCTTGCCGTCGGGAATGCTCTTCAACTCAAAGACCGGCGCAACAGAACCCTTCCTGGGATCGCCCGCTCCCTGCGCCGGCTCTGGTGTGCCTTGCCCATTGACGGCCACATTGGCCGTATTGGGCGGCTTACTTGTGCGCTTGCCCACCAGGAGCAACGCAGTAATGGCAACCACCACACAAAGAATGACAATGACGTTTCGGTTCAAAACAATTTCCTCACAACGTAAAGCGATTTAAGAATCCCAGATAGCTGGAAAGCACAGTGAAATGGCGGGTAAGGATCAGCACACCCAGCACCATCAACAGCACTCCACTGCAAACTTCCAGCGTATGCAGATGCTTGCGGAATCGGCTGTAAAAGCTCAGGAAGCGATCGATCAGCAGCGACGTCAGCAGAAACGGGACCGCCAGGCCCAGCGAATAAACCCACAGCAGCATTATGCCTTTGGTCACGGTCTCAGCCGAGCTGGCCATGATCAGGATTGCCGAGATGATGGGACCCAGGCAGGGAGTCCATCCAAAGGCAAAAGCAAAGCCCACCACAAAAGCGCCCAGCGGAGACTTGCCGCCTTTTACTGAATGCAGCCGCTTGTCGGCATAAAGGGCCTTGATCTTCATGATCCCGGTCAGATGCAGCCCAAAAATGATGATGACCGCGCCGGCCACCCAGGTCAGGTACTTTTTGTATTCGCGGATCAGTTGTCCCACGCTGGTGGCGGCTGCACCCAGCATCACAAACACCACGGTGAAGCCCAGGATAAACATCAGCGAATGCAACAGCACTGTATTCAACAGCTTGCGGTCTTTGTTCTGGAGCTCTTCCACGCTGGCGCCGGAGATCAGCGAGACGTATCCGGGAACCAGCGGCAGCACGCACGGTGATAGGAATGACACGATTCCGGCCAGGAATGCGGTAATCGGAAAAGGTAATGAGGACATAGGCCTTTCTCAATCCACGTAAGACGAAGGATGTCCTTCATTGTAATCTGGTTACAGTTTTTCTTATAGACGGAAAATCGCGCAAAACGCCGGGCTGGCCGACCTGGGAAGCATCTCGTCCCACCTGCATGATGGCTTTCTTATTAAGCGACGCAGGATGCAAGGGCGTGAGTCAGTTCCCCGGGTTACAGATTGCTCAACGTGACTGGCTTCTTCTTTGGCGCCGGGGCAGTTTTCTTTTCCGGGATGGTGTCATCGATGACAATCTTCTTGACACCCTGATCGGTCACGATCATTGTTGGCTGAGAAGAAGCCGGTTGCGCAGGAGCAGCCGCGCGCTGAACTGGCTGTTGCTGCTGGTTCTGCTGTTGAAACGCCTGTTGCGTGCGCGGCTGAGTCTGTTGGTACGACTGCTGTACGGGCGCGGAGACCGCAGCGCTGGGCGCTCTGCCATGATTTTCCCATTGCGCTGAGGCCTGCTGGATATAGGCTGAAAGCGAGCGGCGGACGCGCGCCAGCGCCGAGTAGTCATCCACCAGCGATGCAGCTTCACTCTTCCTGCCGGCAGCTTCACTGGCATTGATGAGAGAGTCCACGGCCTCGCAAACCAGGCTTACGTCGTCATACAGCTTGAACGTGGCGGACATGCTGCCGCGGGAATTCTGCACGTTATGGATCAGTTCCGGCAGCGCATAGCGCAGGTTGCGCTGTAGTGAAGTTGCAGCCTGCTGGGCCTCAGCCTGGTGCGAGCCGCTCTTCAAAAAGCCCGACTTCCAGCCTGATTTCCAGTTCTCCACATGCAGGTTGGCAATGTCACTCTGGGTGGCCTGTGAGACGCGGTCCAGGCTGATCAGCGCGGTGTTCAGGTCCATGCGGCCGGAATCTGCCTGAGTGCGTTGCGCGCCGCGTGCCTGCGCAGACAGGTTCGCCCCATAAATAAAACTGCAGGAAATAAGAGTGACCGCGACCAGAGTGTTTTTCATGGACAAAATCCTCGCTCAATGACACTAAGGATATAGCGATTCGGCCAGGGGCAATGCATTACCGAGGGTCAGTGGAACCACCGGCGGGAGTATTGGGACGTTCGGGGGCGTTTTCCGATCAGTGTCTTCAGTGCGGATCAGTGGTGAGATTTCGCTTTTTCCTGATCCGCGATCATCCGTGTTCATCCGCGGTAAGGTTTTGGTTTTTCCGATCCACCAATGTCCCTCCCAGAACTGGCTTGGGTTAGCAAGAGATATGGGGATAGCGGTGTACCCCTACCCCTCCCTCGATCCCCATTTCTAAAGGACTTACAGGTTTCCTCCCCATGTATCCCCATCAGCCGATGTTGATGGCAAAGGATTTACGTCATTCATCCCCATTTCATCCCCATCCGGGCGAGGAGCTTTCCGGTTTCTGGTTCTGGCTAATTGCCAGTTGCTAATTGCTAGCTGCTCAATTTTCAAATATCTTTGCTTCCACACGCTTGGGCGCCACCGGAGTATAGCTATTTTCTTCGCCCGATATCAATGGCGAATTAGTACAGGGGCTTGACAAACCCACCCCGCGAAACTGCTGCTCAATTTGAGCCTGGTTTTGGTGAAAGCGGCCCTTCAGGGGCCGCGAAAGTGAACGCTCCTAAACGCGCCATGCTTAAGCGACCCATGAAAACAAGTGTCAGGGCACGACCTTGGTCGTGCCGTTAAACCACGTAAAGCAAAATTCCAATCTGCCGAAGGCGCGCGCAGCGAAGCGGAGCGCCTGCACAATGTGGCGCTGGAAAAAGAAGGTGCGCACATCATTTCCGGATAGCCCGTGGCCCAGGGGGATCGGCTCTGAAGATTGCCAATACTCGATCACGTTTCACAAGACGACTTCACAGGACTAATTCCTCGAAGCCGTTTGGTGACAATTTCTGGTTCGCCCACCCTTCGAATAAAACGAAGCCGACACTATCTCGGAAAGGGTAATAGAGCAGGAATGTTCGATCCTACTGCACCGGGCGTTCGCGCCACATTCATAATCCAGCACACCATGACGAAGTAGCCGACCAAAGCAGTGAGTTCAACGACTCCAGCTTCTCCCAAATGAGATACCACTTCGACGTATGTCTGGTCGCAGACGCCGTGACGCGACATCAATTCCTTGACGAAATCAACTACGCACGCTTGTTCTGATTCGAGCCCGCCTGGACGGCGGCCCTCACCCAGGCCGTCAATAGCGATCCGGGGAACGCCCGCCTGAATGGCTAGTGGAGCGTGCGTTTGCCATTCGAACTGGTTCCCTGTCTCTCTCGCGACAATGCATATGGCAAGTTCACGGACGTGGTTCGGCAGCGTGCCTTGAAATCGGAGAGTTTCACCAACCTTCCCGACGTGCTCCAACAGCACCGGAGTCTGTAGTAAGGGAACGAACGGGCCGAAGATCGCCTTGCGGGGGCCATTGATGATCGCGTCGGCCGCCGCGCGCTGGGCACCGTTCATCGCGCTCCGTTCGGGGCAAGGCAGACGTTCTGTCTTCGTATTGCCGAAGCCCTGCGGGGTAGCGTCGGCATCAATCCTCTTTTCCATCTCAATGCTCCTTGATCCGATTTCGCTCACGATTTTCGTACGACAGATACATCGCACTGGCTATCAAACTCGCGGCCGCTAACAGCATCGCGTAGCTCAGCGCAAACGAAGCATCAGCGGTGACTCGACCAAGAGCCGCGGACACCACCGGTCCAGCCAATTGTCCGAACGCGAAACCTGCGGTCATTTGCGCCAGGATAACGGTGGCGTTATCCTCGGCACGGGCCCGCGCCTCCTGCATCCCAACCATGGTAATGACCATGAAAGTGCCGCCAACAAGCAACGCCGCAACCACAATACTTATGATCGATCGCCAGAGGCTTGGCAGAAGCACGCCGACTGCCATCAGCACGCTTGATGCGGTCCATACCTGGACACGACTGAATCGTTGCAGTCCCCACGATGTGATCACGGTAGACAGGGCCGCGGCGATTCCGAAAACCGGCCAAGCCCAACCAAATACCCTGGGATCGTCCACCAGTTGGCGGGCAAGCGCGGGCAGATACGTTGCCGGAAGAATATATCCAAACCCGAAGATGCTGTAGCATACGACTAACCCAGTGGTTCGCGAACGCCAGGCGTCCTCCGTAGTGTGAATGTCTACGCTGTGATCGTTGCCGCTGGTCTCGGGACCGATTCGGCTCACGATTAGCGGTAACAACGCTGCGGTGCATGCCAGCACCGCAAGTTCAACCCACAACCTTTCAGCAGGCACACCGGGGCGAGCCGCAATCAGGCAGAACACTCCAGCCCCGGCTATGCCGACGCCAACGCCTGCGAACACTATGCCTGCCAAGTTGGCGCGACCGAGCCTGGCTAACCATGCAAGGGTCCATGCTGTCGTCGCCACGAGCGACCATGCGCTTAGTACACCAGCAAGGAATCGCAGCAGCGCCCAGGCCAAGACGGAAGATGTCCAGCCAACCGCCGCGGTGACAAGCACGATCCCAATGAGACCCAGCCTTAACAGCGACGTCGCACCCATCCGTAGACGAGCAGCCAACGTCGCGCCCACCAGGTACCCAAGATAATTGCTGGTTGCAAGCAGTGCGCCCGTGTCGCTTGTGAGCAGTCCATCCCGGACCATGAGCGGAAACAGCGGAGTAAAGGCGAATCGTCCCACCCCCATGGCGACTGCTAGAGAGATCATGCCGGCGGCAGAGATCGCCACGGGTGACACCGATGCCCACTCCGTCAACGCCGACCGACTCGAAAACACGCTCGACAGCCTCACCAAACATTAGACTCGAAGACAATCATTTCTGACAAATGAATTGTTGTGAACTATTATTCTCTTTATGGAAACTATCAATTTGGAGTCGGTGGCCATTTTCAAAGCCGTGGTGGAAGAAGGCGGGGTGGTCCGTGCGGCAGCCAAGCTGCACCGCGTGCCTTCGAATGTGACTAAGCGGATCCGCCAACTCGAGGAGTATCTCGGCGTTCGGCTTTTCAGAAGACAAGGCCGGACCCTCAACCTCTCTGCGGAAGGTCGCACGCTCCACAACTACTCTTTGCGCCTGCTGCGCCTTGCGGATGAGGCGGTACACGAACTTCGCACGGGAAAAGCCCAGGGCACATTCCGCCTTGGTGCTCTGGAAAGCACCGCCGGAACCCGGTTGGCGCCGATTCTATCCCGGTACCATGCCGAGTTTCCAGGCGTAGTGGTGGAACTGGTTACGGGGACAACGGCGGCTCTAATTCATCGAGTAATGAACTTCGACATCGAAGCCGCGTTTGTCTCCGAGCCGTTCACCTCGTCAGAGCTCAAATCTGCTGCGGTATTCAGGGAGGAATTGGTACTGATTACGTCGAAGCAGACGGCAAACGTTCAAAAGGCGAGAGACCTGGGGCGAAGCACGATAATTGCATTCGCCCATGGCTGTTCGTATCGCAAACGCCTTGAAGAATGGTTGAGCAGTGAAAATGTATTGCCGGAGCGAGCGCTTGAGTTTGCGTCTTATCAAGGCATGATTGCCTGCGTAGCTGCCGGCACGGGTTTTGCCATTGTGCCCAAGTCCGTGCTGACTGCGTTAAATGCAGCGCGGAAAGTCAACCAGCACACCCTGCCGCCACACGTTTCCGCGAATCGTACTCATCTGGTCTGGCGAGGTGAACCCTCGCTAGCGTTGAAAGGTCTGATTACGCTGCTGCAAACAGTTAAAAAAGGACATATTCGTGCGCGCAGGCGTTAACTCGGTTGGTAGGGTGTCCTGTTGGTAAAAGCAAGCGGTCTACTACTTCGAAAATAACAGCTGGTCGAACCCACGCACTAGGCCCGAATCCCATGACTTCCTGTCTAGCGAGTAATGTGCCTGCCACATATGGCTGCGCACCAGAACCGGAAACATGCCGAATGGTAAGCCGCTCGTCCGGCAGGCCAAAGATCGGCTAAACGGGATTACAAGACTCGGCAGGCGAAGTGCTGGCATCATGCCGCCGAGTGTCTACTTGATAGCATGGGTTGGTCAAGCGGCCGGATAATGTCGTCGCCTTCCGGGAGATCTGGTCGGATTAGTACTGAGAAACGCGCTTGTCGTCACCGTTTCTCCATTGTCGGTCAAACTCGAAAATGATCCTCACTGGGCTGGCAGTATGTTCGTGGCGACACAAATCGACCTGTCAACCTAGCGTAGGGCGCTACGCTCACACCACCGCTTATCAGCGGCTTCCCCGGCGGCAGCACTTCGCCGATCTCCACCGCAGGCACGCCGGTGCTGGTGAGAGGCATGAGCAAAGACGCGGCGTCGGAGCGGCCAACGGAGAGCAACAATCCGCTGGCGGTCTGGGGATCGAAAAGAATCGTCCGGATTTTTGCCGGGACGTTCTCGCCATAGTGACGTCGTATTTCCTCAACGATCTTAGCTCGGTCGTGGGTTGAACTGGGAGCAGAGCGCGAAAGTCTTCTCCAGGTGCTCGATGAAGATGCGAACTTTGGTAGACAGCCTTCGGCTGGCAGGCCGTATGGCAAGGATTGGCACTGTTCGCTCAAAGGCAGTCAGAAGACGGACAACGGTACCTTCTCTGAGTTCTGCGGCAAAGAGCCATGCCGGCGCCTGGGCGATGCCCAGATGTTCAAGGACACCCATCCGCATCTGTTCAATATCGCTGGTTCGAAAGACTCCTGTGGGGATAACACTCTTCGTGTCTTGTCCAGAGCCAAAGCTCCACGGCTGTACGGAGCCCCGCTCGATAAAAACGACAGAGGGAAAGCGGTTGAGATCTTCCGGCGATTCCGGTGCGCCATAGCGTGTGAGGTATTGAGGAGTGGCGACAAGAATGGTCATGGTCTGCGCGAATCGCCGCGCAACCAGAGTGGAGTCGGGAAGATCACCTGAGTGGATGGCTAAATCGAAGCCGTCTTCGATGATCGTTGTCGGGCTCTCCGATGCCGCCAGCTCAACTGCCATGTCGGGGTAGGCAGCAAAAAAAGCCGGCAGCTTAGACACCATATGGAGGCGGGCAAACGTGGGAGGAACGGTCACCCGAATGAGGCCTTTCGGTGCAGTTTGCCCTCGGCCGATTCGTGACGTCGCGTTTTCAAAGTCGCCGAGAATGTGCAAAGCAGACTCGTAAAAGTCGCGACCCGCCTCAGTCAATGCAATGGAACGAGAGGTGCGGTGAATA
>DASYKK010000518.1:0-6441 GCA_035995565.1 Candidatus Angelobacter sp.
AACAGTTTGTCCGCGCCTTTTACTTTTTCCGCCGCTTTTACCTGGCCAACGCGAAGCTCCACTTTCATGAAGTCATCAATGGAGATTTTTCCGTCGGCTGCGGGCGGTGCAGCCTGGGCGAGCGGCTTTGGTGCAGATGCAGCATCGGTCGGGCCATGTGCGGCCTGCGTGGCCGGCTGTCCCGCCAGCGCGCCTTCGCCTGCGGGCGCAGTTGCAGCGGCCGTGCCGTTTGTCGATGACGAGGTGGTGGAGGCAGCTTGTGCTGCGCGCTCCTGTTCCATTTGTTGCATCCTCTCGATAGAAGTCTTGTCAGCGCGCGGGAACACCGGCTCTACCTTGCCCAGCTTGCCGCCCAGGGGAAGCTGCGCCCATTTGAGGTCGGCCAGATTGAACTTGCTGATCTCGCCCAGGCCGAGCTGGTTCCAGACTTTTGCTGTCGACTCCGGCAGCACCGGATGTACTAACGCCGTAACAATGCGCAACGCCTCCGCCGCCGTATACAGGATAGTCGCCAGGCGGGACTTATTCTCCTCGCCTTCTTTCTCGGCAACGATCCAGGGCTCTTCATCGACAAGGTATTTATTGACCGCGCCAATCAGAGACCACGCTGATTCCAGAGCGCGCGAGAACTGATAGTCGTCAAACAGCTGCCCAAACTCCTGGATTACGGCCAGTGCATGCTCTTTGATTACGCCATCCGTGTCCTTGCGCGCCACGGTTGGCGAAGGGTAGGGCACCGACCCGTTAAAGTAACGGTTGATCATTGTTAATGTGCGACTTGAAAGGTTGCCCAGATCATTCGCCAGGTCGGAGTTGTAGCGCTGCACCAGTGCGTCAAAGCTGAACCCACCGTCCTGGCCGAAGACAACTTCGCGGAGCAGGAAATAGCGCAGCGCGTCATTGCCCATCACGTCGATCACGGTTTCCGCACGCACAATGTTGCCGCGCGACTTCGACATTTTGCTCTCTTCAAATAGCAGCCAGCCGTGCGCAACCACTGACTTCGGCAGAGGCAAGCTGGCAGCCAGCAGAAATGCAGGCCAATAGACGCAATGGAAGCGGATGATTTCCTTGCCGATCATGTGCACGTCGGCCGGCCAGTACCGCTCAAACTTCTGCTGTTCTGCCGGGTCTTTCGATCCCAATCCAACGGCGGTGCAATAGTTGCTCAACGCGTCCAGCCACACATACATCACGTGCTTGGGATCGCCGGGAACAGGAATGCCCCACTTGAAAGTGCTGCGGCTCACGGAGAGATCACGCAGGCCGCTTTTAACGAAAGCGATGACTTCGTTGCGCCGCGTATCGGGACGGATGAAACCTGGGTTCTGCTGATAGTGCGCCAGCAGCTGGTCGGCAAACGCGGAAAGCTTGAAGTAATAATTTTCTTCGCTTACGGTCTCCGTGGGCCGTCCGCATTCAGGGCAGGGAGCGCCGGGACCGACAGAATCAACATAAAGTTCATCAAAAACGCAATACTGGCCGGAATATGTACCCTTGTAGATGTAGCCATTCTCCTGGATACGCTTCCACAATTCCTGTGCTCCGGCTTTGTGGCGCGGTTCGGTGGTGCGGATGAAATCGTCGTTGGAGATGTTCATTTTCGCAAACAGCGCGCGGAACTGGTCTGAGACTTCATCGGCGAACTTCTTGGGCGTCGTGCCCGCGGCCACGGCGGAGCGTTCGATCTTCTGTCCGTGCTCGTCCGTTCCGGTAAGGAAGTAAGTGTCAAAGCCCAGCATGCGCTTGCGGCGCGCGATGGCGTCACACACCAGCGTGGTATACGCATGCCCAATGTGGGGGCGGGCGTTGACGTAGTAAATGGGCGTTGTAATGTAAAATTTCTGGCGGCCCTTATCCATTGGTATTTTCCAGGTAAACTTTGATTGCTTCCTGCATGACTGTTTTTAATGGCACTTTCTGCTCTTTTGCGATCTGGCGGCAATCTTCATACTCAGGAGCGTAGTTGCTGATACTGCCGTTAAGGTTCGCCAGCTTCATACGCACATCACCCCACTTAGTGCTCACGCTGACGTGGCGACGGGTAAGCGCGGCTCGGCTTTCCTGCCGCATTCGAACGCCGAGCGTAGTAGTTTCAGACAAAATAAGCTTGGTGAGGCGCTGGCTGTCTTCCGTCCGGCAGAGCACGGTCAGCAGCATGCCGGGACGGCTCTTTTTCATCTGAAGGGGTGTGCCAAAAGCGTCCAGCGCACCACTCTGCAGCGCTTGCTCCATTACATAGCCGAAAACCTGCGGCGTCATATCGTCCACATTGGCTTCGAGCACCGTGATTTCTTCCATTGGGAATGGCGACTCATGCTCGGTAGCCGTTTCACCCACGGTAAGCCGCAGCACGTTGGGAGAGTTCTTGAAATTGCGCGTGCCTGCGCCGTAGCCAATTTTCTCCGTCTTCATTGTGGGGAAGTGCGAGAAGCGCGAGGCAAGTACGCTGACGATCGCTGCGCCCGTGGGCGTGACCAGTTCTTTCTGAATTTCGCCGGAATAGACGGGAGCGTTTTTCAGGAGTTCGAGCGTCGCAGGCGCAGGAATAGGGAATGCGCCGTGCGCGCAAACCACGGTTCCCCCGCCGACATTGAGCGGCGAACAGACCCATTCGTCTATCCCCAGTGTCTCTGCCCCGACCGACGCACAGACGATATCGACAATGGCATCAATCGCGCCGACTTCGTGGAAATGGATTTTCTCGATGTCGGTGTTGTGAACCTTAGCTTCCGCCGCTCCCAGCGCTTCAAAAATCCTGATGGCACGATCTTTCGCCGACTGGCTGATGCCCGCGGCTTGTATGATCTGGCGGATTTCTTTCAGCCCGCGATGCGAGTGGCTGTTATCCGGTGGATGTTCATGTTTGTGCTCATGCCCGTGCGAGTGGCTGTGTGCGTCCGAATGAGAGTGAGAGTTCGCGGCGCCCTGGCCATGCGAGTGTTCGTGGGAATGGGTATGTTCGTGGGAATGCACGAGCTCCTGTGAAGGCGGATGGCTATGTTCCTGGGATCTTGCTTCTTTTTCCCAGAACTCTTCCCGAGGCAGCTCTTTTTCGCCGGCCGCGATCACATCGAGTTTGGTTGCGCTGATGCCACTGCGGTCCACCCGGGAAATTTCCAGACGCGCGTCCACGCCCAGGGCAGCTACGGTCTGGGTGAAGACCTCAGGCGGAACTCCGGCGTCGAGCAGGGCGCCCAGAAACATATCGCCGCTGATTCCGGAAAAGCACTCTAGGTAGGCAATGCGCATAAAACCAATAATTTAAGCGACACTTACGACTGGCGCCCGCAAACAAGCGCAAACATTCATCATAGGTTTAGCCGTGAGTCGCGTCAAACCAGCGAAAGAGGGGAATGGGCCAGTCTGGTTGAACGGCAATCCTGTTGTGTCCGGGCAGCGACCCTCTGCTTGTTTCCCGATATCGGGTCTGATTTAGGGTGATTTTTAGCGGAATATTGGGTTGATTTCACACTCTCCAGAACCTAAAGCTTGGGGTTTCAACGATCCAAGCGAACCAACTCTTCACCCACCCCTGCCCCCCGGCTTCCACCCAATTTCACCCAAGGTCACCCAATTACACCCAAGCATCGGCAGAGGGACGCAACCTGCCTCCTACGCATCCATCTAGTTCTCAAAGAACTCGCCCTTTGCCTGCAAAGGGTGTGCGCTTCTTTGTATCGTATTTTATTCGCCAAAGTCAAGTTCCTTTTGGTGTGGGGTTGTAGCCACGGGCGATATTGGATCGGGCTTCAATTCTGAGTTTCTTGAGCCGTACACGATCTGGAGCTTAACGATTGGAGCCAGCACGACGTTTTCATTCATGCGGAAAAACGCAGGAGCACTTCGCCAAACAGCACAAAAAAGCTGACTCACACTTTTACAATTCAACCAGACAGACCCGCTGGAAAGCGGGTTTTGTAGTTAATTAGCGCCACCACTGAACGGGCTATTAGTAAAAAACCTGATCTTCTCAGCGGGAGTTTTGACTCCCATTACCAGACGGGTAATGCTTCCAGAATCGGTCATGCCCCACAGATCGTAAATGAAGTACGTTTGATGGTGCTCCCCGGAAAAGGAGACGGTGTAGTCAACACATCCCAGAACGTTCGGCTCCCAATTGTCCTTGGGTCGTATCTCGGGAGACAACTGAAAATCGGGGCCGACTTCTTCTCTGGTGAGATCGAACAAAAAAGTCTCGGTATAATCTCTGCCCGGAAACAGTGTACGTCCCCAATGTTGATCCAGTTTGATTGCTTCGGCTCCAGCGCACGGTTTTTGCTGCTGCTCAACTGGGTCGCCCGGACCAGACATACGATCCTTGATTCTCGGGAAGATATTTACATTGATGGCGGGGGAGTGGCCAATGTTAACAATCTTGATAGCGAACTGTATCTTCACTCTCTTGGGGTCGTCATAGGTGATAGGGCCAACAGAGACAAGATCAGCCGTTACCCAAGGACGCTCACTCATGTCAAACTGTCGCTTAGCTGTCTTTGTGCTTTCTTTCATTTCCCAATACATGAATCCGGTGAAACCAGTGTAGAGGGTGAGCACAATAAAGCCAGCGACCTCAAGCCGAAACTTGAGTTTGTTGCGGCGCTTTTCATCTTCCTTTTCGGCTCTTTCTTGATCGGTAAGGGCTGGCGGCGAATACGTGACGATAATCGGGCGGGAATCGGCTTGTGTGTTCTGCTGCTCGGATTTGTGTGTAGCGGGCTTGCCCTCTGGTTGGTTTTTTATGCGAGTTAACAGCCCTAAAATGAAACCAATGATGCCAGCGTACATAGCCGCGCAATTTTAACAAGAGAGGTTTATTATGCAAGGTTTTGTCTCGAAAAACGTTCTCTTCAACTTTGCTATAATCGCGTTTTTCATCATCAACTTACGGCCTGAATGAATCCCAGCCGCTAAATTTCCAGATAGCAAAAGGCAAAACACTTGTACCTGGCACTACAGCAGCAGCTTATCCAGCGCGTCCGCGACCTTTTAAAGCGGCAATATGATGTTGAACTGCCACGGGTAGTGGTGGACCAGCCGCCTAACGTCGGGCTGGGCGAATACGCGCTGCCCTTAAGCTTTGAACTGGCTAAGAAGCTGCGGAAGCCGCCTCGCAAGATCGCGGAAGAAGTTGTTGCCGGGCTGGGACAGGTTCCTGGCTTTGAGAAGTTCGAAGTCGCCGGAGCGGGCTACATCAATGCCCGGATCAACCGCGAAGAAGCGGCGTGCTTGCTGCTCAATCCCAAAGCAGCGCAGGCAGGTTCGGCCACCGGCAAGAAGATCCTCGTCGAGCACACCAGCATAAACCCGAACAAAGCGGCTCATATCGGTCACCTGCGCAATGCCATTCTGGGTGATACGTTTGTCCGATTGCTTCAGGCCGCGCGTGCGCGGGTGGACGTGCAGAACTATATCGACAACACCGGAGTCCAGGTCGCAGACGTGGTGGTCGGTTTTTTGTATCTGGAGAAGAAAGGGAAGTCCGAGATCGAGACGCTCATCGCAGGCGGCAGCAACGGTAAGCCTTTCGATTACTACTGCTGGGACCTCTATGCCCGCGTTTCGCTGTGGTACGAAGAGAGCAAGGAAAACCTGAAGTTTCGCCTGCAAACCCTGCATGACATTGAGCACGGCAGCAATGAGCCGGCAGAGATTGCCCGGCTGATTTCGAACGCCATTATTCGTCGCCATCTGGAAACCATGCAGCGGCTGGGCATTGAGTATGATTTTCTGCCGCAAGAGAGCGAGATCCTCCATCTGCATTTCTGGGACTCGGCGTTTGAGCAGCTAAAGCAAAAGGGTGTGCTCTACTTTGAGACCGAAGGCAAGAACAAAGGTTGCTGGGTGATGAAGCGGGCTTCGTCTTCGCAAACCGCTAAACGGCAATCCGCAGTCGAAGGCAATGATGCTCCTGAAGCCAAAGAAGGCCCGGACGAAGATGCCAAGGTAATCGTCCGCTCGAATGGTACGGTGACCTACGTGGGCAAAGACATCGCTTATCACCTGTGGAAGTTCGGCTTGCTGGGCCGCGACTTCGGCTATCAGCGGTTCTATCGCTATCCCGATAGTCGCCAGGTATGGATTTCTGCCGAGACCGGCGAAGCTGACCATCCGCATTTCGGCGGCGTGAACGCAATTTATAACGTGATCGATTCGCGCCAGGCCGATCCGCAAAATAACGTTATTGAAGCGATCCGTGGACTTGGCTATACCGAGCAGGCGGAAGATTACCACCATTTTTCTTATGAGATGGTGGCGCTCACGCCGCGCTGTGCCATGGATCTTGGCTATGAAGTTTCGGAAGAAGATCAGAAGCGCTCATATATTGAGGTCTCCGGACGCAAGGGCTTTGGCGTGAAGGCGGACGATCTGCTCGATTCGCTGATTGCAGCGGCACAGAAGGAAGTGGACTCCCGCCACGCCGAGATGAGCGAGCAGGAA
>DASYKK010000519.1:0-6865 GCA_035995565.1 Candidatus Angelobacter sp.
GTAGCCAAAACCGTAACGCAGAATGTGAGAATGAACCGTCTTGCTGCCGTCATACTTGATCTGAGTATTCTGCTGGAAAGTTTTTTGTGGTGCGAGCAAGTTTGGGCCAGAGCAGAAAGAGTCGACACCGCCGGTCAGGCAATTTGAATCTCCGCCAATGCTCAGGCTGATACCGGGCAAGGGATCGAATACGCCCTGTGATCCGTCCGTGATGCCGTTGCGAAACTTTGTATAACCAAACCGAATCGCGTGAGTGAAGCCTCCGGTGGTGAAGTCCAGTCCCACCGCATGAACAGGCGTGTTATTGACGTTGGTGAATGGTTGAAAGCTATTGGGGATGAAACCTTTAGTACTGTTGTTTTGCTCGTAAGAGAACCGGTAAAACATGTGCGTTGTGTCTGAAATGCGCCAATCCATTTTGGCGACACCTTCCGTGTCGCGGAAGGGCGAATTGAAACTCCCATTCAGTCCGGAAAAGATTCCTCCGTTGATCACGGGCGCACTCGCGTCTTGCTTGAGTCGTTCCGCATCCAGAAAGAAAAAGACGCGGTCCTTAATAATTGGGCCGCCCAGATTGCCGCCGAAATTATTACGCTGAAAGTAGAGATCGGTGGGCGCGCTCTTTGCCGCGAGCGTGTGATCACGGAACAATCCGAAAGCCTGCCCATGCCATTTGTTCGTGCCAGAGCGAGTGACAACATTCACCGCTCCTGATGAAGTCAATTCGGTCGACATGTCCAGCGAGGACTGGCTGATCTGAAATTCCTGAATGGCGCTGGCAGGAAGGTTCTGGGTAGTGGTGCCGACGGTTTCGTCGGAAATATCGATGCCGTCCACTTCAATGCGCGCGGTACGGCCGAAGCGTCCACCAAAAGAGATGGAAGAGAAGCCGTTCTTAGTGGGATCGAAGTTGCCGCCATCCTGAATCTGTACGCCGGGTTCGAGCTGGGCCAGATCAAGGAAGTTGCGGCCGTTGATCGGGAGATTTTCAATCTGCTGTGTCGAAATGACGCCTTGTACGGTGGCTTGCTCCGTATTTACCGCAATTGCGGACCCGGTGACTTCCACAACTTCCGTTGATTGTCCCAGGGTCAGTTTGGAGCTTCCACTCGTTATGTTGCCCACCTGCACCGGGACTGTAAGGACCTGGGTTTGGAAGCCCTTGGCTTCAATGCGAACCTCATATTCGCCCGGGATGAGCGCGCCGGAAGCGTACGTACCAGACGACGAACTGGTGAGCTTGGTGGTTTGTCCCGTGGCTTTACTCTTGATGGTGATGGCCGCGCTGGGAACAACCGCGCCGTTCGGATCGGTGACCGTGCCCTGGATGCTTCCAGTTGCGACGGTGGATTGTGCGCCCGCAGACAGCAGGCTAAAGGTGGTGAAGCTAATACATAGGATAAAAGCGAACCAGAACTTCGGACTTCTCATTCTTTTCCTCCTGCGTTGTTATGGCCCAATTAGGGCGGGCCGGGGGATAACAAAGGGGCCTGGAGTACAGTCGAATTTGGCAAATAGATAAAGTCTCTAACGATCATGCACGCGCTTCTTCCAAGCATGAGCGTTGCCATATTGAAAAACTCCTAATGAGCTCTAAACACAAGACAAAGCCGACGTTGGGACGAAAAGCATCTTATCAAGATTTCGAATCTCATAGCCAGAGATTCGCAATCCTACGAATTCCCATAAACCGGAGTATCTGATTGGTTATTACTGGCCAGCAATTTGCGCGCCAGCGATTCAGTGTGATAACTTCCGCTCGAACAATTCTTTACGAAAGCACTGCACCGGGAGAAAACGATGATGCCACTGATTGTGATCGGGATATTGCTAGTGGGTGCGATCTTCATTCTGGCCGGCATGTACAACAGCCTGGTGCAGCTGCGCGTGCGCTCGGATTCTGCGTGGTCAGACATCGACGTTCAACTTAAACGCCGCCATGACCTGATTCCCAATCTGGTGGAAACCGTGAAGGGATATGCCGCCCACGAAAAGGGTACATTCGAAAACATCGCCAAGTTCCGCTCCCAGGCCATGCAGGCGACGACGCCGGCCGACAAGGCCCAGGCAGAAGGGCAGCTCTCTGGCGCTCTGAAAAGCCTGTTCGCTGTGGCGGAGAATTATCCTGAACTGAAAGCGTCTGAGCAGTTTACGGGGTTGCAGAGTTCGCTGAACTCGATCGAAGACAATATCCAGAACGCGCGGCGCTACTACAACGCCGTGGTACGGGACTTCAACACCCGGGTCCAGTCCTTCCCGAGCAATATCATTGCGGGCATGTTCGGCTTCCAGGCGCGGCAGTTCTTTGAAATGGAAACTCCGGCCGATCGCGAAAACGTAGCCGTAAAGTTCTAAGCTAAGTGAAAGCCACAGATCATTCCCGAAGCCGGGCCTTCTCTGCCGGGAAAGCTGCGGTTGTGTTGCTGGCGTTGCTTTGCAGCCTGCCGGCATGGGCGCGCAGCTATCACATCTCAAAATTCAACAGCAACATCCACGTGGCAGAAGATGGTTCGGCGCGGATCGAAGAACAGATCACTTTTCTTTTTTCCGGCGAGTATCACGGCATCTATCGCGACATACCAGTGGATTATCCCGGTCCCTCGGGTTCCAATTACACGCTGTTCATCAATCTTGGGCCCATAACAGATGAGAGCGGCGATAAGCTGAAAGTCGAGAAAAAGACCAGTGGCGGTTTTCTTCATCTAAAGATTTATGTGCCCGGCGCGACGAATGCAAGGCGCACCGTCAATATCGAGTATTCCGTGGCCAACCCGACGCGGTTCTTTGAAGACCACGACGAGTTTTACTGGAATGTGACAGGAAATGACTGGCCCGTACCGATTCTGGAAGCGACATCGACAATTTATTTTCCGGCTGAAGCCATCGGCAAGCTTCGCGCCCAGGCTGCCGAAGGCGTTTACGGGTCGAACCAGCGGGCTGTAGCGCAAGTGGTGGGGCCGAGCGCCAGCGTTGAGACGACCGGTCCACTGCCCATGCGCGGTGGACTAACGGCGGATGTTTACGTCGAAAAAGGCGTACTGCACCAACCGAACGCGATCGCACGTTTTTTCCGGTTCATCCGCAGCAATCCAATACTCATGCTTCCGCTATGGGCTTTTGCCGTGATGTTTGCCATGTGGTGGATGAAAGGGCGCGATCCCGATCCGGGAATGTCAGTGGCTCCAATGTACGAACCACCAGAAAAAATGGGCCCGGCCGAGGTGGGGACGTTGATCGATGGCAGCGTTGATCCGCGCGATATTACTTCTGTTTTGGTCGATTTAGCGGTGCGCGGGTACGTAAAGATCGTCGAGACGCAGCACAAGGGGTTTCTCTCTTCGACAAAGGATTACGAGTTCCATCTGCTGAAAGATCCCAGCCAATGGAACGAGCTTACGGACTATGAACGGGCAATGTTGCAGCAGGTCTTTGCCGGTGGCCAGGTAACGCTGCTCTCCAGCATGCGCAACCAGTTCTACACCGCACTGCCCATGATCAAGAGCGAAATCATGAGCGCCTTGAAATCCAAGGGCATGTACACAGTTGACCCGGATTCAGCCAAAGGCTACTGGGGCCTCGGTGTCCTGATGGTGGCTTTGCCGTTCGTTGCGCTCCAGGTCTTTGGTTTTGCCGATTTCCTGAGCTCCGTACCTGTCGCCATTGTTTGCGCACTGATTGCATTGGCGATCATTATCATCATTGGCAAGCAGCTCACGGCAACCAGCATAAAGGGCGCTCGAACTCGGGTGCAGATCCAGGGTTTCCAGGAATTCATGAATCGCGTGGATGCTGACCGGCTGAAGCGCCTGCCGCCGGACACCTTTGAGAAATTCCTGCCCTATGCCATGGCACTGGGCGTGGAACATCGCTGGGCCAAGGCGTTTGAGGGCATCGTCCAGAACCCGCCCACGTGGTATCAGTCTTCTGATGGGCACATGTTCAGTACGTTCTATTTCGTGAATAGCCTGGGTTCCATGGCAACGACGGCGAGTTCCACGTTTGTCTCGGCTCCACGGGCCAGCTCCAGCGGCTCGGGATGGAGCGGCGGCGGGGGAAGCTCTTCCGGCGGCGGTTTCGGCGGCGGCGGGGGCGGAGCGTTTTGAAACAGCTACTCTCCAATATCGGTTAAGGCCAGCTACTCTGTTGGCCAGAGCTCTTTCCACAGCTCTGGATTCCTTCTTCTTTCCTTCAAACACGCAGGCCAAAATCAACATCCTAGTAACCCAGAGGAACTACTATGGCCGAGACGACGCACCGCAGCTCAGATGTCCCGAATTACGATACTTACCCCTTGAATCCGTCGGACGAAGTGACTGACTGGAGCGTTGCGAGAGCTTCTGTTGGAAGAAGTTCTTTGGAGCAACGCGCCGCCGAACTGGGCGCTGCAGCAGGCAGAATCGCCGTAATCATGCGACAAACTAAAGAGGGCATGGAAAACCTGGCGCAGCATGAAATTTACGATCGTGTGACCAATCTAGCGGAAAACGCCAAAATGCGGACGGAAAATATGCGCCGGATGGCCGTGGACCGTGTGCAGGAAATTGCGCACACCGCGCAGGATAAGGCCGCAGAACTGGGCATCCAGGCGCGCGAGAGGACAGCGGAACTGGGCCGGCAAGCCAGGGCCAACTATTTCCGGGCCCGATTGAAAGCCAACCAGACCGTACGGGAATACCCGGTGGAGACTGCGCTGGCAGCCGGTGCAGTGGGCGTTCTGATTGGCGTGGCACTAAGAATCGGGAGGGCTAAACGTGCATACTGAGAAATCGATTGGAACAATCCTTACGGAGACCAAACAGGAAATCGTCCAGTTCGTCACGACGCGGGTGAACATACTGAAGGCGGAAATCGACGAGAAGATCACCCGGCTGAAGGCCATCGTCCCATTGCTGCTGCTGGCCGCCATGTTCCTCCTTTCCGGGTGGATGGTCTTTACCTTCGCGCTGATCGCGCTGCTGCATACGGTGTTTATCCCCAGCCCCTACGCCTGGCTATGGTCAAGCCTGATCGTTACCGTGGTTTATATGGCTGTAGGAGGCGTGACCGCCTGGTTTGCCTATGCTGAAATCAAGGCCACCAATTTGACTCCGACCCGCACCCTGAAGGTGCTGCAACAGGACCAGGTCTGGATCCAGAATGAAGCGAGGACAGCATGACCGAAGGAATTCCCGTAGACGTACTGGAAAAACGAGCTGCCGATGAGCGGCGCCAGTTGCATAACTCGGTGCAGGAACTGCGCGAAACCGTGCACGAGCGACTTGACGTTAAACGCAACGTAAGAAACCACTTGGGAACCATTTCCGGCGTGATGGCGGTAGCCGGGCTGGCCCTGGGCTATGCTCTGACCGGCATATTCACCAGGGATTAATAAAGCCGCCAGGGCTTCAAGATCAAAAGGCTGCCGGGGTAAAGACGTCCGGCAGCCTATTTACTTTAATGCGTCTTTATCACGCTTTTCTTATTATCTAATTTGAAGACCATCTACTCTGCCTGGCTGTTTCGTGGTATAAACCTGAATCATCGACTTTTCCACCTTTAAAAATGCCCTTTTCCCCGGGCAGGGGCAAGTGCTTAGGAGTAGTGAATGTCAGAAGAGGCTAGAACAGGGAAACGATTTCCGCTGGAACTGCCGATCAAGATCCACGGCAAAGGCCTGGAAGACAGCGCCACCACGGGAAATATGAGCGCCGCAGGCGTTTACATTATGGCCGATCTGGATCTTGCAATCGGCTCCAACATTGAATTCGACATCACCTTGCCGGCCAAAGTGCTGGGTACGCCCGGAGATGTGGAAGTCCATTGCACTGGGCGCGTAGTGCGCAAAGACGCCAGTGCGGCGGCAGCTGGCGCCAATTCCAACTCCAGCAAGAAAAAGAAATCCAAGAGCGGCGTGGCTTGCGTGATTGACCAATATAAATTTATCCGCAAGAGCAAAGGGGCCAAATAAATGCTGAAGATCATTTTGGCTGACAACCAGGCAATCTTCCGCACAGGGGCGGCCAAAGTCCTGGCCGTGGAAGACGATCTGCGCATTGTGGCGCAGGCGGAAAACACCGAAAAAATGATGATGGCGCTGGAAAAGTTCCATGCAACGGTCATGATCTTCGGCGTGGAGACACATCCCAGCCTGCCGACGGTGGTGGAAACAGCAAGAAAATTCAAGACCAAGCTGGTGGCGATCGCCGAGACCGGGCAGGACTCGCGGCACTACCTGACCAACGGCGTCCATGGCGTGATCTACCGCAATGTGAGCGGCGAAGCGCTGGTGCAGTGCGTGCGCAAGGTCAGCAAGGGCGAAACCTGGGTGCAGGACACACAGGAAAGCAAGGAAACCGCGGAAAATGATCTGGTAGGGGCGCGCGTCCGCGACCGGTTGACAGCTAAAGAATTAAAGATTGTGGCGCTGATTGTGCAGGGATATAAGAATAAAGAGATTGCCACGCAGCTTGGGACCACGGAGCAGGTGATCAAGAATTACCTGCGCAACGTCTATGATAAGATCGGCGTTTCTGACCGGTTGGAACTGGCTCTGTTCACCATACACCATCGCATTCTGGCGGAGGCGGCGGCGACTTCAGTAGCGGTGGCGACGCCGGCACGATAACGCAATCCATTTCAAGAAAGCGGAGTCAGCTTATAGTCTGGCTCCGTTTGTTTTTTTGCCCAGTGATCCGCACCTTGATTGACATGACCCGCGCCCTTCTTTTACGCTGCAGAAAGCGCTAAGGGCGCATCCAGTCCGCGGAAAGGGCCGTGCCCACCTTGAATGAAAATTGAAAGTGCGAACTTTCTTTCAGCCTGATTCATGCGGACTCAACAGGCGCAACAGCGAAAGGAAGGTCGTAAATGGATGCAAAGCCGCTAC
>DASYKK010000520.1:0-11147 GCA_035995565.1 Candidatus Angelobacter sp.
GGATGAAAGGACTTAGCGGACGGAGTATTTTCAACTAAACCATCCGCTCCGGTACACCACCCACCAGCAAAGGACCAGCAGCGGCAGGGTAAGCGCCAGGTTCCACCAAAGAGACGGGAGGAAGATGCCCATAAGCGCACCCAGAACGGTGAAGAGCAGCCAGAAGATCTTCTTTTCCATTAGGCAGACCTTATCATTGATTGACACTGATGACATTGATCAATACGAACCCCCAAAATCTTGAAACACAGAGGAGCAGAGGAAGCGGAGGAAAACCTTAAGGTTTGATAAAGTATTTAGATTCATGCTTGATCTTGCTTACGTCCGAGAGAACCTGCCACAGGTTGAAGAAATGTTGCGTCGCCGCGGGATGGATCCAGCGCAGGTGCTGGGCGGCTTCCGGCAGGTGGGTGACAAGCGGCGCCAGTTGATTACGCAATCTGAAACGCTAAAGGCGCAGAGGAATCGAGCGTCAGAGGAGATTGCCAAGCTCAAGAAAGCCGGTCAGGACGCCACCGCGCAGATGGAGCAGACCAAAGCGTTGCGCTCGCAGAGTGACGATCTGGAAAAGCAGGCCGCTGCAATCGACCAGGAACTGCGCATGATGTTGGCCGGGATTCCCAACGTGCCCCATGAGTCAGTGCCGGTAGGACGCTCGGCCGATCACAACAAGGAAGTCCGCAAGTGGGGCACGCTGCCGGAGTTCAGTTTTACGCCCAAGCCACATTGGGAGTTGGGCGAGCAACTGGGCATACTGGACATGGCGCGCGCAGTAAAACTCAGCGGCGCGCGCTTTGCCGTCTATTGGGATCTGGGAGCGAAGCTGGAGCGGGCGCTGGCCAACTTCATGCTCGACCTGCACACCTGCGAGCACGGCTACACGGAAGTGCTCACACCATACATGGTGAACTCGGCTTCAATGTATGGCACCGGACAGCTGCCGAAGTTCGCCGATGATCTTTTTAAAATCGAGAATCACGATTTGTGGCTGATTCCCACGGCGGAAGTGCCGCTAACCAATCTTTATCGCGACGAGACGATTGATGCCGCGCGGCTGCCGCTCTCCGTCACCGGTTATACGCCGTGCTTCCGCAGCGAGGCCGGATCTTACGGAAAAGATGTGCGCGGGATTATCCGGCAGCACCAGTTCCAGAAGGTTGAGCTGGTAAAGTTCACCCGTCCGGAGCAGTCTTACGAGCAGCATGAACAGCTCACCCGAGATGCCGAAACGATCCTGCAAAAACTGGGTTTGCACTACCGCACCATGCTGTTGAGCACCGGCGACATGGGGCCGAGCTCCGCTAAAACTTACGACCTGGAAGTGTGGCTGCCGGGACAGAAGCTGTATCGCGAAATTTCTTCCTGCTCAAATTTTGAGGCCTACCAGGCGCGGCGTGCCAACATACGCTACCGTCCGGAAGGCAGCAAGAAGAGTGAGTACGTGCACACGCTGAACGGGAGCGGACTGGCGATCGGTCGCACGTGGCTGGCTATATTGGAAAACTATCAGCAGGCCGACGGTAGTGTAGTGATTCCGGAGCCGCTAAGGAAATACGTGGGCGCGGAACGGATCACGCCGAAGAAGTTCTAGCCAAAACCTACTACGGAGACACTGAGGCACGGAGAAAAACAGAACAGGTTTTAGCGCGGATCAACGCGGATGGTCGCGGATCGGAAAAATCTGGATCGAAAACCTTGCCACTGATTTACACGGATAACACTGATCTGAAATTGCCAGAATTGCCAGAAGTGCCAGATGGATTGATGCGACCCGGCACTTCCACTAAACTATCCATATGTCTCGCATTGGGCGCACGCTGAAGGGCTATCTGTTCTGGACCTACACGCGGGGAAGCTTCCATTATGACGTAATGGTTACGCTGATCCTGGCGTTTATCTTTATTGCGCCGCATTACATCAATTTCAAAGACAAGCCGCCGATTAAAGACAAACCGTCCATCCAGCAACAGCATCCCAGTGACATTGTTGTCAGTGCAGATGGAAAGACGTACCAGGTGGATGCTTCCGTTGTGGACGCGCAGGATGAAGGCATGGTCCGCGCGAATTTTCAGCGTGTGCTCAGGCCAATTGCCGGAGCAGTGACCGTGGACCGCGTGGAACAAGTGCGTGACGGCAGCGGACACGTGGTAGCGTATCGCGGCTGGGTTCACAGATAAAACGCCTACAGATAACGCGCAGACCAGAATGCGGCGGCGAGTCGAGTGGAGCAGCCCAGGAGTAACGGAATCGTTCTGAACTTATCTGGCCGACGAGAGGGAAGGATAGATCATCCATGAAACCTAATTATTGGTTTTCACGATTGCCATTCCCGCGCCTGATGTATTTACGTTTCAGCCTTTTCGCATTGTGCCTGCTGCTGGCGCGAAGCGCAGTGGCCGGGAAGGCGAAAAAGCCCGCGAAAGCCTTACCGGCGGCAGAACTGCAAACAGCGCCAGCGGCGACCAGCGGCGATCTGGAAGCAGTGCTGGCGAAGATGAATCAGTCGGCGCCAGGGTTTAAGTCAGCGCAGGGAGATTTTGAGTTCCTGTCGTACCAGAAGCTTACCGACGATACAGACACACAGAAGGGCCGCATTTATTTTAGGCGGACGAAAAGCGGTGTGGACGCAGCGTTTGAAATTGCTGGACCAGCGCCCAAGCAGGTGGTGTACAAAGACGGCAAGCTGCAGATTTTCGAAAAGAAGATCAATCAGGTGACAGAGCGGAACGTCGGCAAGAACAAATCGGATGTCGAGGCTTTCTTGAGCCTGGGTTTTGGCGCCAGCGGCACCGAATTACAGCGCGACTATGCCATAAAAATGGATGGCTGGGAGACGGTGGACGGCGTAAAAACCGCCAAGCTTGACCTCACGCCTAAGAAAGAAAAAGTCCAGCAGACGTACAACAAGATCATTTTGTGGATTGATCCTGAGCGTGACGTGCTGCTGAAACAGCAGTTTTTTGAGCATTCCCGCGACTACCGGCTGGCGCACTATACGAATTTGAGGCTGAACGAGAAAATCCCCGACGACGTGTTCCACCTGAAAACCAACCGAAACACTAAGACGGTTACGCCACAATAAGAAAAAAGTTCATGGCGCAGGGCAGGTTGAAAGGGTAAAATCGCTAGGAACGTGGGCCAGCCGTAGGGTTTGGCAATCGAATGTGGGCCGACCGCTCGATTTTCCCTTCATAAAGCCGGTTTTTACAGCGCACCTGGCCCGAGGCAGGCATCTGAATAATCTGAATTGAGGTGTATTCATGGCCAAAGTTCTTACGCTGCCGATCAAACCGGAAATGCCAGATCCAGCCCGTCGGAAGGCCAAGCCGCGGAAGCCGGATCCACGCTATGTGGAAGGCCAACGTCTTTTAGTGGAAGCAATGAAGTACCTTATCCAGCAAGACCCCCAGCGGAACAAAGACGCTGTCTCATTGATTTCAGAGCACTTCCGGACGCGGTTCCGGATGTCTGACCGGCCGGTGGATCTACCCAGTTTCTCACCTCAACCCCGGCAAAATCTCGATTAATTCCAAATTTTGAATATTCATCCCTTTAAAATCCACTATTGTGGATTCAGCTTGCCTGTTTTTCCTCTAAACCATTGATAACAAATTGATAACCGTGCGGAACCAGAGTTGCAATACACTTCCGTAGATAACATGTGTTCCGTGCGTGACGGCCATGTTGTGTGCTCTCAAAACTGAAAAACTATGGAGATGCAAAGGATGAATTGTAAACTGCGCGACAAATTAATTCTGGTCGCCACATGCTTGGCGCTCCTGAGCGCTGCTTCTTTTGGACAGGTGCTGAAGGGTTCGATCTCCGGCACAGTAACTGATCCACAAGGCGCGGTTGTATCAGGTGCTCAGGTAAAGGCGACAAATACGTCAACTGGCGCCCCGCTGACGACGACGACGGATGGCTCCGGACTTTTCCACTTTAACTTGATCCCGGTTGGCGATTACAAAGTCGAAGTTTCAGCCCCTGGCTTCAAGACCGCCGTACAAAACCAGATTCTGGTGACGGCACGCGACACCAACGTTGGCGCAATCAAGCTGACGGTCGGTGAAACGAACACAACGGTTGAAGTCACCGCTGACGCTCCGCTCATCGAAACCAACAGCGCCCAGGTGACCAACACGTTCGCTGGCACTACGCTGACTACATTTGCCGGTGTGCAGGAAAACGAAGGCCTGGACAACCTGGCCCTCTTCGTTCCCGGCGTGGTCTCCGTCCGCGACAACTCGTTTTCCAACACCAACGGCGGCCAGGGTTTCTCCGTGAACGGCCTGCGCGGCCGCAACAACGACCAGCAGATTGACGGTCAGAACAACAATGACAACAGCGTCGCCGGCCCTGGTCTGTTCGTGAGCGATGCCGAATTCGTGCAGCAGTATGTGCTCGTCACCAACCAGTTTGGTCCCGAGTACGGGCGCAACGCCGGTTCTGTGGTCAACATCATCACCAAGTCCGGTGGCAACGCCTGGCATGGAAGCATCTACGGAAACGAGAACAACTCGATTCTCAATTCCATGAACAACTTCCAGAAACGGCTTGATAGTAATGCTAGCTCAACAACTCACAGTCCGTTCACGGTTGATGCTGCTGGTAATCCTTTAACCAAGCCGCCCCGCCTGAATGACGAATTCGCCGGTTTCACCATTGGCGGCCCCTTGGTGAAGAACAAGTTGTTCCTGTTTGGTGGATTTGATGAAGAAATTACTTCCACCAAGTCCCTCTACGCAAGCAGCGGCCTCACGCCAACCCCTGCTGGTCTGGCAACCTTGGCAGGTTGCTTCCCCACCAGCACAGCCTTGGCTGCTTTCAGCAAGGTTGGTCCATTCTCCATTTCCGGTGGCAACCCACAGGCATTTAATACGTCTTTGCACACCGTTGGCACCACCACCAGTGTAACCACGCCCTGTGCCGGCGTACAATTCGGCCAGGTTGAGCGTATTCTCCAGACGCCATTCCATGGCTTCAATTTCACCAACCGCGTTGACTATCAGGCGGGCAGCGATACCTTCATGGCCCGTTATCTCTTCAACCGCGGTAACAACTTCAACCTGGATTTATGCACCGATTGTGCGGCTTCAGGCTTTCCGACGAACGTGCCCGCGTTGAGCCAAGCCGTCCTGTTCGGTTGGACCCGCAATTTGTCGTCAAAAATGGTGAATGAAGCCCGTATCGGCTTCAACCGTCTTAACGTAGATTTCGGCGGCAACAACATCGGTACGGTTCCTACAGCGGACGCAGTGGATCAAGCCATTACCCGCGTTACTTTCCGTTCTTCAGGGCTTTTGCCGATAGGCCCTCCTACTAACATTCCTCAGAGCCGCATTGTCAACACCTGGCAGGCCCAGGACAACTGGAACTACGTTATGGGCAAGCACACGCTGAAAGCCGGTGTCAACTACACCTTCCAGCGTTCGCCTAATATCTTCCTGCCTACCATCAATGGTGCATTTCGGTTTGGTCTCAATCCCAGCCAGAACCCCGTTGCTAACCCGGCAACCGATTCCATCAATTTAGCCAATTCATGGGGCAATTTCGTATCAAACGTCCCAGACCGTGTGCAGCTTGCCGCCGGCAATCCTTCACTGGATTTCCGCGAGCATGACACCTTCCTCTACGGTGGCGATGACTGGAAGATCGGTCGCAACCTGACGGTAAACCTGGGTCTTACCTGGTCTTACTATGGTCAGCCAGCGAATCTGTTTAACCAGATCGCTGCTCCCCGTGAAGCCAATCCGGCCACCGCTCTGTGGGCAACCACGCAGACGGCAGCTACCGGCGCGGGCGCAAACGTGGTGGGTCAACCCATCCCTCTCAATGCCCGGGTTTTCCCGATTTTCCCGGCTCCCAAGAACAGCTTTGGTCCCAGCGTTGGATTTGCCTACTCGCCTCAGTGGGGCGGCTTCCTGACTGGTCACGGCAAGACTGTTTTCCGCGGCGGCTATCGTATGTTGTACGATCCGCCGTTCTACAATATTTACCTCAACATGGCGTCCTCTGCTCCGCAGGTTTTCACCCAGTCGTTTACTGCAGCGCAATCCGCCACCAAGCCACTCCCGACAACACCGACTGGACCGAATGTCCGTGGAGCGTTTGCATCTTCACTGGCCAAGGGCGTATTTGATCCGCGGTCGTTTGCCGACACTACCATGGCGCCGAACTTCGGTCCGGACAAGGTTCACTCCTGGAGCTTCGGCCTCGAGCGTGAGCTCACCAAAAAGGCTGTCGTTGAAGCCCGCTATGTGGGCAACAAAGGCAAGGACCTGTTCCAGTCTGTCAATGGCAATCCCTCTGTTACCGGGCTTCTGACGGACTTCCCGAAGTTGGTTCCCGCAGGAGTAACACCGTGCTCAAGCGCAAACGCTGCCGTACGGGCTGCTGTTGGCCGAGCCGACTGCAACCAGGGCATCGTCCGTACCCGCAACAACGGAGGATATTCGGATTACAATGCGGTTCAGACTGAATTCCGCGCCAACAACCTGTTCAAACAGCTGACCATCAGAAGCGCCTACACATATGCCAAGACCCTGGACAACGTGTCCGAGATCTTCAGCACATTTGGCGGCGGCAACAGCATTACGTTTGCTCAGAACCCCTTCGATACCAAGACTGGTGAGCACTCCTTCTCCGGTCTGGATATCCCCCATCAGTGGACCATCCTGGCCACGGAAGAACTGCCGTTCTTTAAAGAACAGCATGGCTTGATGGGACACATCCTGGGCGGATGGGGACTCTCTGGAAACTACATCCTGGCCTCAGGTCAGCGTTACACGCCAGCGCAAATCTTTGCTGCGAACGCGTTTGCCAATGGCAATTACTATGACGTTGGCTTCCTTGGCGCGTTCAACAGCGGCGTTGACACTGCCCGTCCATTCTTGGGCAACATCAATGCTCCCGCAACCGCAGTCGGCGCCTTTGCACCGGATGCCTGCAACGTTTTTGGTACTGGCTGCAGCATTACTGATCCCAACCAGCTGGTTCTGTTGGTGGACGGTACTCCGGTCAACAAGAGTCAGGTCCGCTATATCCTGAATTCCGCACAGTCACAGACGGTATTCGGTACTCCGTTCGGCAACGCTCCACGCAACTCGTCGCAGGACGCCATTACCAATGTCGCGAACTTCACTGTCATGAAGCGGGTCAAAATGGGCGAGCACGCCTCCTTTGAATTCCGCATGAGCGCGCTGAACGTCCTTAACCACCCGAACTTCTCCAGCGTTGATCCTTTCTTGGAGGACGTCGGTGACGGCAGGGCGAACGATGGCTTTGGTGATCCGAAGCTTTCCAATACCACTTACCCGGGATACAACAACGCAACCCGGCGCGTCAACTTTGGTGGAACCATCCGGTTCTAACCATTTCACTCCTTCGGCCCGCCAGTTCGCTGGCGGGCTTTTTTATTTGTCTGCAAATCAACCTTTCATAACTTTTAGTAAAATTATCTTTAGAATGAGCAGCAACGGCCTCGCTTCCGGCGCGATCAAGTTCCCTGTCTATCTGGATAACCATGCCACCACGCCGCTTGATCCGCGCGTGCTGGAAGCCATGCTGCCATTTTTCACCTCGCGTTTTGGCAACGCCGCCAGCAACAGCCACTCCTTTGGCTGGGAGGCTGCTGCGGCCGTGGAGAAAGCCCGCCGCCAGATCGCTCTTTGCATCGGCGCGTCGCCCCAGGAGATTGTCTTTACCTCAGGCGCTACCGAAAGTGACAACCTTGCCTTAAAAGGTGTGGCCACGGCCTATAGCGAAAAAAGTAACCACATCGTCACCGCTGTTACCGAGCACAAAGCCGTGCTAGATAGCTGCCACCATCTGGAAAGAATCGGTTGCCGGGTCACGTACCTGCGCGTGGGCAGTGACGGCCTCATTGATCTTGATCAGCTAAAAGACGCTTTCACGGATCACACAATACTGGTCAGCATCATGGCCGCCAACAACGAAACTGGCGTGCTCCAGCCCATTGAGGAGATAGGAAAACTCTGCCGCGAGCGTGGCGTGCTTTTTCACTCGGATGCCGTGCAGGCGCTAGGTAAAATCCCGCTCGACGTCAATCGCGCCCAGCTCGATCTGGCTTCTCTCACAGCCCACAAGCTTTATGGTCCCAAAGGCTGCGGTGCGCTCTACGTGCGCCATGACGCTACTGCGCGGCTGGTTCCGATGATTGATGGAGGCGGCCATGAGAGCGGATTGCGTTCCGGCACGCTGAACGTTCCCGGCATCGTCGGTTTCGGCAAGACATGTGAAATCGCGCAGCAGGAGATGCCGGAAGAGAGTTGTCGCCTGGCTGGCCTTCGCAACCGCCTGCGGGATCGCCTGATGGCCGAACTGGATGACGTGGCGATCAACGGCAGCATGGACCATCGCCTGCCCGGCAACCTGAATATGAGTTTTCTGGAAGTAGAAGGCGAGACGCTTCTGACCGGACTAAATGACGTTGCGCTTTCCAGCGGTTCAGCCTGTTCTTCCGAAAAAACGCATGCGTCGTACGTTCTTAAGGCCCTCGGCCTGAGCGACGAAGCAGCCGGTAGCGCCATCCGTTTCGGCATAGGACGCTTTAACACCGAAGCTGAGATTGACTACGTCGCCGGACGGGTAATTGAGATGGTGAAAAATCTCAGGGAAGTTTCAGCGTTGTAGTGACGCCTTTCCCGAAGCGAAGCGAGAAACCTGTTGTCTTCGACTCATTTTCAGGCCGGCCGCAATCCTTGTTGTTTCATGTGGATCGCGCTCATTCGCGATGCTTCAAGGTTGAGTTTTCCGGTTCCGATCCGCGATTTATCCGCGTTGTTCCGCGTAAAGGTTTTGACCTGGGTGCTATGTTCGGCCGGGCGGGTCTAACTCTTTGCGACTAGTTCTGTTTTTCAGATCACTCGATCACACGATCTCTCCAACTCCCACCGGCTGCGGCTCCCCCACTTTTGCCTCTCGCAGAAACTTCGCCGCTTCCTCCGGCGGCGTTGGATTGATGTAGAAACCGGTCCCCCACTCGAATCCTGCGGTCTTGGTTAGTTTGGGAATGATTTCCAGATGCCAGTGATAGAAATCATTGGTATTTTCCTGCATGGGTGAGCTGTGTACCACCAGGTTATAGGCAGGATTATCGAGCACACGTACTGCTTTGCTCACTACGGTACGCAGCATGCGTGCCAGATTTTCATACATGGTGGAAGGGGAGTTCTCAAAGGCCGACTCATGCCTTTTAGGCAGGATCCACGTCTCAAACGGAAAGCGTGGCGCGTAAGGACAAATAGTCACAAAGTCCTGGTTCTCCGCCGCCACCCGTACCTGTGCCTCCATCTCCTGCCGAATGATGTCGCAGAAAATGCAGCGCTCTTTGTTTGCGAAATACCGCTTGGCGCCTTCAAGTTCCTCCACCACCTGCTTGGGCAGGATGGGCAGTGCGATGATCTGCGAATGCGGATGCTCCAGTGACGCGCCAGCCGCTTCGCCGTGGTTCTTAAAAACCAGAATGTATTTGAACCTGCGGTCCTGCTTCAGGTCCAAGATGCGGTCGCGGAAAGCCCACAACATGTCTTCCACGCGCTTCAACGGCATCGTGGCCAGCGTTTCGGAGTGGTCGGGGGTCTCAATTAGAACTTCGTGGGCGCCCACACCGTTCATCTTGTCAAACATTCCATCGGCCTGCCGGTCCAGGTCGCCCTCAATTCCCAGCGCCGGAAACTTGTTTGGCACCACGCGCAGGTTCCACCCGATGCTGTCGGGGCGTGCGTTCTCGCCCGGACGGTAAGCCAGTATCTCTGACGGTGTTGTGCTTTCGTTGCCAGGACAGAATGGACAGAATCCGCCCTTTAGGGTGACGCGTTCACGGGAAAAATCTCCTGGGCGCTTGGAACGATCAGTGGAAATAATCACCCACCGTCCGGTGACAGGGTCTTTTCTAAGCTCGGGCACGGCTACTATCTTACAACTGTCAGAGCTCTTCAAGGGCAGATCAGCCCGCCCGCACTGGGTTTTATGTCCTTTTGCTACAATCTCGGTTTGCCTCTCCGACTTTACAACACGCTCTCCGGCAAGGTGGAAGAGTTTGCTCCTGCCACTGAGAATACCGTTCGCATGTATGCCTGCGGCCCCACCGTGTACGACTACGGCCACATCGGCAATTTCCGTACGTTCGTTGCCGTCGATATCCTGCGCCGTTTCCTGCGCCAGAGCGGTTTCAAACTGCAGCACGTAATGAATATCACTGACGTGGACGACAAAATCATTCGCAACGCCGCCCGGGACAAGAAGACAGTCCAGGAGTACACGCGCAAATACGAAGAGGCGTTTCTGGAAGACATGGGTTCCTTGAATCTGGAGCGTCCGGAAAAGATAGTGCGAGCCACCGAGCATATTCAGGAGATGGCGGAGTTCATTGTCAAGCTGGAAAAGAAGGGCATCGCTTACCGCACTGAAGACGGATCGTATTACTTCCGCATTGCCAAATTTCCTGAGTACGGCAAGCTTTCGAAAAAAGATTTCGCGGGCATGGAGACAGGCGCACGCGTCGATGTGGACGAATACGAGAAAGATAACGCCCGCGACTTCGCTCTCTGGAAAGCTCCCAAGGAAGGTGAGGCCTTCTGGGAGAGCTCAATTGGGCCGGGGCGTCCGGGCTGGCACATTGAGTGCTCCGCGATGTCTATGAAGTATCTGGGCGACAGCTTTGATTTGCATGCCGGCGGGGAGGACCTGACCTTTCCCCACCATGAAAACGAAATTGCGCAATCGGAATCGCTGACCGGAAAGACGTTCGCTCGCCACTGGATGCACGTGCGCTTTCTGCTGGTGGAAGGCGAGAAAATGTCAAAAAGCCTGGGCAATTTTTATACTCTGCGTGATCTGCTGGTAAAGCAGCACAAGCCATCTTCGATTCGATTCCTGCTCGCCTCGGTTCCTTACCGCAAACAGCTCAACTTCACTTTTGCCGGGCTGGAACAGGGCGCACGATCTGTGGAGCGGCTCCGCACCTTCGATGCCCGCATTCGAATGGCGCAGCTTCCTGCGGGAACCAATCCCATTGCGCAGGAAGCAGCAGCCAAAGCTAAACAAGAAATGCGTGCCGGCATGGAAGACGACCTGAACACCGCCTATGCGTCCGGCGCAATTTTTGACATGGTGCGCGAAGCCAA
>DASYKK010000521.1:0-4295 GCA_035995565.1 Candidatus Angelobacter sp.
GTGGGAAAGGGCGGCTTGTTGCGCGGCTCTCCGCGATGCCCTTCAATGGAATTGAAAAGCGCAGTCTCTTCTCCGCAAATGTAAGCGCCGGCGCCACGGCGGAGTTCAATATCAAAACGCAGGCCGCTGCCAAGAATATTCTGGCCCAGGAAACCATCGCGTCGCGCAGCGTGAATGGCGTGACCAATGCGCTCTGCCGCCAGCGGATACTCGCCGCGCAGGTAGATATAGCCGAGTTCAGCGCCGGTGGCCAGTGCTGCAATGGTCATGCCTTCCAGAACGGCGAAGGGATCGCCTTCCATGATCAGCCGGTCTTTGAATGTTCCCGGTTCGGACTCATCGGCATTGCAGATTACGAAGTGTTTGCGCTTAGGATTTTCTTTGAGCAGATCGCGCTGGAGATGCAGAGCTTCCCACTTCTTCGCTGCGGGAAAGGCTGCGCCCCCACGGCCAAGAAGGCGCGACGCATTCATCTCACTCAGCACGCCTTCAGGCCCAAGATCAATTGCCTTGCGCAATGCCTCATAACCACCCAGCCGCTGATAGCCATCCAATTTCGGTGCATTGATCTTGCCCACACGGCGCAGCAAGGCCAGCTTTCTGGAGCCTTCCTGCGGCACGGAAAGCTGAGCGTTAAGAGCATCAGGCGCGGTCGGCAACACGTCATTCGCGGCGTCAGTGATCAGCGATTGCACGCGTTCCGTAGTCGCCGGTGCAAGCACCCGTTGCTGCGGCTTTTTGCCGGCCTTCACGACCAGCACCGCGGGCGCCCGTTCACACAATCCCAGGCAATTGCTGCGCACCCACATGGCTCGGCCGCCCGCGCAGGGCAAATTTTCAGGGCCCAGACGCGTGTCCAGCTGGTCGCAAAGTTCTTCTGAGCCGCGGGTCATGCAGGCAATGTCATCGCATACATAAGCCACAACCGCGGGACGCGGCCGGAGCGAAAACATTCCGTAGAAAGAAGCCACGCCATAAACTTCCGCCGGAGGCACATCCAACCGGAGGGCGACATAGTTCATGGCGCCGTGGCTGATCCATCCAATGCGGTTTTGGATGGCGTGCAGGACTGGCAGCAAGAGATGGCGCTGCGATTCGGCTTTCTGGTTTCCGCCGCTCGAAGACCACGTATCGGTTTCCTTGCCGGCCGCACCGCCTTCCCAGACGGATTCCGGTGCGCCGCCTAATTCCAAATCGACGGCGGCTTTTTCTTCAGTTGTGGGGCGCTCGCCGGTGAGATGAAGATCCAATTATTGCTCCATACACTTTTCAATGCGGATGGCGGTGGCCTTGAATTCCGATGTCCCGGACCTGGGATCGACCGCGTCAATGGTGAGATCGTTGGTAGCGACCTGATTAGGAAAATGCATGGTCAAGAAGGCAAGCCCCGGGCGCAGGCCAGAATCGAATCTGACCGGAGCAATGACCGAGCCTCGACGCGAAGTCACGCGCACCTTATCACCTTCGTGCAGATTGTACTGCCGGGCATCTGCGGGCGATAGATCGATCGTTTCCCCATTACGCAGCGGCGACCGAAGACGGCCAGTCTGAACGCCCGTGTTGTACGAATCGAGCCGCCGGCCAGTGGTAAGGCGTATGGGAAATTGCGGATCAAGCGCGTCGATGGGTTCCTGAGACTCAACCACACTGAAAGGCGCCCGCGGGCCAATCAACGGATTCTTCCACAGCCGGCCATGCAAAAAGATTTCCCCGGGGTGCTGCTCGTCATAGCACGGCCATTGCATGCCGCCGTGCTCTTCCAGCCGCGCATAACTCATGCCTGCGTTCATAGGACTAAGCGAACGGAGTTCATTCCAGATAAATTCCGGCTTCGGTTCACCCCAGTTGTGGCCCAGGCGGAGAGCAAGATCAAAGATGATTTCAGTATCCTCGCGCACGCCGGACGGCATAGGAACGGCGGCACGGACGCGCTGCACGCGGCGTTCGCTGGATGTAACGGTGCCTTCACTCTCACACCAGCCTGCTGCCGCGGGCAGTATGACGTCTGCCAGCTCGGCGGTTTTGGTGTAGAAGAGATCCTGCACCACCATGAATTCCAGGCCGCTCAGCAGCTTGAGTGCACGATGGCGATCAGCTTCGGAATCGGCAGGATTCTCGCCCAGGCAGTAAAGGCTTGTGAGTTCGCCGCGCTCCATGGCGTCCAGCATGTCGCTGATGTGCCAGCCCTTCTTTGCTGGAATTTTTGCGCCCCAGATTTTTTCAAATTTGGCGCGCAACTCGTCATTTTCAACATGCTGGAAACCGGGCAATCGATCTGGAATGGCGCCCATATCGCCGCCGCCCTGGACATTATTCTGTCCGCGCAAAGGGCAGACGCCGCTGCCGTATCGGCCCACATGGCCGGTTAGCAGCGCCAGATTGATCAGCGCCACAACATTATCGACAGCATTGTGGTGCTCGGTGATTCCGAGCGTCCAGCAGAGCTGAGCACGCGCTGCGCCGGCATAGGCGTGAGCGAGCTGCTTGATGGCCGCAGCCGGAACTCCGGTTTCGCATTCGGCGCGTTCCAGCGTGAACTTCTGCACGTGGTCGCGATAAGCGGCGAAGCCACTGGTAGCATGCTCAATAAATTTCGTATTCGCCAGGCCTGCGGCAATGATCTCGCGGGCCATGGCATTCGCCAGGTAGATATCGGAACCAACATCAAGACCCAGCCATGTGTCCGCCCATTGCGCCGAACTGGTTCGCCGCGGGTCAATCACAAACAGCTTTGCGCCGTTATGAATGCCCTTGAGCACATGATGGAAGAAGATTGGGTGCGTTTCCCGCGCATTGGAGCCCCAAAGCAGGATGACGTCGGCGTCTTCAGCTTCCCGATATGAACTGGTGCCGCCACCCGCGCCGAAAACCGCCGCCAGACCGGCGACGCTGGGGGCGTGTCAAGTACGGTTGCAGCTATCGATATTATTTGTCCCCATCACGGTACGGACAAATTTTTGCGCCGTGTAGTTCAGCTCATTCGTGGTTTTAGAGCAGCTGAACATCCCAAAATCTCGCGGATCGTTTTTTGCAATGGACTTCTGGAATGCCGCAGTAACGCGGCCCATGGCTTCATCCCACGTGGCGGGACGATGCGCGCCATTTTCGCGCACCAGCGGCTGGGTAAGGCGGGACGTTGATGGAAGCGCCATAAGGACCAATCTCCATCACTTATTCTAACCCTTCAAGCCCAGCCAGCCATCTGCATTCCTCGATGTACCATCACATAAAACATGGGCTGGATACAGGATTATCGCCGTCAAAACTCTCAGGATTCTGACCATCAACCGGACCCGGAAAGCCAGTTTGCCGCAGCCGCACGCGCTCGCTGGCGGGAACTGGGCAACGAACTGCGCGCCGACGTGGCGGAGTTTAACAAGCAGGGCACGGACGCCGACCTTTCCGTACACGGCGAAGATACTTATCGGGTCCGGAATTCCAGTTCGGGGCTGGAATTGGAGCTGAAAGCGGACTTCGACAATCACACCGCCAGCTACAGCTATAAGGCCATCAACCAGCGTAGTGCAGGCGTGCCCGAGGGCGGCATCCTTTCGATGAGGCAGTCGCGCCGGGGCGATGTGGAGTTTTATTCCGCCGACGAGCGGCTTACGTCAGAAGAAACCCGTCAGGTCTTGCTGGAGCCTTTGTTGTTTCCGAAGCAGCCCGCCGCGTAGACTCAGGCGCCATCTTTATCCGCGAGCACGGAAAGCTCGGCCAGGGTGCTGACTTTATAGGTGGGCATTGCGATTCCCGGTTTGGCCGCGCCCGAACCGGGCCGGATCGACGGCCGGTTCACCCACACGTTGCGAATACCCAGGGCATTGGCCGGAGCGATGTCGTGATAAAGGCTCTGGCCGGCATGCAGAATCTGGTCTTTGCTCAGGCCGCTGCGGCAGATAGCTTCCTCAAAATTCCTGTGTGACGGCTTGTAGCTCTGCATCTGCTGCGCGGTAACCACAAAATCAAATTCAACCGGAACGAGCTTTTTTCTTGTTTCAGCAAAAAAGTCGTCATCGACATTGGAGATGATCCCCAGCCGGAACCGCCTGGCAAGCGATTGCAATGCGGCAATCGTGTCGATAAAAGGCTTCCAGCGCGGAAGAGATTCAGCGAAAGCGCGGGCATCTTCCGCTGATACTTCTTTGCCCAGGCGGCGGCCGATTTCCTGGGCAGTTTGCGCCAGCACTTGCCGGTAAGGCAGGTATGGACCGGATTCGAGTTCCGCCTCGATCTCGCCATAGAACTCCAGGATCTGCGTGTCGGAAACTTTACGGTTGTCGCGGGAGAGTATTGGC
>DASYKK010000522.1:0-4881 GCA_035995565.1 Candidatus Angelobacter sp.
GTCTGCTTGCTCACCAGCGGGATTTCCTGGCCTTGAATGAAGATGTGCTTCACATCCGTCTTCACGTCCAGCGGATCGCCATTGGCGACAACGACGTTGCCCATCTTCCCGACTTCGAGCGACCCCAGGTCCTTGTCCACGCCCCACATCTGCGCGGGATTGATGGTCATGGCTTTGAGGGCTTCTTCCGGCGGCAATCCAAATCCGACAGCGTAACCGGCAGCATAAGGCAGGTTACGCGCCTGGTGTGAATCATAGGAAGCAAACGCAATCTTGATGCCCCGTTTTGCCAGTTGTGCGGGCATGCTGTAAACCGCGTCGTACCGCTCAGATTCTTTAGGTTGTTCGTAAATCGGGCCGACAATCACTGGCAACCTGGTTGCGGCAATCTTGTCCAGCAGGCTGGCCGAGTGCGTTACGTGGTTCAAAATCACCTTGAGGTGAAACTCATTGGCCAGTTCAAGCGCCGTGAGCAGATCGTTGGGCTGCTCCGCCGCCAGCACGACTGGCTTCTTTCCTTGCAGATAAGGGAGAAGGGCCTCGAGTTTCAGATCGCGCTTGGGCGGAGATCCAGCCTTGTCTTTCTCCTTCGCATCGGAGCTGGATTTTTTCTTGTCATAAGTAGCGATTTTCTGGTCGTAATCCAGGGCATCAATAAATGCCTGGCGCAGTTGGCTCGCCATGCCCATGCGGGTGAAGGGGAACTTCGCGGTCTCAAAGCTCTGGTTGCGGCGTTGAGCGCCGGTAAAGTTGAGCGGCATCGCGATGTCCCGTACCGTCAGCATCTCCGTGGCGGAAGCGCCGGCGAGCTGGATGAATGAATCCTGGCCGGGCAGCGTATCACCGCTGGCCGGGGCAACAATGGCGTTGGTGATGCCATTCAGGCGCGTGACGGGAATTAGCGTAGTCTCGGCGTGAAACGCGTCGTAAACATGCATATGCGGCATGATTTCGTCGCTCATCTCGATTTCATCATTGGTCATGCGCTCAGCGGAGATTTCGGTCAGGCCGAGGTGAGTTTCCGAGTCGATCAGTCCGGGATAGACCGTCATGCCCGTGGCGTCAATCACCTTCGCGCCGGAGGGAATCGCGGTTCCGGGGCCGCCGACTGCGGTTATCCGTCCGTTGTGCATCACCATAACACCGTTTTCAATGACGCCGTGCGTGATGGTCAGCAGCTTGCCGCCTTTTAATGCGATGGTTTCATTGGACGTGGCATTCGCGGCGCTGGAGTGTGCCGCTGATGAGGCAGCAGGCGCGGATTTGGGTTTTTTGGTTTGCGCACTAACGCTTTGCGCGGAAACGCCGGCTACAAGGGCAATTACAACAATCAATTTTTTCAGCATGGTTACTGGACCTCCTTGTAGTGGGTAAGACCAAGTCCTGAAAGCGAGCGGTCAAAGTAAAGATCGCCATCGATCAAAACTTTGTCGACCAGTGCGGAAGAAGAAAGCGGATAGCTGTTCCAGATCGAGATATCGGCGTCTTTGCCTACGTCGATGGAACCGACGCGCTCGTCCACGCCGATAATCCAAGCTGGGTTCAGGGTGATGGCTTTCAACGCTTCGTCTTCCGTCATGCCGTAGTGGATGCCCTTGCCAGCTTCCTGATTGAGGCGGCGCGTGACGTCTTCGGAATCACTTTTCAGAGCGACGCGAACGCCTTTGTGCGCCGAGATGACGGCGTTCCATGGGATGCCGTCCCAGGCTTCATACTTGAATCCCCACCAGTCCGGCCAGGTGGCAATAGCCACGCCGTTGGCGGCAATTTTGTCTGCCACCTTGTAGGCCTCAAGCGCGTGATGGAAAGCGCGGATCTTGTAGCCAAATTCTTTGGCAATTTCCATCTCGGTAAGGAATTCGTCGGCACGATAGCAATGGATCTGCACTAGTAGCTTGCCGCGAAGAACGTCAGCCAGGGCTTCCAGCTTCAGGTCTTTCTTGGGTGCGGTGGCGTCCTTGTCGCCTTTCTTGGCCTTGGCGTCGTAATCGTCCCAACTGCGCATGTACTCACGCGCTTCAATGAACGCAGCGCGCATTACTTCAAAATTTCCCATGCGGGTGGAAGGAAGCTGGTTCTTGCCGCCGTAAACACGTTTTGGGTTCTCGCCGCTGGCAAATTTGATGGATTGCGGCGCGCCGGGGAAAAGCAGCTCGTCACGCCCCAGCCCATATTTGTGCTTGATGACTATGGCCTGTCCGCCAATCATGTTGGCCGAGCCATGCAGCAGCAGCGATGTGGTAACGCCGCCGGCCAGCGCGCGATAGATCGCCTTGTCGTTGTAATCAAAGGCGTCACGCATCATCATGTGCGGCGTGACGGGACTGGTGGGTTCGTTTACGTCGTCGTCGAGCGCGATGTGCGAGTGCGAATCGATGATGCCGGGCATCACGAATTTTCCGGTGGCATCGATCACGGTGGCCCCAGCCGGCGCATTCACGCTCTGGCCTACCGCGGCAATTTTTCCATTGTGGATATAGATACTGCCGTTTTCGATCTTGCCGTGAGTCACGGTAAGAATGGTCCCGCCTTTGATGACCACGTCGTTGTGGATGGCCGGCGCTTCCGGCGCGGGCTTTTTGTTGGGCGCGGCATTTTCCGTGGCTGCGTTGGCTTTGGATTCAGTTCCGGGAGTGGCTTGCTCCGGACTGGCGGGATTTTGTGATGACGGCGACGGCTGCTGCGTGTTTGAGGGCTGCTGCGCGACGGCAAAACTGCTAAGCACCCAACACAATGACAGCAGCATCACGCGGTACAGATGAGGGCGATGCGGCATTGTTTTGAACTCCGAGGGGAAGGAATGAAGGAACCGGCGATTCTATGGGAGCAACTAGCAATTGGCAATTAGCAATTGGTAAGTGCATTTCGTCCCAGGCTAGCAATCAGCACTCAGCCGTTAGCATTCAGCTAAACCCATTTACCGCAAAGGACGCGAAGGACGCCAAGGAAGAAGGATTTCCGATTCCTTTCGACCTTTGCATTCGTTGTGGTCAAGTTTCTTTGGCTGAATGCTGAGTACTGACCGCTGATTGCTGTCTGCTACATTATTCGCATGCGAACCGTAGTCCAAAGAGTGAGCCGATGCCGCGTGACGGTGGAGGGCAATGTTGTCGGCGAAATTGGCGCGGGCGTGCTGGTGCTTCTGGCTGTAAGCAAAGCTGACAATGAAGCAGCTGCGGATTACCTGGTGGAAAAGATCATTGGATTGCGCATCTTTGACGACGCTGAAGGAAAGATGAATCTTTCCGTGCAGGAATCTAGCGGAGCGGTGGTGGTGGTCTCACAGTTCACGCTCTATGGCGACGTGCGCCGAGGCAAGCGGCCGTCATTTGACGCCGCAGCCCGTCCCGAAGAGGCCAATCGGCTCTACGAATATTTTGTCGACAAAATCCGCCGGGCTGGCCTGCGCTGCGAGACCGGGCAATTCCAGGCCAAGATGGAAGTGGAGCTAGTGAATAGCGGGCCGGTGACGATCCTTCTGGATTCGGAGAAGACGTTTTAGCCGCAGATTTGCGCAGACGAACGCAGATCAAGACAAACTCAACAAAATTCTTACCGCGGATGAACACGGATGAACGCGGATCAAGCTTAAGAGACAGGCAAACCGCCAGCAGACGACCCGCGACTTGACTCTCACCGCCGGCTTCGTTGAATTCACTTCCTCGATTGCGGCAAGGCCATCCGGTGTGTAACATTCCTCGCTATGAAACCATGGCTCTTCGTCTTCCTGCTTTGTGCAGCAAGCTTTGCCCAATCCCGTCCGGCCACGTTAGGCGATGAGACGCAGCAGTTGTTGCAAATGCTGGCTGACGCTTCGGGACCTTCTGGCTTTGAAGAGCCGGTGCGCAAGATTATGGTGGAGCGCATGAAGCCGCTGTCGGAAAAGTTGAGCTATGACGGCCTGGGATCCGTGATTGCCGTGCAAGGCTCGAGCGGGCCGCGCATCATGGTGGATGCTCACATGGACGAACTGGGCGGCGTGGTGCGGCGCGTGAGTAATGATGGCTACCTTACGATGCAGATGCTGGGCGGCTGGCTGGACCAGGCGCTGGTGGACCAGCGCTGGACAATTATCGGATCGAAAGGGCCGGTGCGGGCCATCACGGGCATTCGCGATATTCATATCGTGCCGCAGGAAGAGCGTACGAAGGTCTATCCGCGCGAATCAATCTTTCTTGATGTGGGCGCGAAGAACGCCGCCGAAGTTGCTGCCATGGGCCTTGAGCCGGGCGATCCGGTGGTGCCGGACGCGCCGTTTGCCGTGATGAACGGGACGCAGAACTACCTGGGCAAAGGCTGGGACGACCGTGTGGGCTGCGCCGTGGTGATCGAAGCCATGAAGAAGCTGGCGCACGCGCCGCATCCCAACCAGATTTTCTGGGTAGCGACGGTGCAGGAAGAGATTGGGCTGCGAGGAGCGCATACGTCCAGCGATCTGGTGAAGCCGGAGATTGGCATTGCCATTGAAGGCGGCGTCACGCGCGACGCGCCCAAGGTCGGAGCGGAAGAGGCGCAGGAACTGCTGGGCGGCGGGCCAGCGATTTTTCTATACGACTCCAGCGAACTGCCGAATCTTAAATTCGTCGCGCTGGTAAAGCAGACGGCGAAAGAGAAAGCCATCCCGCTGCAGACCGACCTGATCCAGGGCTATGGCGACGATTCAGCCGAGATGCAAAAAAGCAATGGCGGCGCGCCCACAGTGAACCTGGTGGTCCCGGTGCGTTATACGCACTCGCATAACGGCATCATGAACCGCGGCGACTTCGACAAGATGGTAGAGCTGCTGGTGGCGGTGCTGCAAAGGTTGGACGCAAAGACGGTGGGGAATCTGCGGGATTTCACGCCGCAGTAGCGCCCCGATGGAGAACGTAAGGTGCGATT
>DASYKK010000523.1:0-13055 GCA_035995565.1 Candidatus Angelobacter sp.
GTACGGCTCGGTCTTGTCGGCTATCACGGGTGCGCCAGTCGAAGTATCTTTGCGTTGTTTTAGGGGTGGATTTTCTTAATCCAAGCACAACGTCTGCCAGTTCAAGAAGTCTTCCGCTGTTGAGGAACGCCGGTGGTCGCACTGCCGCCAAGCTGATTCCCCAGTACCGGATTGCCGACCAGATAAAGAGCCTGCAAGACGCCATCGCCAACCGCCGCGACATCGGCGTAGCGCGACGCGAAGATCATGCACGGCTTCGCTGCGAAAACCGTCCGCAGCCTTGTCCGATTCCCGGAGCACCTGGTTCATCCAATGGCCCAGGCCAGAGTCTTTGCGAATTGGACGCTTGGCAGTCACCACCAAAGCGCTCTAAAGCATCGCGCAAGTCAAGGGTACCAGTTCAACTGAGCAACGCGCCGACCAAACGTCAAACTTGGGAACCCGGTGACTAGGTGACGAGCACCTACCGAGATTTATCGGGCGGAGGCGAGCCGGCGACGACCCTGTACGCGCAGGAGAATTTCAGTTTGCGTTCGGCTTTTTGCCGTGAGCTGGTCCAAGGCAGCGTCAATCATCTTTGCAATCTGCCTGGAATATGGCGCTTGGCGTCCTTCTGCAAGCCGCTTCTTTGTTTGTTGAGCAGAAAACCAGCTTGGATTACGACCGCTTTCCTGCGGAATCTCAGTGCTGTGGACTTCCAGAAGAAAAGCCGCGATGCTAACTTCTTGGGCAAGAGAATCGTGTACCAGTGTGCGCTTGGTGTCGAGATAATGGGCGAAGTGGTTCTGTTCAATTTTGCCTTTGGTGCCCGCCTCCTCCCAGGCCTCGCGCGAAGCGCTTTCACTTGGGGACAAGCTTGGGCACAGCCGGCCTTTGGGAAAAGTCCATTTTCCTGAGCTGGTATTTACGAGCAGGAATTCCACAGATGAGCCGTTCAGGCGATAACACACTGCTGCCACCTGAACCGGCAGCGCTGTACCCATCGTAAGCCGCGCCAAACCCGTGAAAAATTGCGCCACTGGTCCTCCCCGAGCCACCAAACTCTGCTCTGTAAAAGCGTGATGCACAACTTCTGCTGCAGTCACCTTATGGTAATTGGATGGGGCAAATCAATAACTTTGGTAATTCTCGCGCCACTTTTCACGAGAGTTTAATCTTCCCAACACATTAGTAGGACTTTGGGGTCTAAAGGTGAGATTCCCCCCAAATGTCAGAGCGGCCCCCCCAACCCTCAGGGAGCCGCGAGCCTTTGGCAGGTATTTCTCTAGTTTTCGCCGGCCGGGAAGAAGAACTGAAGCACCGGAATCTGCTCCAGGCGGACTGAATCGAGGCTATCAGGATCAAGGCGGAGACTGCGGAGAATGGTAGGCGCAACCTGCTGCGTCAGGACTGGGGTTTTGATCTGTCTGGGTTTCAGCAAGGGGTTTGAAAGAAGCAGAGCCACATGAATGTCGTCCTCATTCATGCCGCCATGCTCCGCGATTTTGGAACCTGTCGTGAAGACCACGCCGGTGTTCACTTTGAGAAGGATGTCAGGAGTGCGCTCATCATGCAGCGGGCTATCAAGTTTGTTGGCGAGTGATTGCAGAGCAAATATCTCCTGAATTCCCAGCGCTGCCTGAGCCGCTGGCGTACTTAGATTCGCGATCACGCCGGCGGCAAGAGAAGGATCTTTTAGCCAGATGAGGGAGGCATCGTCAGAAATGTCAAAGGCATATGCCGATCCCACGGTGGAAGCAGGCAGTCCGTCATTGATTGCAGTATATTTCTGGTGGTCGATGGGAGACTGGCCATGCTTGGCGCTGACGATGATGAGCGTCTGATCGAGCAAGCCATTCTTCTTCAATTCGCTCACCATCCGGCCAAGCGATTGGTCAACAAAGTCGAAGTCGCCGGCGAGTAATGCCGAAGGAGTACCCAATACATCCGTATAGCCTGCTCCTTTAAGTTTCTGTCCCACGGTGACAGACTGGAAGTTCATGCCAAAGATCGCGGGAACTGGTGCTGGTTTGCTTCGATCATGCGTAAGACCATCGATCTGGTTGATGATCGAGTTGACCTTAATCTCGTCATAACAGGTGGTGTTCAGTGCGCTCTTCGTCCAATCCCCGGTATTCGCGGGATCAGGAATTGTGTGGCAGCGGGGAACGTCAAAGGGGGCCGTGGTCAGAGGAAACGACGGTGGAGTTGACTTCCGGGGCAAAGAAGTCATTCGTGCCGTGATTACCTGGTCCATTGACCCATTCATAGGTTGGGTGTTTGTCGATCCAGGCAGTGTAGAGGCCGGCGGCACGCGCAACGTTGAAAATCGTGTTGACGTGCACATACTGGTGCGGAAGCACCGGCTTGCAGCCGTTTTTGGGATCACGAGGGAGGAACGCCGGGTTTATACCTCCACCAGCATCAAGACGGGTAAGATCGAAATCCACGCCTTCAGAATATTCAAGCGCGGCGCCCACCGTTCCGGGGCAGAGATTTGCGCCGCCAGGAATTCCGTTCAACGTGGTTTGGGCGGGAGGCGAAAGCTTGCGATTGTAGCTAACGTCGTACCAAAGACCGCTCGTGGTCGGCGATCCGCCCGTGACCAGCGCAGCCAGGCCCGGGAATGAATCGGAGATATATGGCGTAGATGCGTTGGTGTAAGTTACGCCGTGGCCGCTCAGCTGCGCCAGGGTTGAGTTAGGGTGTGCGGCAATGTAGTTGGTCAGATCGAGCGCGTGCATGCCGTCAACACTGATAAGAAGCACGTGCTTGATGTCACGGCTGTCTTCATTGTCACGGGCGAATGAGAGTGAACTGATGGCAAGAGCGAATGCGATCAGGAAAAAGAGCGAAGCTTTGTGCTTATCTATAGATTCTCCTCGGCGATTCAGGTAACCGAGAAATCTACGAACAAAACAATGCTGCAGGGTGAATTACAGATTAAAGATTTGTGAATGTTTCTTTTGGGTGTAGATAACTGCGAGAGTTCCCAACCACCGTTGGCCTTCGGACTGGAGATTTATTTTCATCCTGCATTAACCAATCGTGACTCTGCCGTTAACAAAAACTCAATACTATTCCGGGTCATACTCCCGGAGGTCAGCATGCGATTCCGTTTTTGCACGTCACTCACCTTTATCACCATGGCAAGCCTATTGTGGATCACAGCTGGAGCGCAGGAACGTAGAGGAACCATTATCGGCCACGTTGCCGATGCGAGCCGCGGCATTCTGAGGGTGCGCGCGTGCAGCTGCAGCCCACAGGCCAAACCACGGCGACCGACAGCCAGGGTCAATTCACCGTCTCTGGGCTCACACCGGGTAAGTACACCGTAAATGTCTCGTATGTCGGGTTCGCGCCGTATTCTACCGAGGTAACGGTGAATGCGGGAGAGGTTGCAAAGCTGGACGCAGTAATGGAAATAGGAAAAGTAAGCGAGGAAGTGGTCGTGAGGGCGGACCGCCAACGCGGAGAAGAAGAGGCATTGAATCGAGAGCGCACGGCTGACAATATTCTCCAGGTGCTTCCCTATGATGTAATCACCAGCCTGCCCAATACAAACATCGCTGATGCTGTCGGCCGGCTGCCCAGCGTTTCTCTTGAGCGTGACGAAGGCGAGGGCAAATACGTCCAGATTCGTGGTACCGAGCCACGCCTGAGCAATGTAACTGTGGACGGCGTGCACTTGCCGTCACCTGAGAGTGTTCGCAATGTAAAGCTGGATGCCATTCCGTCCGATCTGGTGGAGTCGGTAGAGATCAGCAAGACGCTCTCCGCGAATCAAGAAGGAGATGCGATTGGTGGATCTGTAAACATGGTCACCAAGAGCCCGGCCGAGCAGCCATATATGACCTTTCTGGGAATGCGTGGCTTTACGCCGATTGCCGGCGGGCGTTCGCTCGACCAGTTCAGCACAACCATGGGCCAGCGGTTCGGCCCGGACCATCGCTTTGGAATTCTGGTGGGCGGCAGCTACGATTGGAATGGTCGCGGCATTGACGATATTGAACCCAGTCAGGGCGCGAATCCACTCACGAACGGCAACACGTTTTTCGGACCCAATGCCGCGGACCTGCGCCAATACTGGTACGACCGCACCCGATATGGTTTTGGCGGCACCATGGATTACCGGATAAGCACAGCCTCCAGTATTTATTTACACGGTCTGTTTTCACAGTTCAAAGACGATGGGCAGGACTGGATTTATTCGCCAACTGTCGGCACTTTTGACACACCCACTCTGACTCTTAACGACGGCAGTTCCAGTTTCGCGCACGTTACGCGCAAGCCGTCGCAGCGTCTGTTTAGCGCAACGGCCGGCGCAAGACATGATCTGGGAAGGACGCTCCTCAATTACGAACTTTCTTTTGGCCAGGCGCGTTTCACCGGTTTCTTTCCCTCCACCAACTTTGACGGTCCCGGAGGAATTGTGTTTGCTGTTGATACCAGCAATCCCTTCGTTCCAAAATTCACAGCGCTGAACGCGAACATCTTTGACCCTGGTCAATACACCATCAACCTACTGTCAACAGGCGACGACCACACGTTTGAGCGAGACGTCACCGGAGCCATCTCTCTTGCTCGCACTTACAATGCTGGATCACATTTCAGCACCATTGAGATTGGCGCCAAAGTGCGGGATGCCCACAAATCACAGCTCAATACCCAGCAGACCTTCAGCGCTACCGGCAATTTCCTGATGAGCTCTGTCCTAAGATCGTTCACCAACCCAGACTATTACTTTGGCAAATTCGGAACGTATGGACCGACAACGGATTACTCGAAGATTATTGCTCTATTCAATGCGAATCCAGGCGGCTTTGACGCCACTAGAAACGCCCTGAGCGACCTGGCCCGCACTCTCCCGGCTGACTTCAACACTGACGAGCGCGTCTCCGCCGGCTATGTGATGAACACTGTCAATTTCGGCAACGCCCGCGTGCAGGCAGGTGTTCGCATTGAAGGCACGCAGGATTCTTTCATCGGAAATCAGATACAAGTAAATGGCCGCAACTTTGTGAAGGGCTCGCTTGTGCAGATCCCCGGCGAGGCTAGCTATGTTGACGTCCTGCCGAGTGTGCAATTTCAATATCGCTTTGGTTCGGACACGCTTCTGCGCGTCGCCTACGGAATGGGCATCTCGCGTCCGAATTTCGGAGACCTGCCGCCATTTGTAAAGTTCGATCCCAACGTTGCCTCTGGACAGGCAGCGGTCACCGCCGGAAACCCCAACCTGAAGCCGACACATGCCCAGAACTTTGATGTGCTGATCGAGCGTTACCTCAAGAACGTCGGGATTATTCAGGGCGGTGTCTTTTACAAATACTTAACTGATCCCATCTATGAAAATGTGATTACGCCAATCGCAACAGGGCAGTTTGCCGGACAACTACAACAGGCGCCGATCAATGGTCCTCGAGCCCACATCACCGGAATCGAAATGTCGTGGCAGCAACGGCTCACTTTCCTTCCCGGCTTGTTGAACGGTTCGGGAATCAGGGCAAATTATAGTTACACGACCTCTAGCGCAAGTTTCCCTGTGGGCTTCGGGCGCACCGGCCACGCAGCCCTGCTTCGCCAGGCTCCAAACAACTGGAACTTCGATTACACCTATGACAAAAAGGGCATATCGGCGCGCATGGGCCTTACGCACAATGACGCCAACATTTTCGCTTATCAGTTCCAGGATGGAGCAGACGGCGGAATCAAAGGCCCCGCCGGGGATCAGTATCTCTATCCCCACACACAAGTTGATGCCCAGGTCAGCTACTGGATTCCCCGCGCGCGGATTGCAGGCGATCATTTCCATGCTGAACCTGAACAATGAAGTTTTCGGGTTCTACAATGGCAGCGAACAATTTCCCGTGCAGCGAGAATATTACAGCCGCACAATCTCGCTGGGGTTGCGCTGGACACCCACCAGGGAACGGCCAAAATAGACGATGTGAGCGCGGGAGGGACGCTTTGACGCGAGTTGGTTCTTCCACGATTCTCGCGCCCTTCCACCGTTAACATGCCTTTAACGTTCCTGCATTACCTTCCCAGTACACTTATCAGTGTCACGCGTGATATTCGGGAGAAAACAGGATGAAAACGAGACTCTTTGAAGTGGTGTTGGCATGCTTTTCCGCTCTTGCCTGCGCACAGACAAATACCGGCGGTACAGCATCGCAGCCTGACGCTGCGAAGTTACAAAGCCAAATCCGTGCGGGCCGCGCCAAGAATATCATCCTGTTCATCGGGGACGGAATGGGCGATAGCGAAATCACAGCCGCGCGCAACTATCAGGCCGGGGCCAGAGGACGGCTGGCCCTGGATAGGTTGCCATTCACCGGCAGCGTCACAACGTATGCGCTACAGGAAACTGATCCTTCGAAACCTGACTATGTTACTGATTCTGCCGCTGGTGGCACGGCGTGGGCCACGGGACAAAAAACCAGCAATGGACGTATTTCCACGTCGGCGAAAGCGGATCAGCCTCTTAAGACCATTCTTGAGGTAGCGAAGGAAGCGGGCTATCGTACAGGGAATATATCCACAGCCGAACTTACTGATGCTACTCCTGCTGTACTTGGGGCACATGTAAACAGCCGTCGCTGCCAGGGGCCGGCTGATATGAAGGATTGCGAAAAATACCGGAAGGCGGCGGGCGGTCCAGGATCAATAGCAGAGCAACAAGTGGACCATAAAATCGATATCCTTCTGGGCGGCGGGAAACAGCGCTTCGATCAAATTATCGATGGAGGGCCGGACGAGGGCAAGCGGGTCATCGACTCAGCCGAAGGGCAGGGCTACAAAATCGTCACGACCTCAGCAGAGCTATCCCAAATACATCTTGAGCCGCAGCAGCGCTTGCTTGGATTGTTCAATGCTGGCAACATGAGCATGGAATGGACCGGCGAACCGGCGATTATTTATCCCGGCAGCGGGCCACAAAAGTGCAAAGAATTTGCGCGTCCGGCGAACGAACCCGCGCTGTTTTCGATGATGATGAAAGCTATTCAACTCATGCAGACGAATGATCAGAAGCCTGCCGGCTTCTTCCTTCAGGTTGAGGGGGCACAAATTGACAAGCGAGCTCATACGGCCCAGCCGTGTGAGCAGATCGGAGAAACTATCGCGTTTGATAACGCTATTAAGCTTGCGGTGGACTGGGCCGGGGAACATCCCGATACATTGATTATCGTGACCGCCGATCACGGACATTCCACCCAGATTGTTCCCCTGCCCAAGCCGGACAACCACAGCCTCGGTCTCATGAGCACCCTTATTACTGCCGATAAAGCCAACATGACTCTGCTTTATGCCACTAATTCGGTTTGTTGCGCGTCGGAACACAGCATGGAACATACTGGCACTCAGGTACGCATTGCCGCCCAAGGCCCACAAGCTTTTCGACTGCTAGGCCTTCATGATATGTCTGAAGTCTTTCACCTGATGGCGCAAGCAATGGGTGCGGAATAATCCAAGGATTTAGCTGCGCTTTGCGCTAGTGCAATGTTCGCATGACTCTAGTGCAATGTTCGCATGACTGAAGAGACATCGCTTGCGATGGCGTCATCTCTTCCACCATCCATCTCAAAGCAGGTCCTCTCCTGGTAGCAGTAGGGCTCAAGCCCTAAACGCTCGCAGATTAATACTCATGAATGGACATTTAAACTAACGTTAACAATTGTTGCGATAGAGTGCCCAACACACAAATCAACCAGCAGTCACTGAAGTGACGCACGGCAGTAGAGCCGACGTGCGGTGGAGAGGTGCTGCCCAAATGAAAGTGGAGCGACGATGAAGAACGGAATTGCTGCGATTCAACGGCGCCGTCGAGCGGGATCCTGCCATCGATGCATGGATGAAAGAGCATGCAACTGGATTGGGAGCAATCGCGCATCAGTGGTTTGAGGTAATGCGAAAATGTGGGGACGAAGTCCGGGAGCTTTTGCATGACGGCTGTCCGGTGGCCTGTTTGGGAGATGCGCCCTTCGGCTATGTCAATGTATTCACTGCGCACATAAACGTGGGGTTCTTTCACGGCGCAGCGCTGCCAGATCCGGCCCGCTTGTTGCAAGGCACCGGCAAGTTCATGCGCCATGTGAAGCTGAGACCGGGAATGGACACGAATGCCGCAGCGCTAAGCAGGCTCATCGATGCGGCGTACTCGGATATAAAGGCGCGTGTCGAAAATGGCCAGCTGAGAAACAGCTCGGGAGGACATCGCGGATGTGAGCCGGCAAGATTAGTAACGATAAGTGGCATAGGGTTTGCTGATCGGCGTTTGGATAATTGGCCTCGAGGAACACGGCCCGAATCGTACGATTCTAACCCTACGACAGTGTGGCTGCAGCGTCTTTAATTTGCGTCCGCAACCAGCCCAAAGCCTCATCTTGGTCGTGCCGCGCGTGCCATGCCATACTGCATTTCGCTGCGGGAATTGGAAGAGGGAGAGGAAGGCATCGCAGTCGCAGCGTGGATTCAAAAGCTAAGGCGATCCGTCGAGGTAAGGTACAGGCGAGATCCGTCGCCGAGACTATCGCAAGTGCGGACAACATTCTGCCCCAAAATCGGCTTGTGGGAAGTTTCATCAGATCGAGAGACGCTCGTGTGACGAAACTTTCTGATTGTCGGCCATTCGCTTGACATAGTTTGTCTATGTCATTAGCATAGTTTACCTATGCCACGACCAAATGCATCACGCGACCAGATCCCGCCCGGCACGCTCTACATGCTTATCCTCCGCATGCTGTCCCGCCACGGTGAGTTGCACGGGTTCGAGATTGCCAAATGCATTGAGCAGCTTTCCCACGACGTTCTGCAGGTGGAAGAAGGCTCTCTCTATCCCGCACTTCAGCGAATGCTCATCAAAGGATGGGCAACGGCGCAGTGGGGTGTAACTGCCGAGAATCGCCGTGCGCGCTACTACCGCCTGACCGCTGCCGGCCATAAGCAGCTTGAAATTGAGCTGAGCCAATTCGGCCGCGTCATGGGCGCCATACAGAGTGTAATCCAGCCGGCCTAGACGGGGAGGAAAGAATGGATTTAACTGCAAAGCTCTCAGAGTTCGGACGTCGCCTGCGGCTTCTTTTTGGACCTCGCGATCGCTTCGAACGCGAACTGGCCGAGGAAATGCGCCTGCATCGCGACCTGCGCGTTCGCGGGATGCAGGCGGACGGACTCCCGAAAGACGAAGCTACGCATGCGGCTCAGCGCCGCTTCGGAAATGCCCTTCGTCTTCAAGAGCAGGTCCACGAAGCAAGTGGATGGCTGTGGCTGGAGAATCTGATGAGCGATGCACGTTACGCTCTCCGCCGCGTCCGCAAAACTCCCGGATTCACCTCCATCGCTGTGCTGACTCTGGCCCTCGGCGTCGGCGCCACTGCGGCGATTTTCAGTTTTGTGAATGCCGTATTACTCAAGCCTCTCCCGTATCCAGATCCGGAGCGAATCGTCAGCGTGGGAGAAAAGCTCCCGGACGGATTTAGCAACCCCATTTCCACTCTGAACTTCCTCGATTGGGAGCGGCAGAATCGCTGTTTTCAATTTCTCTCAGCCATCGCCCTTGACAAGGTGACCTTGACCGGCTCGGGCAGACCCGACCAGCTTAATGTTCACAGAGTCTCAGCATCGTATTTCAAGGTGCTTGGCGTGGGCGCGATGCTGGGACGCACCTTTGCCGCAAGCGAAAACGAGGTTGGCAACGATCGGGAAGTAGTGCTCTCGAACCGCATTTGGCGGAGCCGCTTTGGCGGCGACCCCAAGATCATCGGCCGCAAGATCACGTTAGATGCAAAAAATTACACGATCATCGGCGTGCTTCCGGCGAACAGCGAGTTTGACCGGACCTGGGCCGTAATGTGGCTGCCTCTGGCTTTCACACCCGCGAACATGACACGCAATTATCACTGGCTTTATGCCATTGCTCGCCTTGAGCCCGGCGTTACTCTGAAGCAGGCCCGCGACCAAATGGACACGATCGGCGCGGGCATTGCTGCCCTGTACCCGGATTCGAATAAGGGTATAGGCGTAGCGGTCAATTCTTATATCGATCAGGTGGTTCAACCGGAACTCCGCCGGTCGCTTTGGGTGCTGCTCGCAGCGGTAGGAGCCGTGCTGCTGATCGGGTGCGCCAATCTCGCCAATCTGACACTGGCGCGGGGTACGGACCGGGAACACGAGATCGCTATTCGTTCAGCATTGGGCGCGCGCCGTCTCCGTTTGATCCGGCAGTTGCTTACGGAAAACATATTGCTGGGAATCCTTGGCGGCGTGGCGGGCCTGGCGCTGGGCAATGCATTCATGCATGGAATGAAACTGTGGTTGCCGCCTGACATGCTGCCACCGCAAGCAAACGTACGCATGGACTATGGCGTGCTGGTTATCACGATGGTGATCGGAATCCTCACGGGAATCCTTTCCGGCCTGGCGCCGGCGCTCAGTGGCACGCGGCCCGATCTTGCCAGATCGCTGAAGGAGGGTGCGCGAACTACTGCCGGGCTCACGCCGCATCGGATGAGGACAGTCCTGGTGGTTGCCGAAGTGGCGCTCTCGTTTGTATTGCTCACGGGCGCCAGCCTGCTGATCCGAAGCTTCAACAGGCTTGCCAGCCTCGACACGGGCGTGGATACAACCAACGTTCTTGCGATGGATCTTCCAACGCCGCTGACAGAGTTCACGAACAGCACGACACTGACGAACTATCTCAGGGAATTGACCGAGAAGGTCAGAAGCGTGCCCGGAGTGCGGAACGTCGCCATCACTGATAAACCGCCGATGGAAGGCTTTGCGAACGGCGCACTCTTCCTGATCGAGGGGCGGGACTATCTTCCCTACCCCCAGCGCCCTGGCTGTGGGTTCAAGGTGGTAGGGCCATCGTATTTTGACACGGTTGGCACGAGATTGTTGAAGGGGCGCAGCCTTAACGAGGGCGATGTCGCCGACGCCCTGCCTGTTACCGTGATCAATGAAACTATGGCGAAGACTTACTTCAAAGGCGAAGATCCCATCGGTAAACGCATCTTGATTCGGCAGCTAGTGTTCGGGAAGGCTGAACGCGGCCCGGATATCCCTTGGCAGGTCGTGGGAGTGGTAAAGGACGAGAAAGTCGGCGGGAAAGTCTTTAGCCTCGGCGAGGACATTCCCGTCGTCTACGTCACGTTCTATCAAAGTCCCGGCATTCGTAATAGCCTGGTAGTTCGTGCCGCCATGAATCCGTTGCTCTTAAACGGATCCATTGAACAAGCAATCTGGAAAGTGAACAAGAACCAGGCGGTGGCGAACATTGAGACCTTGGAAGAAATCAAGACACAATCGGTAGCGCCTGCCCGGCTTCGCACTGTGCTGTTGGCCATCTTCGCTGGCATCGCGGTTTTGCTGGCTGCCGTCGGGATCTATGGCGTTGTCTCCTATTCCGTGGCGCAAAGAGTGCATGAGATGGCCATTCGCCTGGCCCTTGGCGCACGGCCGGGCGGTCTGCTGAAGCTTGTGATCGGGAAAGCGATGCTCATGGTCCTGGTTGGACTCGCTCTCGGAGGGGGTGCGGCACTCGGGCTCACGCGAGTACTGGCGAGCTTGCTCTACGATACAAGCCCGACGGATCGCGTGACATGGGTCGTCGCTGGGGCGTTGCTCGCAGCGGTGGCGCTCTTAGCCTGCTACATCCCCGCCCGCCGCGCCATGCGCGTTGATCCTATGGTCGCTTTAAGACACGAATAGTCTTTCACGTAAGTCACCGGCCTCGTATCACAACCTTATCGGCGTGCGGCACCTATGGACATTTCCGGCGATTGTTCTCGAGCGACGGGCGAACCGGAAGGTCATGGTTTTTGCGAATCATCCTCTGTCTCTGGCGGCAGACTGTCTGGCGCGGAGACAGACATTTGAACTCTCAGGCCCTTTTTGAAGGGGCGAAGCGTACCTTTTTTAACACACGAGCAAGCCAGCAGAAGTGTTACTTCGGGCCTGCCACGAGAACAAGCTTACTTGTGCCTTTGCACGCTCTCAAATCCTTTTTCAAACTGCGTGACCAGCGGAGTTTCGCCGGACTGGAGACCATCGCGACCCATAACGCGCCACAGAAAATTGCCGCTCGCACCTTGGTGCGCATCGTATACAGCCAACAGATCTTCGGAAGGCCGGCTCGTGACAAGGATGACGATGTCGGCTTCGGAAGGCCGGTACACGAGAGTCAATTTGCCCCAATTATGAAGGGCCTCCTGCACGGCACCGATCGCGTCCCGATCTTCGGCAACTAAGTTCGGATTGAACTGATCTCCATCATAAGCAGCAACGTAGACATAACGTGCATTTGCCAGAATGCCCGGAAACGCTGGCACATTCGCGGTATTTGGATTGGACGCAGACGCAGCCGAAATCATTACCGCCACCACAGTCAAAATTGCCGCCAAGAAAAAAATTCGCTTCATATGAATGCCTCTGGTTATTAGATGTTTAGGGAAGGGCGGAGATTCTAGCGCTCTTAAATCAATAACTTAAATCGCCTGTGGCTTCAACCAGGTGTTTGGGTGATGACTTGCACCGCCTTTTGAAATCATTGCGCCCAAAATGTTTCGTACGCAACCACCTGGGCGACACCAAGTGGCCTACCATGGCGAGCTTCCTGCAAACGCCCCCTTATGCTCATTAGCGGGTCGTCACCTGCATGGTCGGCCATCCTTAAGTAAGTCGCTCTTCAAAGGGAAGCCAAATCCTAAATAAGCACGTGAAGGCTGCCATTTTTTGCGCCCAAGCATTCGCTGATTGATCGATTTTTCAATCTCTTGCTTCTGCAGAAAGGGACTACCGAATGGCCGCGTAGAGAAAACAGCGAGAATTTGGCCTCTGTCGCGTTCGCCAGTGCGCGCTTCGAGCCCGCTCAATTCAAGAAAACGCCCGGAAAGCGGGCATTTTGCGTGGAATCAGAGAACAATTCTCTGGGCTGCAGACTGTCTGGCGGAGAGGGAGGGATTTGAACCCCCGATACCCGTTAAGGTATGTCCGCTTTCGAGGCGGATCGTTTCAACCACTCACGCACCTCTCCGCGCCGTGAAAAAATCGTGGTCTCAGGATTATTTTATCAGGAG
>DASYKK010000524.1:0-3863 GCA_035995565.1 Candidatus Angelobacter sp.
TCTGCCAAGGTATCATATCGTTGGTTACCCGGATTCTAAGTTGGGCCTTATTTAGTAGAGACAACTCCCGATTTTCGAGGGTATAATACCGCTGCGTTTTCAGAAGCGTTGTACAGCAGCCATGCACCCCCTGCAACCTGCCTGGACTACCCTCAGAAAGGCGCAAATTTCAGAAACAAGGAATGCGTGCTACACATGGAACAAGGAACAGTAAAGTGGTTCAATGACGCGAAGGGCTACGGCTTTCTCTCCAGGGAAAACGGTGAAGATGTTTTCGTACATTTCTCCGCCATTCAGTCCAATGGTTTCCGCAGTCTAAAAGAAGGTCAGGCAGTTTCGTTCACCGTCGTCAAAGGTCCTAAAGGTTGGCAGGCAGAGAACGTGCAGGTGCTGTAAGCTTCAAAACATTTTAAATAAAAGGGCGGCCGCCACAGGCCGCTTTTTTCAATTGGAAACAAGCTCTAGATTGGCGCACGATCGAGTGGAACAATGAACTGGATGCCAGCCACATGTTTTCCTTGCAGCCGGACATCGTTCGTGACGAACAGATCGACTCCTGCGCTGGCCGCACAGGCGAGTTGAATTGCGTCGGGTGCGCGAAGCGAACGGTCCGACCGAAGCGAGCCATAGGTCTTAGCAGCCTTGACATCGAATGGGACCAGCAGCGCGCTTCTCTTCAGAGCATCCTCATATTTTCCTGACAGAGCCACATCTCCCAGTTCCATCGGCTTTACTAGGATCTCCCCCAACGTGAGCGTCGAGGTCAAGAGTTGATCACCACGCTCGAGCATACGTTCGCGCAAGCCTGCCGTGATTTTTGACCACGGACCGTAATTTTCGAAAAGGTAAATGAAGAGATTTGTATCCCAAAAGACCCGGCTCATTCCCAGCCTTCACGCAAGCGACGCACGTAATCATCAGCATGCTCAGCCGCCCAAAGTTGTTTGCCTGAACCACGCAATGAAAGCAAAGGGTCCTCTTTTTTAGGACTGGCTGCGTCAATAGACGACCATTTGTCATACCAATTCAGCAAACCAGAATATTCGTGAGGGAGATCCTCTCGATTAGGGGTAATCTTCCCGTCCTCACGTTCGGGGTGGAAAGAATCTCCCTTGCGGAAAAGCCGGCGCCTCCCATCCAATGTTTCAAAAATCATGCGATAGCGCCCTGGATTAGGAGGTCGATTAGCGACGCAATGCTGGACAACGTGAACGTAAACCCCGGGTCGTAGCGGTTGGTGTAGCCCTTCCCTCCGTGCTCGCTCCACTATTTGCTCGATGGTGAAATCCACATGTTCGGGATACTCACGATGCAACAACGCTGTTGCGATCCAGACCTCGTCGGCTACCTTGAGCTTCTTTTCGACGAGGATTCCACTTGATGCCCTTGTCATGGCCAACCCCCCCCCTTAACGTTACATTGTAATGATGTAATAACATCATAAAAATGTCAACATGTATTTATGCGTATTTGCATGTTTTGTAGGGGCGGAGGAGGTCAAAGTAGGCGGGCCATATAATTTAGTCAGTGCTGGTTTCTGATTTTGATTTTCACCTCCCGGAAGAGCTGATCGCCCAGGAGCCCCTTGCTGATCGCAGCAGCTCGCGGCTGCTGCACCTCTCGCGTTCCTGCGGCAGGTTTGACGATAAAAAATTCATTGAGTTTCCCAGCCTGCTCCGCCGCGGCGACTTGGTGGTTTTGAACAGCAGCCGCGTCTTTCCCGCTCGCCTTTACGGACGCCGAGCCGGCCTGCACGCGCAACCAGTCAGTCCCAGGAATCCGGCCGCGCGGGACTTCCTTCATGGCCGTGTGGAGGTCATGCTGACCCGGCAAATCGCCCCCCTGGAGTGGCAGGCGCTGGTGCGTCCAGGCAGGAAGATTGGGGTCGGGGAGAAGATTTTCTTTTCCGCGGCGGATTCTGCTGGTCTATCGCCCGTCACGCTACAATCGGCTGGCAACGGTCCCGCGGAGTTGGTGCAAGGCGCCGAACTGGTCGCTGAAGTAATCGGGCGCGGCGAGTTTGGCGAACGTACTCTCCGGTTCGATCCGGCTCCCGATTTTTTTGCCATAGTGGAGAAACTAGGGCACGTTCCGCTGCCGCCATATATCGCGCGCGAAGACCGGCCTGAAGATCGCGAACGCTATCAGACCGTCTATGCCCGGGCGGAAACCACTGGCAGCGTGGCCGCTCCAACCGCCGGCCTGCACTTTACACCGCAGGTTCTTACCGACCTACGTGAACGTGGAATTGAGATCGCCGAACTCACTCTACACGTCGGCCTGGGCACTTTTCAGCCGGTGCACGTAGAAAATGTGGAAGAACACAAACTGCATAGCGAGAGCTACTCGATTTCCGAGGTGGCGGCCCAGCAGATCACTCGCGCACTGGCTGATAAACGGCGGGTGGTCGCCGTGGGGACTACTACGGTTCGGACACTGGAGTTTGCGGCTTCACAGAATGCTCTGAGTTCAGCGGGAATGACCACCATGAACGCTGGCGCGGGCGACGCGGACATTTTTATTTATCCCGGTTTCAAATTCCGCGTGGTCAGCGCCGTGCTCACGAATTTCCATCTGCCTAAATCCACGCTTCTGATGCTGGTATCGGCATTCGCAGGGCGGGAAAACGTGTTAAACGCGTATGCACATGCGGTCGCGGAACAATACCGATTCTTCTCTTATGGCGATTGCATGTTTGTGGAGTGAATCTATTCTCGCGACAGCGGTATCTTCTGGTTAGTCGAAAGGAAACGAAGGATGATCATAAAGCTTGAGGGGAAGACTGCAATTGTATCGGGATCGACCGCTGGCATCGGCCACGCAATCGCGTACGGGCTGGCGGAGGCGGGCGCGTCGGTCATTGTGAACGGACGCACCGAGCAGCGGGTGCAGGAAGCGGTCGAGAAAATTAAGAGCGCACTCCCGAAGGCCGACGTAAAAGGTCTGGCCGCGGATCTTGGCACAAATGAAGGCGCGCAGAAATTGATCGCGCAGGTGCCTGACGCCGACATTCTCATCAACAATCTCGGCATCTTCGAGCCGAAGCCGTTCTTCGACATTCCAGATGAAGACTGGGAGCGCTTTTTTCGCGTCAACGTGTTGAGCGGCGTCCGGCTGGCGCGGCATTACACCCCCGGCATGGTAGCGCGCAAATGGGGACGTGTGATTTTCATTTCCAGCGAGTCCGGCGTGCAGATTCCGGCGGAGATGATTCATTACGGCATGACCAAGACCGCACAGCTTGCGGTTTCCCGTGGACTGGCAGAGACGGTGGCCAGCACTGGCGTTACCGTAAACGCCGTGCTGCCCGGCCCGACGCGCTCTGAGGGCGTGGAAAAGTTTGTAGAGCAGGTGGGCAAGCAATCGGGCAAGAATTTTGAGCAGATGGAAAAGGATTTCTTCCGCACAATGCGCCCGTCGTCGCTGCTCAAGCGCTTTGCCACGAATGAAGAGATCGCGAATATGGTGGTCTATCTTGCTTCCGAGCAGGCTTCCGCCACCACCGGCGCGGCTGTACGTGTGGATGGGGGCGTGGTGAGAGCAATCGTTTAGACCTGTCCAAACACTTATTTCAACAGTTTCAAGTGCCTCTTTGTGAATCGAGGCCGGTGTCTGCGCCGTCTAACCTGTAGGAGCAATTCGGCGGCTTCTCCCTTCGTAAAGGACTCACTAACAGGTTGCGATCCCGGCTCATTGTCTTTGTCAGCATCGTACAGGTCATTCTTTTTCTGGCGCACTGCTTCGTATATGCCACGGTCGCCTATTTCTGGGGTGGCTGGGCAACGTCGTGGGAAGTGAAGCTGGCCTGTGCTCTGCTCTCCGTTAGCTTTGTGGCAGCGTCATTGCGCGGCTGGTATTCATAT
>DASYKK010000525.1:0-3911 GCA_035995565.1 Candidatus Angelobacter sp.
TGTCTGCTGCAGGTACCCCGATTTACTGAACACGATCATGTGTACGCCCGCGGCAAGATGTGAAGCGGTAAACGGAGTCACCCAGTTCGGTTCGCTCCAGCCGTCAATCTCAACCTTGGCGCTGTCCGGCTGGGAAAGCAACTTCAATTCGCTTTGCGCGACGAAGACTTTGTTGGGCGAACTGGTGGCCTTTACCGGCGGTGTTGGTAGCTTTTGCGCATTGGCGGATTTTTTTGTCGGGAAAAACTTTACTGTCGTATCCGGAGCAATGACTTCTCTGTTCTCCGGTGTCGGAGCAGGTATTGCGATCGCGATTGGCTCCCGCGCCGCTTGTTGCGCTTCCTTCACTTTGGCCTGTTCCGCAAGCTGACGCATCTTTACTTGCGTCCGATGATAGGCGTAACCCCCCATGGCGCTGCCCAGCACCAGGATGGTGACAATGGTAGCCGTGAGCACGCTGTGCTTGCTGGAGAGAATTGCCGTGGTGGGACGACGAACTGGAATGGGCTTTTTGGCTAAAGCCGGCGCAGCGGCGGCTGCCCTGGCGGTATTTCCAGAAACAACCCTTAACGGTAAAACCAGGGTTTTTTCTGGAGCAGATGGCACGGGGTTGATGGCAGCGGTCGATCCGCTGCGCACAGGCCCTGCCAGCTTATAGTTTTCAAGATCGCGGACAAGGTCCGCGCCGGTCTGATAGCGATCGTCAGGCGCTTTGGCCAGAGCCTTGGTGACAATCGCACTCAAACCGGGATGGACGGTTACATCCAGATCGCGTGGCGTGATCGGGTTTTCGTTGACAATTTTGTAAATGATCGTCGTAACATTCTGCCCGACAAATGGCTTTTCGCCGGTCAGCATCTCGTAAAGGATTACGCCCAGGCTGAAGAGATCAGACCGTCCATCCAGCTGGCGGCCTTTAACCTGCTCGGGAGCCATGTAGTTCGGCGTGCCCAGCACCTGCCCGGTATTGGTGACCTGGCCGCCTGATTTGGCGATGCCGAAGTCCATGATCTTTACCGTGCCGTTGCCGGTGATCATGATGTTGGCGGGCTTTATGTCGCGATGAACAATTCCGTTGGAATGCGCATAATCCAGGCCGCGGCAAATCTGCCGCGTCAGCTGCAGCACTTCGTCCGTCGCCAGGACACGCTTCTCCGCCAGCAATTCATGCAGCGTGGTGCCTTCAATGAACTCCATGGCGATATAGAAGATTCCGTCCTGCTGGCCGGCGTCATAGATCGTGACAATGTTGGGATGATTCAGCACGCCCGCGGCGCGAGCTTCATTCTGGAAACGGCGCACCATTTCCTGCGCGTCCAGACCATGGACGTCTAGCCGCATCGTTTTTAGCGCTACGGTTCGACCAATCGTAGGATCCAGCGCCTTGTACACAACGCCCATGGCGCCGCGACCAAGCTCACCGGTAATCTCGTATCTGCCAACCGTCTGAATAGACATCATGAGGGCTTATCTTTGTGACTCAGTGGCGCCCTTGCTTGTCCTGGGGGAATTTTTATTACGGCAATTCTTCTGGAGGACACACACTCCGAGTGACCCGAAAATATCTCATTCTGTTACTCCGGGTCAATGCTCGCCCACGCCCTGCATGTGACTTTAGTTTGCCGGGTCCCTCAATGAGAAATACCTTAATTTGCCTGCCGGTACCACCTTACAATGCCTCATGCGCCTCCATCTGATCGCTCTGGTCGTCCTGCCCTGGTTATTTTCCGCACAAACTGCTACCGCGCCTGACAAGCGTGCCGGCCATCTGCAACAGCCGGCACCCAATGCTCAGCCGGAGGAAGGTTTCGCTGATCAGCGGGCCGATCTTGAAGAGGGAATCAAACACGTCCTGGTTTCCCAGGTCGAAGCTTGGAACCACGGCAAACTTGACGCCTTCATGCAGGGTTACTGGCACTCGCCCGATCTAACGTTCTTTTCCGGGGACACGGTAACGCGTGGCTGGGAACCCACTTTGCTTCGCTATCGCCAGCGCTATCAGGCTGAAGGCAAAGAGATGGGCAAACTCGAGTTTCAGGATTTGAAAATCGACCTGCTCAGCCGTAGATCAGCCGTCGTAACCGGCAGGTGGCAGCTCACCATGTCTGATGGGAAATCGTCTGACGGCAAACAGCCACATGGTCTCTTCACATTGATCTTCAAGAGACTGCCCGGCGGCTGGAGAATCGTGCACGATCACACATCAGCGGCAGAATAGATCGCAGGGTCGCATTGTCCATGTGGCGGAACAAGTCTTTACGGATACATTATCGAATGCTGAGTGGAGCAGGCCTTGCGCGGATACGTTATCCCCTGCTGGGTGGAGCAGGTCTTCAGACCTGCGGTATTAGCCTAAAAACAATTCGGCTTCAGCCGCTGCGGTACAAAACCTTTACTTTTTCCGCAACCGCTGCAGCTCCCGATAAGCTTCGCTCTTGGAAAGCCCGCGCTCTTTGGCCAGGACCTTGAGCCCAGCCTTCTCGTCCAGCTTTTGTTCGCGCATGATTTCATTCAGATGTTGGGCGATGTTTTTTGCGGCAACTTCCTGCCCCGCGCCCTTCCCAATCAGCAGCGTAATCTCGCCCTTCAACTCATGCTCCTGAACGCGTTGAAAGACTTGCGATGCTGGGCCGCGAATAAACTCCTCATGTACTTTTGTAAGTTCACGCGCCAGCACCACTGGACGCTCCGCTCCCAGCAGCTCGACGATATCTTTCATCGTCTCAGCAATGCGGTGCGGCGCCTCATATACGACAGTTGTGTGCTCGGCATGGCGAAGGGTCTCCAGCGTCGTGCGCCGCTGGCCGGACTTGGCCGGCAGGAAGCCGAGAAACTGAAAGTTGTCTGTGGGCAAGCCGCTGGCTGCCAGAGCTGCGACCAGGGCGGAAGCTCCCGGAATCGGAACCACCTGTACTCCGCGCTCAATGGCCAGTTTAATCAGGCGATAGCCGGGATCAGAAATGCCCGGCATCCCGGCATCGGAAACCTGCGCCACGTTTAGCCCCTGCTCCAGCTTCGCAACCAGCTCTTCCGCTCGCGCAGCCTCGTTATGCTCGTGATAGCTGATGGTGGGTTTATCAATGCCATAGTGGCGCAGCAGCTTGGCGGTATGGCGCGTGTCCTCGCAGGCAATCAGGTCGGCTTCTTTCAATATCCGCACCGCGCGATAGGAAATGTCCTCAAGATTGCCGATCGGAGTCGCCACTATATACAAGGTGCCCGATTTGTTGTGTTCGGCCATTGTGCGTTCGATTTCCGGCGCTAAGCATAGCATCCAAGGCCGCGTCCCATTGTGCCTGGGCGCTTTCCATCAGCAACGCTCTGCTAAAATCACAACACAACTTCCAAGTTTGAGGATATCGCCGCGTGCCTCTGTACGAATATCAGTGTAAGAAGTGCAAACACAAATTCGAAAAGATACAAAAGTTCTCTGACCGGCCCATCAGGAAGTGCCCCGATTGCGGCGCCCCGGTAGACAAGATCCAGCACGCCCCAAATGTTCAGTTCAAGGGCAGTGGCTGGTACGTGACCGATTACGGCGGAAAGAGCGACAAGTCCAAGTCTGACGACGCCTCAGAAAAAGGGTCCGAGAAAGACAAGTCCGAAAAAGCCGGTTCAGAGAAATCTAGCTCGGAGAAAAAAGATTCGGCTGCCAAAGAAGACAGCGCAAAAAGCAAGGATAAAGATAAGGACAGCAGCTCAAAGAAATCAGAAACCAAAAAATCCGAAAGCAAGAAATCGAAGGACTGACAATCGCGTGTTCGAACGCGTATCTCCTTACACATCAAAAAACCGCAAACAAGCGCATCACCTGAGGCGCTCGTTTGCGGCCTATTATTTTATTTGGCGCGTTGCGAACCTACCGGCTTTGGTTCAACCCGCCCGCTCACCGTGAATGCCATCCGCCGTTT
>DASYKK010000526.1:0-7596 GCA_035995565.1 Candidatus Angelobacter sp.
CCGGTCTGTAACTTCCTGAATCAGCTGGCGGGAAAAAATCTGGTCTTCGCCTGTCTGCTGAAACTCAGACCGCATATCCACCAGCTCGACCTCAGGCAGCGGCCGCCGCTCTACGCGCTCTTTGAGTTCAATCAGCCGGTACTTCCCCGCTTCCGCGTTGTGGTATGACTCGATCGCCGGCGTGGCTGAGGCCAGCACCACCGCTGCATTTGTAAGCTTGCCACGTACCACGGCAACGTCGCGTCCGTTATAACGCGGCGTTTCTTCCTGCTTGTATGAACTGTCGTGCTCTTCGTCGACCACGATCAGCGCCAGATTTTCCACCGGCGCAAAGACCGCGGAGCGCGTTCCCACTACGATACGCGCCTCGCCACGACGAATGCGGTGCCATTGCTCCGCCCGCTCGTCGGCTGAAAGCGCTGAATGCAGGATGGCAACCTCGTCTCCAAACACCTGATGCAAATTCGCGGCGGCGGCTGGCGTGAGCCCGATCTCCGGCACCAGCAGAATCGCCGCGCGACCCTGCTCCAACACCGCCTGCATCGCCGCAAGATACACCGCCGTCTTGCCCGATCCGGTCACGCCATGCAGCAGTGAGACCGAGAACTTCTGCTCTGCTACCGAGCTTTGAATCGTGGTGAGCGCCGCTTTCTGTTCGGCGTTGAAGATGAAATCCAGATGCGACGGCCCGCGCTTCTTCATGCTGCTGACACTGAAATCAGCCTGCTCCTCCACCAGTTCGATGATCCCGCGCTTGACCAGTGTTTGCAGCGTCGTCCGCGGCACATCGAGCGCCCGAGTCTGCGCCACAAACGCCCTTCCCGCCTGCTGTTGAAGATATGCAACGATCTTTTGCTGGTTCTCATTCAGCTTTCCGCTCACTTCTTTGAGCACGGCCACCTGCACGATGCGCTGCGCGTCGCGGACGGAAGAAACGTCTTCGCGGGCAATCCATTTCTTACTCAATAAAAGATCAAGCACCTGACGATTGGCGCCGGTTGCTGAACGGATCGTCCCTTCCAGCGCAGCTTCGGACTGCGACATCGAAAGATAGTCCAGCACCGCATACTCGACCATCTGCGTGTCAATATCCTGCTTGGAACGACGCGACGACCCCGCTGTCGCTGATGCATGCAACGCTTCATAGCCAACCTCGGTGATCCTGTAGAGCTTGGCTTTTTTGATTTCCGCCGACAGCGGAAGCATGCCGCGAAACACATCGCCAATGGGCGCCAGATAATACTGCGCAATCCACTGCCCCAGCTTCATCAGGCCCTCATCCAGCACCGGTTCGGTATCCAGCACCTGGATTACCGTCTTGGCCTTCATGGACGGCTCTCGATCATGCAGGGCCGTCACCACACCGGAGATGCGCTGATTACGAAACGGGACGAGCACTCGTCCACCCACCACCGGCTGTTGCTCGGCAATTTTGTAGGTGAAAGCCATGTCCAGCGGGACTGGCAATGCTACATCGCAAAAGGTGGGCATGAGCTAAGAGAAGATTGTACGGGAAGTGTAGAACCAGCACGCTCTTGTTATCCAGGGCCCGCGTTACTCGTCTGGTGTCTTCGCCGTCTGCGGCTTCAGCCCCAGATACTTCATCGCCATCTGCAGATCTTTCCAGGCTTCTTTTTTCTGGCGTGGATCCCGCAGCAGATACGCGGGATGATACGTCACCAGCAGCTTCGAATCCCTGAAGTCATACCAGCGCCCGCGCAGGTTGGCCATGGAATCATTCACGGCAAGCAGGTTCTTGGCCGCAACCGCACCCAGTGCGACGATGACTTTGGGCTTGATCACGTCAATCTGACGCATCAGGAATGGTGAGCAGGTATCACACTCATCTTTTTCCGGAGTGCGATTGCCGGGTGGCCGGCATTTCACTACATTCGCGATGTAAACATCTTCGCGCTTGATTCCCATGGCGGTGATCATGTTGTTTAAAAGCTGCCCTGCGCGTCCGACAAATGGTTCTCCCTTCGCGTCTTCGTCCGCGCCTGGGCCTTCGCCGATGAACATGAGGTCGGCATTCACGTTACCCACGCCGAAGACCAGGTTGGTGCGCCCTTTGTGAAGGCGGCAGCGCGTGCAGTCGCCGATGTCTTCGCGAATCAATTTTAAGGCGGAAGGTTTGTCGCCGAGCACGGGCGGCAGCGGCGCGGGACCTTGGGAGTTTGGGACCACGGTCTCAGCCATCGGGTGCAACGACAGTTCGACTCCCTGCTCTACCGGTCGCCGATAGAAATCATAGATGCCCATCTCTTTGTAATATTTCACGCGGGCTGCAAGCTGCTTTTTAGTTTGTGCGTCGAGAGGCTTGGGCATGGAACAAGTCTAACCGATGCTGGAACGTCCTTCCTGAGATGAACAGTCTTTAACTCAATTGTCATTCCGAGCGCAGCGAGGAATCTGCTTTTGGGCTAGTTATTCCGATTGGGAGCCAAGAACCTGTTTTTTAGACTTGTCATTCGAGCGTAGCGAGGAATCTGCTTTCGGAGACAGCGGTTCGACTTCCGTACCCCAGTCAGCTGCCAAGTCTTCCCAAGTTGGATTGAAAGCGCTAATTAGACTGACCTTCTTCGCACGCGACCAACTCTTGATCCGCTTTTCACACGCGATACAGTTATTGACGTAGCGAAAGCTTTCGAAATACACAAGTCGATTGATGATGTACCGCTTAGTGAATCCATCTTGTTCTCCGAGCCTATGTTGCATGACTCGCCTGGATAGAGAGTTTGTCATTCCCACGTAAGTTCGTCGGGATTTGCTGCTTAGAATGTAAACCGTAAAATCTGCGTTCAACTTTCATAACAGCAGATCCCTCGCTTCGCTCGGGATAACAAGACTAGTGTAGTGCGGTTATTTATGAACCTAATGCTTGACCGATACAGCACGCCCGGCTTTCAACCTCACCACCGCATCCAGCACGCGATGCGCGACTTCCCATTTGCTGGTTTCAGGAACCGTTTCAGTGCCAGAATGAGTAAGAATGATGACGGCATTGCGTTCCGAATCAAAGCCTATGCCGGGCTGCGAAACATCGTTGAGCACAATGGCGTCGAGCGACTTGCTTTCCAGCTTCTTGCGGGCGTTAGCTAACACGTCAGTGGTTTCTGCGGCAAAGCCAATCACGATGCAGCGGCCCTTCTTCGCCCCTAATTCCGCCAGAATATCGACGGTCGGCTCAAGCTCAAGCGTCATGGGGCCTTTGCGCTTGATCTTTTCATCGGCAGCGCGAACCGTAAAGTCGGCTACGGCTGCGGCTTTGATCACAATGGTGGCACGGTCAAAGTGCGCCGTTACGGAATCGCGCATCTGTTGCGCCGTCTGTACCTGAATAACTTCGGCAGAAGTTGGCGGCTTAAGTGCCGTTGGACCGGAGATCAAAATTACTTTGGCGCCGCGTCGCAATGCGGCTTCCGCCAGCGCATATCCCATCTTGCCGCTGGACCTGTTGCCGATATAGCGAACCGGATCAATCGGCTCGCGCGTGGGCCCGGCGGTGACCAGCACGGTTTCCGCGGCCAGGTCTTGCTCCGCCTTCAGCGCTTTAAGCACTGCCATGACGATTGTTTCATTGGCCGCAAGCCTGCCGGCGCCAATCATTCCGCAGGCAAGATAGCCGCTGTCCGGCTGCACGACCATAACGCCACGATCTCTCAGCGTTTGAACATTGGCCTGTGTGGCGGCATTGTCCCACATGTTTACGTTCATGGCCGGCGCGACGACCACCGGCGCGGTGGTTGCCAGAAACAATGTCGTAAGAAAGTCATTAGCTTCGCCGTGGGCAAATTTGGCGATTACATCGGCTGTCGCGGGCGCGACGATCAGCGCGTCAATGGCCTGCGCTACTGCTATATGTTCCACGGCTGAATCAATATTTGGTTCTTCAGCGCCGGCGCCAAACAGATCAGTAATCACTTTTTCACCGCTGAGAGCGGCAAAGGTCAGTGGTCGGACAAACTCCTGGGCTGCACGGGTCATCACCACCTGCACGCGAATACCGCGATCCTGCAAGAGGCGGACCAGTTCCGCCGCCTTGTACGCAGCTATTCCTCCGGTAACTCCAAGCGCGACCTTCATAAGAAAATTGTAGCCTGCCTTACAAATAGAGTGATAGTGGCAGGCTTGAGACGCTATTTCTTTATCCCGAGCGAAGTGAGGGGACCCTATAACCAGAATAGCGCCTAGGGGTAGAGCTGGCTGGCTCATGTACAAATAAAGGGGAACCTACAGGCCTCCGGCAAGGCCTCAGTGACCTTCAAAAGGTGGCCAGAATATCCTTGATTTTGTCTTCCATGTTCGCCTTCAGGCATTTTTCGGCTGTAGCCAAGTACTGTTTTTCCGCTGCAGTGGGCGCTTTGCCCGAACGCCGGATGCGCTCACCCAGCACAATGGCCTGCAACTGGTCCACGGACTGCTCCAGTCGATCATTAATCAGAATGTAATCATAGTTGGGGTAGTTCTCAATCTCGCGGCGCGCCTCATCCAGCCGCCGACGGATGACCTCTTCGGCGTGGACGTTTTCGCTCTGGCTGCGTTTCCGCAGGCGGGATTCCAGCTCCGCGCGGCTGGGCGGGAGCACGAAAATGCTCACTGCATCCGGCATCTTCTGCTTGACCTGGCGCTCGCCCTGGACATCGATATCAAGCAGCAAGTCATGGCCAACCTCTTCGGCATGCTGCAAGACGGACCGGGCTGTCCCGTAATATTTATCAAACACCTGCGCATATTCAAGGAAGGCGTCGCGCGCAATCATGGCCTCAAATTCTTCGCGCGAAATGAAGTGATACTCGCGGCCATCCTGCTCACTGCCGCGCGGCGGGCGCGTGGTGTAAGAGATAGAAAATTCCAGGTTGGGCACATACTGGCGCAGCTCATTGACAAGCGTGGTTTTGCCGGACCCCGAAGGCGCGGAGATGATGTATCGGATACTGCTCATTCCAGGTTTTGTACCTGCTCCCGGCATTTTTCAATCTCCGATTTCATCAGCAGCCCCAGCTCTGTAATGCGCAGACCTTCACCGGCCACGCCGGAAGTCTTGGAGAGCAGTGTGTTTGCTTCGCGGTTGAGCTCTTGCAGCAGGAAGTCCAGCTTCTTGCCCACTTCACCGCCCTGATCCAGCAACTTGCGAAAGTGATCGATGTGCGTCGTCAGGCGGACCAGTTCTTCCTGGATGTCACTGCGCTCGGCCAGAATGGCAGCTTCCTGCAAGACGCGGTCTTCATCGGCATTCTCAATCAGCTCCTGCATGCGTGACCGGACTTTTTCCATGTAAGCCTTGGAAACGGCAGCCCGGAGCTTATCAACCTCCTGCGTCGCCTTCTCCAGGGAATCAAGCCGGCGGCGCAGTTCGGCTTCCATACCGCGGCCTTCCTGTTCACGCATGGTATTCAGCTTCTGGATTGCCTGTTCCAGCGCGGCCAGGACGGAAGTTTCAAAGTTGCCATCAAGCGGCGTCATGGCGCCCAGAGCTCCGGGCATGCGGAACACGTTGTTCAGGTCAGGTTCGCCCGTGGTGCCAAATTCCCGCGCGGCTTTGCGGAAAGCTTCAACATAACCGCCCACCAGTTCACGATTGAACTCATAGCCCGAGCCGCCGCGGCGATCCACGCCAAGCGTAACATCCACGTGACCGCGCGCCAGGCGTTCTTTCAGCACGCGGCGGATCTTCATTTCCAGTTCGTCCATTTCAACCGGCATGCGGAGCTGGGGATCGAGAAAGCGATGGTTGACGGACTTGAGTGACAGTGTGAAAGAACTCCCTTCACCTGCCTGAGATTTAACCTGCGCGAATCCAGTCATGGAGCGGATGGGCATAGTTTCTGGTTGAGACCTTTAGCTTCCTGGACCTTTAGTTTTTGATTTGGGGCTCACGGACGACGATGCCGGGTTCGTCAACCATTTTGGGGTCTAACTCCATAAACTGCAATTCATATAATTTGCGGTAGGTTCCCAGGCGGGTCAGCAAATCTTCATGCGTGCCAGAGTCAGCAATACGCCCGCCTTCCAGAACCACGATGCGGTCAGCGTGGCGCACGGTAGTCAACCGATGCGCAATCACAAACACTGTGCGGCCAGAGATCAGGTTCTGTAGCGCTCCCTGCACCAGCGCTTCTGATTCGGTATCGAGAGAGGAAGTGGCTTCGTCCAGGATCAGGATGGGAGCATTTTTCAGCAGAGCGCGGGCAATGGCGATGCGCTGGCGCTCGCCGCCGGAAAGACGCAGTCCACGCTCGCCAATCATGGTGTCATAGCCCTCGGGCAGGCGAAGAATAAAATCATGGGCCAGGGCAGCTTTGGCGGCTTCAATCACGGCTTCTTCAGTGACGTGCGGCTGGCCATAAGCTACGTTGTTGCGCACCGTGTCATTGAAGAGGATGGTTTCCTGCGTCACCACGCCAATCTGGGCCCGCAACGAGGCCAGCGTTACGTCTCGAATATCGTGGCCATCGATCTTGATGGCCCCCCCGCTCACATCAAAGAAGCGAGGAATCAGATTGACCAGCGTGGTCTTGCCGGCGCCACTGGATCCCACAATGGCGACCACTTCGCCGGCGCAGGTTTCCAGGTTCACGTTGTGCAGAATTTCGGCTTCGGGCCCATTCGCGCCGGTATACGAAAAACTGACATTCTCAAAACGCACACGGTCGCGAAACACGGGCAGCATGATGGCGTTGGGCCGCTCCTGAATTTCGTCCTGCTCGTCGATGAAGCGGAATATCTCTTGCGATGCGCCCAGTGCCTGCTGGAAGCTGTTATTGAAAAACGCCATCTTGCGGACGGGATCGTAGAGGCGGAAGACCGCGATGATAAACGCGATAAAGACGCCCGGCGTCATCTCACCACTGTTGATCTGGCTACGTCCCACCCAAAGCAAGACCACGACCGCCAGCGCGCCCACGATGTCCATGAGCGGCGAACTTACCGACTGCACCGCCACCGATTTCAAGTTGGCGCGAAAGAGCTTTCTGGCGGCAGCGCGAAAGCGGCTGCTCTCCCACTTTTCCATGCCGAAGGCTTTCACAATGCGGTTACCGGCAATACTTTCGTGCAGAATGTTCTGGATGTCGGCCAGCTTGTCCTGGCCTTTGCGGGTCGTGGTGCGGACGCGCCGCCCGATCTTGCCGGCAGAAACAATCACAAACGGAACAAAGATGAGCAGTACCCAGGCCAAGTTGTGCCCCAGCACGATCACCACGCCGATGAGGAAGATGAGGGTGAAAAACTGCTGCAAGAATTCTGCCAGCGCTATGGTGAGCGTGACCTGAACCTTCTCCACGTCGTTCACCACGGTGGACATCAGCATTCCGGTCGAGTGCCGGGAGAAGAACGAGATGGAACGCTGCAGTATCGTGTCATACAACCGGTTGCGCAAGTCAGTGATCAGGCCGAATCCGGCGTGATTCACCAGATAGGTACCGGCGTAATCGCAGACGCCTTTGATTAGTGCCGTTCCTATCAGAGCCACGGCAACCACGGTGCGAGGATTGTGGAAATGCTGAGGGACAAAATCCTGCAGATAAACCACGTGGTGCGTGCCTGGAAGATTAGGGATCAGCGTTAGAGAGCGCCCTGGGCTCTTGGGATTCA
>DASYKK010000527.1:0-12614 GCA_035995565.1 Candidatus Angelobacter sp.
AAAACGGCGGCACTCAAAAGCACGCACCTCGAGTCGCCGCGCACATGACTTCCTTACCGCCCATTCCGCCTCGGAATGTCCGAACTGCCATGAAAAGAAGATGCCGCATCGCGTGTGTGCAAAATGCGGCTACTACAAAGGCCGGGAAGTAGTGCAGGTAAAAGATAACGCCTAAGTGCAAAAGTCAGTAGAAACTGTCATAGCCGTTGATGCAATGGGTTCAGACCGGCATCCCAAGCCCGAGATTGAAGGGGCGCTGCTGGCTGCGCGCAACTATGGCGTTCGAGTTCTGCTGGTCGGCCCGGAAGACCGGCTGCGTCAGGAACTTGCTGGCCATCCTACGGCACGCAACCTGCCGATTGATGTAGTGAATGCCACCCAAGTCATCGAGATGGAAGAAAAGGCCGTGCAGGCCGTGCGTACCAAGAAAGACTCAAGTATGCACGTGGGCCTTCGACTGGTAAAAGAGAAAAAGGCCGTTGGATTTGTGACTGCCGGCAATACCGGCGCCGCAATGGCGGCTGCCAAGATGGTGCTGGGCGCTCTTCCAGGAGTTGACCGTCCGGCTTTGGCCAGCGTCTTTCCTACATCGGCCGGCAAAGACAAGCCCTCTATCCTGATTGACGTTGGGGCTAATGTGGATTCCAAGCCCCACAATCTGGCGCAGTTCGCCCTGATGGGCGCAATGTATTACCGTGCGATCTTCAAGAATGCCGAGCCCTCGGTGGGCATCCTTTCGATTGGAGAAGAGGAAGGCAAAGGCAACGATCTTACGCGCAAGGCGCATTCCCTGCTCAAGGACTTGCCTCTCAACTTCGTGGGTAACGTGGAAGGCCGCGATTTATACAACGGAAAAGTAGATGTCATCGTCTGCGACGGCTTTGTCGGTAATGTGGCGTTGAAAATTTCTGAAGGCTTGGTGGAAGCCGTGCGCTTCCTGCTCAAAGAATCGTTGACTTCCACGATCACTTCGCAAGTAGGCGCACTGCTGGCGCGTAAAGCGTTTGCCAACTTCGGCCGCAAACTTGACTATGCCGAATATGGAGGAGCGCCGCTGCTGGGTCTGAAGGGCGTTGCGATCGTGGGGCATGGACGGTCGAACGCCAACGCCATCAAGAACGCCATCCGCGTGGCCAAGGAATTTTACGAGTCCGGCATCAATACGAATATTGCCAAAGAGCTTGGCTCTGATGGCAAAGCGGCGGAAGAATCCGCATGAGCCACGGTCCCGTTGCTTTTCTCTTCCCTGGACAGGGATCACAGGCAGCAGGCATGGGAAAAGAGCTGGCATCGCTCTATCCTGTTGCGCGACACACCTTTCAGGAAGCTGACGATGCTCTGGGGTTTTCCATCTCGCAGCTTTGTTTTGAAGGTCCGGACGAGCAGCTGAAGCTGACCGAGAATACGCAGCCCGCCATTTTGACGATGAGCACCGCGGTCGCGCGTGTGTTGCAGGAGAAGGGAATTGTTCCGCAATTTGCAGCCGGGCACAGCCTGGGTGAGTACTCCGCGCACGTTTCTGCCGGGACCATTCCTTTTGGAGAAGCCGTCCGCACGGTGCACAATCGCGGACGCTATATGCAGGAAGCCGTGCCGGCCGGTGAAGGCGGGATGGCGGCGATCCTCGGCATGGCGCTTGATCAGCTGCAGCAGGTTTGCGCCGACTCCGCACAGGGCGAAGTGGTTTCTCCGGCAAACATCAACTCTCCGGATCAGATCGTGATTTCAGGACATCAGAAGGCGGTTGAACGCGCCGCCGATCTGGCTAAGCAACGCGGGGCCAAACGCGCAGTCATGCTGGTGGTGAGCGCGCCGTTCCATTGCGAATTGATGAAGCCGGCACAGGACCGGCTGGAGGCAGATTTGCAAAAGCTTCATTTCAATAATCCTGAATTACCGGTGATTGCGAATATTGACGCGACACCTAAAGCCACCGCCGAAGGTTCACGCCAGGCGCTGGTTCGCCAGGTTACAGGCGCAGTTCAGTGGGCCAAATGCATGCAGACGTTGATTGGGCTGGGCGTGCAGACCTTCATTGAGGTCGGGCCCGGCAAAGTGCTCACGGGGCTGATGCGCCAGATTGATCGTTCACAAACCTGCCTGAACGCCGAAGATGAAGCCTCGGTTCAGAAGGTGAGCAATCTTTTTGCGGCGGCGGCCAAAGAGTAACTCCTCACCAGCTTCGCAATCGCTATCCAAGAAACCTGGAACAATTCAAACTAATCTACTGCGCGCCATGGCACGCCACTGGAACCGGCGAGTCACTCACGGTCTTACTCTTTTTTTCTACCCACATTGACCTGGGTTCCGCGCGATTATTGATGATGACCACGATGACTACGCCGGTGGGCGAAGCAAAGTCCTTCTTCGGGGGTTCTAAAGCGCAGTCTACGCGGTGACTGTTGATCACTCCGTACTCGCCCTGCGGTCCCCAGTCCATCTTGAACTGGTTCACAGAGTAATTGGCGTACTTCGCAGGATGCTGCTTCCAGTCAGGATCGCCCTCGTAGATTCCGTAAGCCTTGTCAAAATCCTTTTGCTCGATGGCCTGGAAGAAATTGTTGATGACCTTCTTTTCAGAATCGTAGCGCGTAATGTACAGATAGACCGACACGGCGATCACTATCACGACCGCGGTCGCGATGATCTTCCGGCGTTTTTCTGCCGGTCGGGGATCGTACTCTTTTGCATCCATCAATGCCATGCGAAGGTTCCTTCTAAAGCGTGCGTTTGAACAGCAATGTTGATAGCGCGAAAGCCACTACGGCGAACCCACCAAGATACAGCAGGTCAGGCCAGATTGCAGCCAGCCCCACGCCCTTGAGCAGGACTGCCTTGAAGCCGCGCACAGAATAGGTAAATGGATCAATCCAGGCGACCCATTGCAGCCACCGGGGAAAAGCCTGGACAGGGTAAATAGCGCCGCTTGGAAAATAGAGCAGCGTGTTGAGAATGCCGAACACGGCACGCGGAATCAGCGGATCGTTTACCCGCACCATCATGACAAACATCATGGAAATAAACGCGAAAGAAGTGGCGGCGATCAACAAGAGCAACCAGAGAAGATTTGCGGGCTGAAAAGTGGACCCCACGCCAGCTATCAGCGATCCAAGAATCGTGAGCACAATGCCTGCGCCCATGGCTTTGAGCGCGCCGGCTACATTCAACCCAGCTACGAGTTCTAACTTGGTGATAGGCGTAACCAGATAACCTTCATGAACGCCGCGCGCCTTGTCATCGATATAAACAATGCCACCGCCGATCATTACGCTGACAAACATGGCCAGAGTGATCGATCCGGGCAAAAGATACTTCATGTATTCAACGTAGGGATACAGCTCGACTACCTGGAGCTCAATCTGCTGCACCACCCGCGGCTGGACCTCCGGCTGATTGAGCGCCGCCACTAGTTGCGTCATCTGGTCAACGAAGGTTGAGGTCATGAAATTGTCAGTATTATCGAGCACCAGGCCAATGCGGGGACGAGTATGCTCATAGACGTTCCGCGAGAACTGCGGCGGAATAACCAGACCCGCGTTCAATTCTCCGCGACGCACAGCCGCGATCATTATCTGTTCATCTGGATAAACAATGGGCTGGAAGGTGCGGGCATTGCTCTGGACGGCGCGGAGGGCTTCCATAACGCGAATAGCCTGGGGACCAGTGTCATGAGAGACGATGCCAATCTTGGCGTCCTTGATCTTGCCGCCGAAAGCGTTTCCCAGCACGATGAGCTGGACCAGCGGGAAGACCATGGCGGCCACCATCAAGGCAGGCGAACGAAAAAATTTCCGCAGGTCGCGCTCAACGATGGCCATCATGCGACCGCTCTGAAAAAAGCTGAGCACCCTTACTTGCCCCAGGCCACTGGTGAAGTATAAAGCGGCGAGTCCACCATCTGGTCGCGCAGCTGTCTTCCGGTGAAATGAACGAAGACATCGTCCAGCGTTGTACTTTGCACGGTGAGAGTCTTGACAATCACGTTGGCACGAACGGCGGTTTCAACCAGAGCGGTAGTGCTGCGTGATCCGTCTTCAGTAAGAATGCGATACATGTCCGCACCTTCAGGCTGCACTGACTTAACGCCGGCCAAACTTTCCAGCGTCTGCTGCCAATTCGCGGGAGGCTGCAGGAATTGTGCCTCAATCACGCTGGAGCCGGGAATGCTGTTCTTAAGATTGCGAGGGGTGTCGAGCGCAACGAGCTTGCCGTGATCCACAATGGCGATGCGGTCACAGAGACGATCGGCTTCATCCATGTAGTGAGTGGTAATCAAAACTGTGAGGTTACGCTGCTGCTTGATGCTGGTAATCATCTCCCAAACCGCGACGCGGGATACAGGATCAAGCCCGGTGGTAGGCTCGTCGAGGAAGAAGATCCGCGGGCGATGCACCAGACCTCGCGCGATCTCCAGTCTTCGACGCATGCCGCCGGAAAGGTTTCGTGCCGGAGCGTCACGCCATTGCGTGAGGTCAACCAATTCGAGCAATTCGTCGATGGATTTCTCACGGTCCGCGGCGGGAATCCCGTAGAGCTTGGAGTAGATGCTCAGGTTTTCCCACACGGTGAGATCGCCATCACTCGTCATTGCTTGAGGAATAACTCCCATGGAGCGCCGCGCTGTATTGGGCGCTTTGCGTACGTCAGCGCCCTCAATGATGGCGGTGCCGGAAGTGATTTCGAGCAGGGTGGTCATCATCCGGATCAGGGTAGATTTGCCGGCGCCGTTGGGGCCTAGCAGACCGAAGATTTCGCCTTCTTCCACTGCGAATGAGACACCGTCAACCGCGGTGAAGTTCCCGAAACGCTTGACGATATCGATAACTTGAATCGCGTGTGACGGCATTCAGCGGCCTTCCACTTTGGCTTTAGGCACAAGGATTTCCGCGGTCATGCCGGGAACAAGATTTTTCCTGTTGTTATCTACCTGCAACTTGAGGGAGATCGCTTTGATGTCACGCTTGCGGCGATTCACGTCGCGTTGCGTAGCGAAATCGGCTTCCGGCGCCTTAAAAATAACTCTGCCGGTAACGATATCGCCTGAAGGCAGGCGAATATTCAGTTTGTCGCCAAGTGCAATGTGGACGGCCTCAGTTTCGGGAATGGCCGCGCGAACCCACGTGTCGTTGAGGTCTGTGATGATGGCTATGGGTTGGCCCAGATTTACGACTTCTCCCTCGCGAGCGGCGCGTACCGTGACTACTCCGCTCACGGGAGCGGTGACCCTGGTATATCCGAGCCGGGCTTCAGCGGCTTCCAATTGAGCTTTGGCATTCAGCTGCTGGGCACGTGTAGAAGCGACGCTACTCTGCGCAGCCTGCGTCTGGCGGGTGTGCGCTTGCGCTGTTACCAGATCAGCCTGGGCGGCGCGAGACTGATCTTCTGCGGCGCGGACAAGAGCTTCCTGTGCTTTCAGTTGCGCTGCGGCCTGATCCGCCTGTTGCTGGGAGGCGATGCCTTGTTGCGCCAGCGCGACGGATCGCCGCGTATCTCCCTGGATTCGCTGCAAATCGGCCTGCGCCTGAAGCAATGTTGCCTGGGCTGCACGCAAGCGCGCCTGGGCGTTGACGACACCGCTGGAAGTCTCGCCGGCGGTCTGTTCTTCGGTGGCGCGCGTCTGCGAAACCTGGTGGCGAAGGCTGGCCAGTACTGCTTCCGCAGCCTGGCGATCGGCGGTGAGTTCCTGCGCGTCAAGCACCGCGATGGTGTCCCCGGCCTTGACTTCGCTGCCTTCATCCACCGCCAGGCGCTCAATGCGCCCGCTCATCTTAGGGCTCACAACTACCTGGTTTGCATCAACCGTGCCGATCAGCACAAGATCGGATGAGTGGTCCGAGGAGAAAAAATAATAAATGGCGGCAATGACCAGCAACAGTCCCAGGAAGGCAAAGAAGCGGTTGCGCTGGCTCATGGCTTGCTGACCTTCTGCGCAGCCGAGGGAGTGAAAACTGCGGCGGAAATGAAATCGAGCACAGCAGACCGGCGTGCCGCTATGCGTTCCGGAGAAGCAGGATCGCCCGCGTGCATAAATTGTTGCGCGGGCATGCTGATGAAATAGAAAACAATGGTGCCGATAATTGAAGTTACGGTCTGGACGGGATCAACCTTGCGGAAATCGCCGGATGAAATGCCTTCGTCAATCAGCTTTTCCAGGCGGCTGTACAAGGGCTTGCCGTGGCGTTCCATGATCCGGCTGGCTGCGGGAGATAATCCCCGGCCCGCGCTTCGCATGAACTCGCGTTGCACCAGCCGCGGATATACCGGTGCGCTGGCGATGTAGTCAAAATGGGTTTGCGCGTAAAGCAGCAACCTTTCCCGAGGAGGGAGATCAGAACGCTCCAGCATGGTCACGACGCGTTCATGCAAGCCGGAAAATACCTGATCCAGGGCCGCAGCGTAAAGGCCCTCTTTGTCCTTGAAGTAGTAATAGAGCAGGGCCTTGTTGACGCCAGCCCGGCGGGCAATCTCGTCTGTGCGAGCGCCTGTTACGCCTTCATGCCCGAACTCTTCCAGAGCAGCCTTCAGGATGGCAGCGCGGGTTTTCTCGGGTTCGCCGCGTGAGCCGGACTTGCCGGATTTGATAGCCGATGTCATTAATTAACCAGTTATTTAATTATCAGGTATCAGTCAATCGTTGGCAAACAGCAATTGCAACACGCTGTTGAGCGCAGGAGAGCCCCCTCTCATCCGGGAACTCTTACATGGGTTTGTTAAAATAGAAGGTTTGCCTCTCTCATCTCGTCATACTTAGGAATTGAATGCCTGAAACCATGCTTGCCGTAGTGAAGCCGGAGGCCGCGCCGGGTGCGGAGGTCCGGCAGATGCCTATTCCGCAAATTGGCCCGGACGACGTTCTGGTGAAAGTGAAGGTGGCCTCAGTCTGCGGCACCGATCTCCATATATACAACTGGGACCAGTGGGCGCAGAACCGCATCAAGCCTCCTCTGATCCCCGGGCATGAATTCTGCGGGCACGTGGTGGCCACGGGCGACAACGTGACGGCCGTGAAGGAAGGCGACTTTGTTTCCGCGGAAATGCACGTGGCCTGCGGCAAATGCTATCAATGCCGTACAGGCGAAGCTCACATCTGCCAGCATGTGAAGATCATCGGCGTGGATGCGAACGGCGCGTTTGCCGAGTTCGTGAAGATTCCCGAATCAAATATCTGGAAAATTGATCCCGGCATTCCTGCTGACTACGCCAGCGTGCTCGATCCGCTGGGCAATGCTGTGCACACGGTCCTGGCCGGAGAGATTGCCGCCAAGACGGTGGCGGTGATTGGCTGCGGGCCGATTGGCCTGTTCTGCATTGCCGTCGCGCGAGCGTGCGGCGCCAGCGAAGTTTTTGCGCTGGAAATCAATGATCATCGGCGCAAGCTGGCGGAAAAGATGAAGGCGGACCATGTGCTTAATCCGGCAAAGGACAATGTCTATGAGCAGGTGATGAGCGCTACCGGCGGCACGGGTGTGGACGTGATCCTGGAAATGTCAGGCCACCCGGACGCAATCCGACTGGGTTTTAAGATCCTCCGGCTGGGCGGACGCGCGTCCCTGCTGGGAATTCCGTCCAAGCCGATGGAACTGAACCTCGCCAACGATATCATTTTCAAAGGCGCTGTGGTGCAGGGCATCAATGGACGGCTGATGTACAAAACATGGTTTCAGATGAACGCGCTTCTCAAAGCCGGCAAGCTCGATCTTGATCCGGTGATCACGGACCGTATGCCGATGGCCGACTTCAGCAAGGGTATGGACCGGCTGAGGACGGGCGAGTCGAGTAAAATTCTGTTGTATCCGAATGGAGCAATTAGCAAATAGCAATTGGCAACTAGCCTGACTGCCTTAATGGGCCGCTTTGGCTAATTGCCAGCTGCCATTTGCTAATTGCTGAAATGCCTGTAGCAGAAGGATTCAAAGATGACGCCAACCACTACTACCCGCCCACAATTGTCGTATCTGACAGACCAGATGAACGAGCTCAAACAGAAGGGCACGCACTTTAATCTGCGTGTGCTTCAGGATGCGCAAGCGCCCGAGTGTACCGTTGACGGAAAGCATGTAATCAATCTGGCGTCGAATAACTACCTGGGGCTGACGACGCATCCCAAGCTGCTCGAAGCGGCCATCGCTGCCACCAAGAAGTATGGCGTGGGTTCAGGCGCGGTGCGTACGGTCAGTGGAACCATGTCTATCCACATGGAGATGGAAGAACGAATCGCGCGCTTCAAAAATACGGAAGCGTGCGTGGTGTTTCAGTCAGGCTTTACGGCGAACGCGGGAACAGTATCGGCGATTCTGGGTAAAGACGATTTCATTATTTCCGACGAGCTGAATCACGCCAGCATCATTGACGGCGCACGGCTCTCGCGGGCTAAGATCAAAGTCTTCCGCCACAAGGACGCATTGCATGCAGAAGAGCTGTTGAAGGAAGTTGCTGACGAGCCCGGGCACAAGCTAATTATCACCGATGGCGTGTTTTCCATGGACGGTGATATTGGCCCGCTGCCCGCGCTGTGCGACCTGGCGGAGAAGTATGGCGCCATCATGATGATTGACGACGCGCATTCTTCCGGTGTGCTGGGGCGCAACGGCCGCGGAACCGTGGACCATTTCAAAGTCCATGGAAGAGTTGATGTACAGGTGGGAACTCTTTCAAAGGCCATTGGCGCGTTAGGCGGATATGTGTGCGGGTCGAAGGACCTGATCGATTTTCTCTATCACCGGGCGCGGCCATTCTTGTTTTCGACGTCGCATCCGCCGTCAGTGGCAGCCACGTGTATTGCTGCTTTCGACGTACTGGAGAAAGAGCCCGAACTGATGGACAAACTCTGGGCCAACACGCGGTTCTTCAAAAAGGAATTAGGGCTGCTGGGCTTCAATATTGGCGGAATCAGCACGCCGCCCAGCGAGACCCCGATTACGCCGATCATCATCGGCGATGGCCGGCTGACGATGGAGTTCAGCCGCGAGCTGTTCAACGAGGGCGTCTTTACTCCGGGCATCGCATTTCCGACGGTCGCAGAAGGTAAGGCCCGCCTTCGCACAATTATGACGGCCACGCATTCGCAGGACCAGATGACTAAAGCGCTGGAAGTGCTGAAGAAGGTGGGAACGCGGATGGGGATAATTAGGTAAATTTCGCCGCAGATTTCACCGATGAGCGCAGATAAAGAAAATTAGCCCGCAAATGAACGCGACAAGGCGCGAATCAGCGCAGTTTAGGATTCGTGTTATTCGCCTGGATTCGCGGCTAATTTGGTTTTACGCGGTTCGGGACTACAGAAAGGTTAAGCGCGAAAAACGATCTGTCCACCCACCACCGTCGCCATCACCTTGCCTTGCATCTGTTTCCCATCGAACGGCGAATTCTTCGATTTGGATAGCGACTGCGCGACGCGGTAGGTCCATTTCTTTGCCGGGTCGAAGATCGTCACGTCAGCGCGGGCGCCCACGGCCAGCGTGCCTCGGCCTTGCAGGTTCATCACGCGTGCGGGATTGGTGGAGAGCAGTTCGACAATCCGCCGCAGCGGGATATTGTGGCGGTAATGGAGGACTGACACGCAAAGGCCGAGCGCGGTTTCGAGGCCGGTAATGCCGAAGGGCGCGCGGTCAAACTCCTGGTTCTTTTCATGCGCGGCGTGCGGAGCATGATCGGTGGCGACGCAGTCTACAGCGCCGTCAGCCAGACCGGCCAGCAGGGCTTCTCGGTCTTCACGCGAGCGCAACGGCGGATTCATTTTGTAATTAGTGTCGTACTCACTTATGTCTTCATCGAGCAAAGTAAAGTGATGCGGCGTGATTTCGCAGGTCACGCGCAGGTGGTCACGCTTGGCTTTGCGCACGGCGCGCAGCGCAGCCGCGGTGGAAAGGTGGGCGACGTGGTAGCGGCTTTTGGTTTCGGCGGTGAGGCGGATGTCACGTTCGACGATGGAACTTTCTGCTTCGGCGGGCCAGCCACGTAGGCCGAGACGGAACGCTGTCGGGCCGGCGTTCATCGTGGCACCTTCCGTCATATGGCAGTCTTCCGCATGCTGGATGACAGGCAGGTTCAGCGCGGCTGCGGCGATCAGCGTCTGCCGCATGATCTTGTCGTCGAGGATAGGCTTGCCGTCATCGCTGAGGGCCACGGCGCCTGCGCGTTTGAGCGCGGCGAAATCGGTGAGCCGCTCGCCCAGGCTGCCGATAGTCGCGGCGGCGACGGGGAAAACATTGACGTGAGCGCCGCGTGCGGGATCGAGCATCCATCGCGTGATTTCTGCCGAATCATTCACCGGGCTCGTATTCGGCATGGTGCAGACGGAGGTAAATCCGCCGGCAGCAGCGGCCATGGTGCCACTGGCAATGGTCTCTTTGTGGGCCTGCCCGGGCTCGCGGAGATGGACGTGAATATCGATGAAGCCGGGAGCGACGATCAGTCCGCGAGCGTTGAAAGTTTCATCGGCTTTGCCGCGCAGCTTGCCGGCGGAAGCGACTTCGGTCACTCGGCCGTCTTTGAGTAAGAGATCGTACCTGCCCTCAAGACGCTCAGAGGAGTCGATGAGGAGACCGTTACGGATTGCGAGAGTTCCTTTGTTGTGCATGTAAAAACCAAAAACTATTTCGCCGCAGATTTGCGCAGATGAACGCTGATCTTTTTTCTTTCATTTTCAAAGGCCAGCCGTTTTACCTGGGGCCTTGGGCCGAAGTTCAATAGAAGCCCTACTTCGATTTCAGTAGAGCGCAAGTAATGGAGCAATTGCGCTTCATGAGCAGGATCGAGCGCGCGACAGGCTTTCAATTCGAGCAGTACGACCCCATTGACCACGAGATCGGCATCATAGGCGCCGATGGTCTGCACATGGAACCAGACTGGGATAGGAACTTGCCGCTGGAAATTGATGCTGCGCTCTTTGAGGGCCAGAGCCATTGCCTCTTCGTATACTTTTTCCAAAAAGCCAAACCCGAGTTCGTTGTAAACCTCGTAAAAGACGCCAATGATTTGTTCGGTCAATTCGGAATATTTGTATCTGCGCTCATCTGCGTTCATCTGCGGCGAAGTCATTGCTACGCTACCCCCAAACAACTCGCCAGAATTGCCATCCTTACGTACACGCCGTTATGGACCTGCTCCTCAATCACCGACTGAGGGCCGTCCGCGACTTCGCTCTGGATTTCCATGCTGCGGACCATGGGACCTGGATGCATAACGATGGCGTCAGATTTTGCCAGCTTCAGCCGCTCCGGGGTGAGCTGGTAGTGGGCAATGTAACTGTTGGCATCGAGCTTCAGACCGGCGAGCCGTTCTTTCTGCACCCGCAGCATCATCACAACGTCGGCTTTCCGCACTGCCTCTTCCATGTGGCGGCTGACTTTCACGCCAGGAGCGAGCGAAGCAGCATAGTCGGGCAGCAATTCCTGCGGGCCGCAGAGAATGATCTGCGCGCCAAATTTTGAGAGCAAGTGGACATTGGAGCGCACTACACGGCTGTGCTGGATATCGCCCACCATGGTAATGCGCAGGCCCTTCAAGGAGCGTTTGTGGCGCAGGATGGTATAGGCGTCAAGGAGGGCCTGGGAGGGATGCTCATGCATGCCGTCGCCCGCGTTGATAATGGGCACGTGAAGATTACGCGCGAGGACAAGAGGCGCGCCAGAGGAGGGATGGCGCACGACAATACAATCGGAGCCCAAAGCTTGAAGAGTTTTTCCGGTATCCACCAGCGACTCGCCTTTTTCGATACTGGAAGCCGTGGCATTGATCACCGAGGTATGAGTGCCCAGCAGCTTGGCGGCGAACTCAAATGAAACGCGGGTGCGGGTTGAGGCTTCATAGAAAAGCAGGGCAATGCGCTTGCCGCGGAGCAGAGGACGCGGTTTGCCTGAGTGCATACGCCGCGCCAGCTTGAGAAAAGAGGTTATTTCATCCGCCGAGAGGTGCTCGAGTTCGAGTAACGAGCTTGTGCGCGCCATGCTCAAGAAATGCGTTCCACCAGCAGGACCTGCTCTTCCTGGTCGATCTCAGAGAGCTTCACTTCAATGATTTCAGCATCGCTGGTTTGCACGGTGCGGCCAACGAAAGCGGCTTCAATGGGCAGCTCGCGGTGTCCGCGATCAACGAGAACGCAGAGTTGCACGCGGCGCGGACGTCCGTGGTCAAAAAGCGCGTCCATGGCGGCGCGAACGGTGCGGCCGGTATAAAGAACGTCATCCAGAAGGATTACGTTTTTGTCGACGATGTCAGTGCCCAGCGGCGTAGCTTTCTTGATCACCGGACTGGTGCCGACGGTCGACAGATCGTCACGGTAGAGCGTGATATCCAGAGTGCCTACCGGCACCGGCGTCTTTTCAATCTGCTGGATGAGGGCGGCCAGCCGATTAGCCAAGGGGACGCCGCGGCGCTTAATGCCAACAAGCACCAGATTCTCCACACCGTTGTTTTTTTCGACAATCTGGTGGGCCAGGCGCACAAGCGTCCGCTCGATTTCTGAGCCGGACATGAGGCGTCTTTTCACGTGCAGGTTGGGAAGCCGGGTGGAGGCAGGATTCATAATCACCGCATGATATCCGATGGCGGCGCGATGCGCCAACCGTCCAATTTAAGGCTGCTTTCGGTCTTTCCCGAACGCAGCCGCCAGA
>DASYKK010000528.1:0-7400 GCA_035995565.1 Candidatus Angelobacter sp.
TCTTCCCCGCCATCTGCTTGACCTTGCCGCTCATCTCCAGTTCAAAGAGCGCGGTAAACACCTCCGACGACGAAACCTCTCCCTCCAGCTTTTCCATGATCACATCAATGTGTGTTGATTCGTCCTGGCGCAAGATTGAAAGCAGCTTCTTTTCCGCCGGACTCAATTCGTTACCGAACAGGCTACTGGTGGGCTTCTCCTCTGATGCTTGCGGCCCCCGTTCGGATTCAAGCAGGTGTTTCACCTCGGCCGGCAATTCCTCCCAAACGTCTTCCCATGTTGCAGTTAGCTTGGCTCCCTGCTTGATCAGCGTGTTCGGTCCCCAGGAGTTGCGGGAGATCACATTGCCCGGCACGGCAAAGATTTCGCGGCTCTGTTCCAGAGCGCAACGGGCGGTGATGCGTGTGCCGCTGTACTCGCCGGCTTCGACCACCAGCACACCCAGAGAGAGTCCGCTGATGATGCGATTGCGGATGGGAAAATTCTGCGGCGCGGCAAATGCTTCCAGGGGAAATTCGCTGAGCAGTGCGCCGCCGCATTCCAGGATTCCGTCCGCGATCTTCTTGTTCTCGCGCGGATAGATCACGTCCACGCCGGTTCCGAAAACAGCCACCGTCCGGCCCTTGGCTTGGATAGCCCCGCGGTGCCCATAAGTGTCAATGCCACGGGCCATGCCGCTAAAAATAATAAGACCGCGCGAGGCCAAATCACAGCTCAGGCGCTCGGCCATGCCGATGCCATACGGCGTTGGGTGCCGTGTTCCGACGATGGCTATACCCGGGCGTGACAGCGTTTCCAGGTTCCCGCGCACATAGAGGACCAGCGGCGGATCGTATATCTCGCTAAGGCGCGAAGGCCAGCTTTCATCTTCACGACAGACAATCTGAACGCCTGCGGCGGAAGCTTTTGCGATCTCGTCATGCGCCAGCTCGAGCGATTTTCCGAGGGCGATGTGCTGCGCCGATTGGGCCTGCAGGTTCTCTGCTTCCAGTTCGGTCAGCGAGGCGTGAAAAATATCCTGGATAGTGGCGAAGCGCTCCACCAGTTTGCGCCCACGAGTGGGACCAAGGCCGGGAGTGAGAGAAAGCGCCAGCCAGTAAATTGAGTTCGAAGTGACAGCTCTTGCCGTGGACATCGCGATCCTGCGCCTTCTCCAGAGAAACTTGGCGGACTGTACACGGATTCTAAAAAGCCTGTCAACCCCAGCACTGGCGTCCGGTGTGATTTTCGCAGTCCGTTGCTGGTCCGCAGCCACCCGCGCAAATATGCGGCAAATTTGGCTTTCGACCGCTTTTCAGCCCACGCTGTAGCCGCTTGTTAAAATAAAATAAAGATACATGTCCAAGCTTCGCATCTCCGCCATCAGCTTCCTGAATACCGCGCCGCTCATGTGGGACTTTGAGAATGGAGAGTCGGCGGCGCGTCTGGGCCAGCAGTTTGAGATTGGCTATACCATTCCCTCGCGTTGCGCGCAGCAGTTAAAGGAAGGGTCGGCTGACATTGGCATTATCCCGGTGGCGGCGTACACCATGATTCCCGATCTGGTGATTGTGCCTGATGTGGCCATTGCCGCCAAGAATAAGGTCCGGTCGATTCTGCTGGTGAGCAAGGTTCCTATCAATAAAATCCGCAGCGTGGCCACCGACGATTCCTCCCGCACGTCGGCTGCGCTTGTCGAAATTTACCTGAGAAAATTCGTCGGCCTGGACCCTGGCTTTACCCGGCAGAAGCCATCGCTCAGAGAGATGCTGCAATGGCATGATGCCGCATTGCTGATTGGCGATCCCGCGCTCCAGGCCCGAACCGATGGCTACTTTGTTTACGATCTGGCGGAAGAGTGGAAGCGCTGGACCGGGCGTCCATTTGTCTTTGCCTTTTGGGCTGTCCGCAAAGCGGCTCTGGAAGGGCGCGCTACGGAGCCAAATATCGCGCGGGTATTCCAGCAATCGCGGGACAACGGTTTGAAGCATATCCCTGAAATCGCCTCGGCCTGGGCACCTAAGTTGGGCCTCTCCGCCAAGCTGATTGCCGAGTATCTGACAGAAAACGTCGATTACTCGCTCGACGCCGATAATCTGGAAGGTCTGCGCCTGTTTTACAAATATGGGCTGGAATGTGGAGTATTTACCCGTGTTCCCGAGTTGGCATTCATGGAGCAGGCGTTACTAGAACAGGCGTCGCTGGAAAAGCCAAGGCTCGCTACCCGCCTTTAACGTTCCTCTCTTAACCGCGCCTTTACACGCTTTACAACTCTCAATCGCTACCATCCCCCTGTTTCGGCATCCAATGATTTGTGCCGCTTGTTATTCTGCTCGCAATAGGACCGTGGTTAAAACGCCTGGGCGGCCTTGGGCTTGTTCTGCTGGGTCTGGCCGATAATTCGGTCGTCCCCATGCCCGGGAGCATGGACGCGCTCACCATTGTGCTTTCCGCCCACCAGAAAAGTCTGTGGCCTTATTACGCCATCATGGCGACGATTGGCGGCATCGTGGGCGCCTATGTGACCTATGGCCTGGGATTCAAGAGCGGCGAGCACGCTCTGGAAAAGAGAGTTTCCAAGAAAAAGGCCGAGAGAATTTATAAGCTATTTAAAAGATATGGCTTCTGGAGTCTCTTTGTGCCGGCATTGCTGCCGCCTCCGGTACCTTACTCACCATTTCTGATCGTCGCGGGCGCGTTGAAATATCCCAAACGGAATTTCCTGGTTGCCGTGGGACTGGCGCGCGCCATCCGTTACGGGCTGCTGGCCTGGCTGGGATCGATGTACAGCAAACAGATCTTCGGCTTCTTCCACAATTACTACCGTCCCATGTTATGGACGGTGATTACGCTCAGCGTGATCGGCGGAATCGCGGCGCTCTACTGGACATGGAAGCGCAAGCGCGAAGGCAAATCAGTGATTCCGGATGCAAATGAGCCCAGAACCCGGGTGGCTTAGCCACTAGAGGCAACTGAGCCGATCCGGTACCCTAAGCAGCCCGATTCCGGTAAAATGAAGGGACCCTATGTCCCTCACCAAACAACAAGCGCTGGATCTTTTCCGCTCGGACGACCTCATCGGTCTGGGCATGGAAGCTGATTCGCTTCGCCGCAAGCTGCACCCTGAAGGCGTAGCGACGTACATCATTGATCGCAACATTAATTACACGAACTTCTGCACCGAGTACTGCACCTTCTGCGCCTTTTATGCTCCGGTAAAAGGTCCCGGACGCGCCAAGGGCTACCTGCTGGAGATGGAAACGATCTATGACAAGATCCGCGAGACCGTAGAGCTGGGCTGCACCGGCGTCCTAATGCAGGGCGGACTGCATCCGGATTTGAAAATCGAATGGTATGAAGAGATGCTCAGCGGCATCAAGCAGCGTTTCCCGCAGGTTCACCTGCACTGCTTTTCGGCTTCAGAGATCATTCACTTTGCCGACGTGAGCGGGCTCTCAATTGAAGAAACGATTATTCGGCTGCGGGCGGCGGGACTGGATTCCATTCCCGGCGGCGGCGCGGAAATTCTGGATGATGAAGTCCGTTACAAGATTGCGCGCCTGAAATGCCTAACCGAGGACTGGCTCAATGTCCACCGCACAGCGCACAAGCTGGGCATGCGCACCACCGCGACGATGATGTTTGGCGTGGGTGAGACTTTTGAGCATCGCATCAACCATTTCCAGCGTGTTTACGAATTGCAGGAAGAGACCGGCGGATTTACCGCATTTATCCCGTGGAGCTTCCAGCCCGGAAACACTGCTCTGGGCGGACGCCATTGGGAAGAGGCCACCGCAGTCGAGTATCTGAAAGTACTGGCCATTGCGCGGCTCTATCTCTCAAACTTCAAGAACGTGCAGTCGAGCTGGGTCACGCAAGGGCTGAAAGTTTGCCAGCTTGGGCTGCGCTTCGGGGGCAATGACGTGGGTTCAGTGATGCTCGAAGAAAACGTTGTGCGCTCAGCGGGCGTTACCAACTGCACCACGGAAGAAGAGCTGCGCCGCATGATCCGCGACGCTGGATTCGTGCCTAAACGCCGGGACACGCTGTACCGGCAGTTGTTTTTGAATTAGCCTGCTCCACCAAAAATCCAAGCAATGCTGGGCTTCCACGCACACTTTCCTCTTTCTTCGCTTCTTTTAGGTTAGAATTCTCTCTGTTCCAACTATCAGTCCTTTTTGGGAGTTTCAGTTGAACGTCTGTTTTGCCTTACTGATCTTTGCCAATGCGCAGAAGGGGCTCATCCATTATTTCAAGAGCCAATTCATGGACAAGACCTTCAAAGGCCTCTACTCCCCGAACGGCTTTGATCTTGCGCTGCTCATTCCGTACTTTATTGTGATGGTGATTCTGGCCGGTTACGGCATGCACCGGTACGCGCTGGTGTACATGTATTACCGCAACAAGAAGAACCGTACGACCGAGCCGCCGGCAAAGTTCGCAGAGCTTCCGCGCATCACCATTCAGCTTCCGATTTACAACGAGCAGTTCGTGGTGGACCGCCTGGTGGAATCCATCTGCAAGCTCGACTATCCCAAGGACAAGCTGGACATCCAGGTACTGGACGATTCCACGGACGAGACGGTGAAGGTCGCGCAAGCCGTCGTCGACCGCTATGCGGCTTTGGGCCATCCCATTGCTTATATTCACCGCACGAATCGCGAAGGCTTCAAGGCCGGGGCGCTGCAAAACGGACTGGAAACAGCCAAGGGTGAACTGATCGCAATTTTTGACGCTGACTTTGTTCCGCCCGAAGACTGGCTGATGCGTGTAGTGCATCACTTCACAGATACCAATATCGGCATGGTGCAGACGCGCTGGACACACTTGAATCGCAACTATTCCTTCCTGACGGAAGTCGAAGCCATTTTGCTGGACGGACACTTTGTGCTGGAGCATGGCGGACGCTCCCGCAGCCAGGTATTTTTCAACTTCAACGGCACGGCCGGGATGTGGCGGCGCCAGGCTATCGCCGACGCAGGCGGCTGGGAGCACGACACGCTGACCGAAGACACCGATCTTTCTTATCGTGCACAGCTGGCTGGGTGGAAGTTTAAATACCTGCAAGACGTGGAATGTCCCGCGGAACTGCCGATTGAAATGACTGCGTTCAAAACCCAGCAGGCACGCTGGGCCAAAGGCTTGATCCAGACCGGCAAGAAAATTCTGCCCAAGGTCTTCAAGAGCAAAGCGCCATTCCGGGTGAAGGTGGAAGCCTTTTACCACCTGAGCGCCAACCTGAGTTATCCGCTGATGATCGTTCTTTCCACGCTGCTTATGCCGGCGATGATCATCCGGTCATTTGGCGGCTGGTTCCAGATGCTGGTGATCGATTTGCCGCTGTTTCTGGCGTCCACGTTTTCCATTTCCAGCTTCTACCTGGTTTCGCAGAAGGAACTCTTCCCGCGGCGCTGGCCCCGCACATTCCTGTTCCTGCCATTTTTGATGGCGTTGGGAATCGGGCTCACGCTCACGAACACCCGCGCCGTGATCGAAGCGCTTCTGGGAATCAAATCTTCGTTCAAGCGGACGCCCAAGTATGCCGTGCAGTCGAAAGCCGATAAAGCGCAGGGACAGAAATATCGCCGCCGTCTCGGCATTGTTCCGTGGCTGGAGTTGCTGGTGGGAACATATTTCGTAGGCATGTGCGCTTACGCTTTCACCAGCGGTAATTATTGGACGATCCCGTTCCTGATGCTTTTTGTGCTGGGCTACTGGTACACAGGATTGATGTCATTGCTGCAAGGCAGGTTTGAACGCCGCGGCGAGGGTGCGCGCGAGCCGCATACTAAGCCATTCCCCGTAGGGGTCTAAGAGCTTTTTCCGGGGTCGCCCCGCGAGCAGCTCTGATATGCTAGCCGCAAATGCTCATGAAGGTCCTGTACGTCTTGTTAGCGCTTTCCATCGTGGCCATTCTGGCCGCGGTGGGCGCCATGTTCTGGCAGCTGCGCTGGCATTTGCGACGCCCTCACATCACGCCGGCCAATCCGGTGTTGGAAGTTGTGCCGGAGCAGGAGCCTGTGGAAAAAGCGTAACCCGGTTACGATTCTGCTGCGGAAGCGAAGTCCGCCGGCTATTGTGAAAAGTTTTATAAACCCCGGAGATTATTTCCCTGCCCGCATGAACCCTTGTAGTGTTGTAGGATTTCAGCTATGTCATCTTCGTCTGTTTCTTCCGCCGTACGCGAAATTTCCGTCGCTCACAGTCCCGACTCTGACGACGCTTTTATGTTTTATGCGCTGGCCACCAACAAAGTCCGTGTGCCGGGCTTGAAGTTTTCCCACACGCTGACGGACATCGAGACGCTAAACCGCAAGGCCATGGAAGGTTTTTATGACGTAAGCGCCATCTCCTTCCACGCCTATCCCTATGTCCAGGATAAATACGCGCTCATGCCCTGCGGCGGAAGCGTGGGCGAACAATATGGTCCCATGGTGATTTCGCCACGCGTGGTTGGGCTGGAAGAACTCAAGACTATGAAAATTGCTGTCCCGGGCACCATGACGACGGCCTATCTCGCGCTCAAATTATTTGCCCCAAAAATTGAAACAGCGGTGGTACCGTTCGATCGCATCATTCCGGAAGTTCTTGCCGGCAAATACGAAGCAGGACTGATTATCCATGAAGGGCAGCTCACCTATGAGCGGTCAGGGTTGAAGAAAATCCTGGACCTGGGCAGGTGGTGGCATGAACAAACCGGCCTGCCGCTACCGCTTGGAGGAAATGCAATTCGCCGCGAGCTGGGGCCGGAGTTGATCGCGCAAGTGACGCGGGCCCTGCGTGACAGCATTCAGTACGCGCTCGATCATCGCGAGCCTGCTCTGGCGTATGCGATGCAGTTTGCACGCGATTTGGATCCGCAGATGGCAGACCGCTTTGTCGGCATGTATGTGAATAATCGCACACTGGATTACGGCGAAGACGGCAAGCTGGCCGTGGTGAAACTTCTGGATATGGGCTACGCGGCCGGCATCATTCCGCACAAGCCTGCGGTCGAGTTTGTATAGCTCTGAGTAAAGCTCAACTCTGCTGGAAAAGCTAAGACGCAGGCCCAAAGCCTGCGTCTTTTTGCGTTTCTGAAATCTTAGTATTTGCGGCCGCCACCACCACCACCGCCGCGATTTCCGCCTCTTCCCCCGCCTCCACCGCCACCACGGCCAAATCCGCCGCCGCCACCGCCGCCGCGGCCGAACCCGCCTCCACCGCCTCCACCACGGCTAAAGCCGCCACCACCGCCTCCGGTTTTGGGCCGGGCTTCATTCACGTTCAACGCGCGCGATCCCAGTTGGTATCCGTTCATCGCGCTGATCGCTTTTTCGGCTTCCTCGTCATTTGCCATCTCCACAAAACCGAAACCGCGTGGCTGGCCGGTATCGCGGTCTTTCAAAACAGTGACGTTTTCGACCTGCCCGTACGCTGCA
>DASYKK010000529.1:0-3543 GCA_035995565.1 Candidatus Angelobacter sp.
GCTGCATTCTGGTCCGTCGTCGCCAATTCAACCCAGCAAAATGAACCCGCAGGATGCTTATCGATATTTGCCATAGCCAGAAAGTATACGCCCGACTTGTGAATCGCACGTTTTACCAGCTCAGCATCTAGGATCGATCTACTCTGGCAAAGAGAACGTCCCATTCCTGATGTCTTTGCGAGGGCACAGACCGGCTGCCGGGGAACTTTTGATTTAGCAATTCAACATCGGACATGCTCTGAACGGCAAACTTACGCCAGTCCGGGAGACGGCTGCTGCTGCTTTCGCCGCCGATCTGATATGTGAAAAGGTGCACCACGCCCTTTTGAATACCGTAATCCTGCGGCTCCACGATTCGAGGTTTGCCGTGATATTTAAAGCGCAACAGGCGTCTCCCATGGATGGCCGTCAGAATAAGATCATGAACAGCAGGATCCACAGTGGCGGGTGCAGGATGCCGTATTACGCGGAGTGAGCCGCTCATTCGTTAATCATAAGCGAATCTCAGGGCATTGAGGACGGAGAACCGGGTCTGTCCTGAATTTACAAATCTAGTAGTTCATAATGGTAAGGATGAAGCGCTCCGGAGTTGCCGATCTTCCTTTGCACGGCGGACGTGTGCCTCCGTGGCTGGCCGAGCGCATGACCATGCTTGGCACGGCGATTTCCGAAAGCGTCCTCTACCACTACGGTGCGCCGGAACTGCTTTCCCGGTTGAGCGATCCTTTCTGGTTCCAGGCGCTGGGCTGCGTGATGGGAATGGATTGGCACTCTTCCGGAATCACAACGTCGGTAATGGGCGCACTGAAGCGCGGGCTGAACCCGCGCGCCCATGAACTGGGAATTTATGTCTGCGGCGGACGCGGAAAGCATTCACGTAAAACTCCGGATGAACTCCGTGCCGTGGCTGACCGCGAGAGCCTGAACGGTGACGAGCTGGCGCGCACCAGCCGCCTCACGGCCAAAATCGACAACAACGCTATCGCCGATGGCTTCCAGCTCTACCTGCACAGCTTTGTAGTGAGCAAGGCTGGAGAGTGGACGTTAGTGCAGCAAGGAATGAACGACGCCACGGGCCTCGCGCGCCGCTATCACTGGCATTCGGCAACGGTGCGAGACTTTACTTCTGAGCCGCACACCGCAATCGTGGGCGAAAGCGTGATTGAAGGCTCGATCATGAATCTGGTGGATAGTCGCGCCAAGGCCGCGCAAGCTGCATTGCTAGAGATTACGCGCGAGAATCCCGAACGCACGTTGCGTGAAGTTCCTCGGCTGACGATGCCAGCACATCATGAAGTTCGCGAAAAAGATATTGACGTGAAGCGGCTTGGCGCGGTTCTGGCAGTCGCATATGAGCGGCAGTTGCGCGACTTTGCCAACCTGCTGTTGCTGGAAAATCTTGGGCCGCGCACGTTGCAATCCCTGGCGTTGATTGCCGAAGTAGTGCATGGCACACCTACACGCTTTTCTGATCCGGCGCGGTTCTCATTTGCGCACGGCGGAAAAGACGGCCATCCTTTCCCTGTCCCGCTGAAGACCTATGACGAATCACTTTCAGTGTTGCGGCGGGCTCTTCAGCAAGCCAAGGTCGGCCATACGGAAAAGTTGAGCGGATTCGGCAGGCTCGACCGCTTTACCCGCGCGGTGGAAAAACAGATCGAACCACAGGTTGATTTTGAGGCCGCTCTGGCCCATGAACGCGCAATTTCTCCGTCACTCGATGGAAGAACAGTGTTCGATGATCGCAGGCGACCAGTAAAAATGAAAAACGAGAAACAGTTGAAACTGTTCTAACTTCCCGCAACGCTGTTTGCCCGAGCGCCAGCGTCTGTGTACACTGCACACGCGATGATGAAGCGATTTCTCCTGCTCTTAATTGCTGTGCTTGTCTGCGTTCCTGCAATAGCCCAGTGCTGTCCCGAAAAGCCCACAGCAGAAAAAAGACAGGCGCTCTGGCAGAAACTTCAGGATGAACTCGGAGCTATCGACAAGGAGCTGGATGGCGTGATGGGCCTGGCAGTAAAAGATCTTACGTCAGGAGAAACATACTTCATCCACGGCGATGAGATCATGCCGCAGGCCAGCTCCATCAAGATTGCCGTCATGGCAAATCTTTATGTTCAGGCGCAGCAGGGCAAGCTCAAACTGACCGATGAATACGTGGTGCGCAAAGAAGATCTCGTCAGCGGCAGTGACATCATGCTGGGCCTTACGCCGGGAGTTACGCGCCTGACATTGCGGGACCTGGCCACAATGATGGTAGCGGTGAGCGACAACAGCGCGACCAATGTTCTGATTGGGCGCGTGGGCATGGACAACGTCAACGCCATGCTGGACAGCCTGGGATTGCACGCAACCCGGCTGCGGCGACAGATGATGGACCTGAAAGCGGCGGGTGAAGGCCGCGAGAACGTTTCCACTCCGCGCGAGATGATGACACTGCTGGAAACCATCTATCGCGGCAAGCTGCTCAACAAAGAGATGACTGCTGATTTCATCAAGATATTGAGCACGCATAAAGAGAGTTCACTCCTGCAGGGCTTGCCCGATGATGCGGTGGCCGCCAGCAAACCCGGTGAACTTGAAGCCGTGCGGAACGACTCTGGAATTATCCTGGTCAAAGGCCGGCCGTATATTTTGTGTGTAATGACGACGTATTTGAAGGACGAAAAGGAAGGCGCGGCGGCCATCCGCAAGATTGCCGCGCTTACGTATAGTTACTTTGATCGATTGGCCCGGGCCTCTGACTATGGACGCGTCGTATCGCCCAAGTAGAACTAATCGAGAAAAGAGTCGCTCACGTCACGTGCTATTGCATCGTCTAAAATGAACAGTGATGAAAACACGGCCCCAATGGACGTTGATTGCCGCTCTGCTTCTTAGCGCAGTGGCGGCGGCGCAGTTTAAACGAGTCCCGCTGCAGGCGCCGGCCCAGCCCAATCCGCAGTTATACAAAGCGAACGCGAATGCCGCACAAGACATCCGGCAGGCGTTGGCTGCTGCCGACAAGCAGCATAAAAATGTGCTGCTGGATTTCGGCGGGAACTGGTGCCTTGACTGCCATGTGCTCGACAATGCATTTCATCAACCCCGCATCGCACCGTTGCTCAACGGCAATTACGTTCTGGTCCACGTGGACGTGGGAAGGTACGATAAAAACCTGGATCTGGCGAAGAAGTATCACGTTGATCTGGAGAAAGGCGTGCCGTCATTGGCGGTCCTGGATGCCAAGGGAGACGTTCTGTACGCTACGCGTGATTTTGAACGCGCCCGCGTGATGAGCGAGGAAGACGTAATTCAGTTTCTGGATAAATGGAAGCCGCATCCGGGCAAAAAGCAGGGCGGCTAAGACGCTGTAAGCAAGCGTTCTACCTCTTCCACAAAATGGTTCGGGCCTTCCTGCTTTGAAACCACTTTGTCCGGACAACTCTCGCGACCGAGATAAATATGACCATCCACCTGCATCAGGACTTTCTGGTGCGGATGCCTCTGCTTGATCTCCTCGCAAAACTCCAAGCCTGGAGCGGCAAAGTGTCCCACATC
>DASYKK010000530.1:0-11621 GCA_035995565.1 Candidatus Angelobacter sp.
GCGGCTTTTGCGATTGTGCCAGGGCTGGCTGAAACACGTGGAAGGGCGCGTTTTCAAGGGGGGTTGCTTTTTTACCGCTGCGTCATTCGAATTCGACAGCCGCAAAGGGCCGGTGCGCGATGCCATAGCCGCGGCCATGAAGGCATGGCTTGCCACCTTGGCGCGGGCCGTGGATGGGGCGAAGAAGGCCAAACATGTCAAAGCATCGGTAGATGCGGAGCAATTTGCATTTGAGATTTACTCGCTTGCCATGGGCGCAAACTGGGCGCTGCAATTGCTTGACGACAAGACGGCGATGAAGAAAGCCAGGGAAAACATCCTGCAACGGATAAAAGCCGTGGCCACGAATTCCTGTCCGCCGATCGCGCTATAAAGAGAAGGGTGCGCCGCAGCGCACCCTCAGTCACTTTCAATACTCTTATTTCTTCTTGGCGGCGGGCTTCTTCTTGGCTGCCGGGCTTGCCTGTCCCTTGGAAGGATCGTCCGCTGGATTGACATAAATCAACTTGAAGGGTCCCGTGCCTGACACTTGAAGCTCGGTTTCACCCTTGGTCATTGCGTAATGGTTATGATGTGGGGGAACCACAGCCAGCGAGTGTACCGGCAGAGTCTGCATGGAGCTTTCATCGAACTTATCGCCCATGCCGACGTGGAACTCGCCTGAGAGTACGGTCACATTTTCTGCGGTGGGATGCCAGTGCGGCATAATTCGATAGCCATCCGGCGCCTTAATGCGGACAGTGAACGGTCCGGGCTTGCCTGGATCACCGGCGAGGACCGCGAACTGAGCACCCGATGGGAAGACTGGAGGCGCGGGCCCCCACTGAATCTTGTCGGGCGTGACAACGACCGGAGCAGGGCCTGCTGGTTTGGCTTTCGTAGCGGCTTTCTTCGGCGCGGCCGTTTGCGCGAGGGAAATGACCGGAAGCAGAAGCAGGATGGCCAACAATTTACGCATGTATCCTCCAAGTTGCAGAATTGAAGCTAACTCTCGTGCATCAAATTCTACTCTGCCCGGACCAATGCGATGAGAAAATGAACTGAGAGAACCTGATGGCGCATCTCTTGCAATGCGGGCAGCAGGCCCGCGGAGGAATAATCGATGAGCGGTGAGTTACTTTTACTGAATGCTTTCGCGCTGGCTATCGGACTGGCCGCGAGCGGGAAGCGAATTCGGTCCGAACGCACCACGCGCAGCAATCTGCCGTTCAGTGATGCGGTGTGGCACGGCGACACGCTTTACCTCAGCGGACACATCGGTCTTGATTCGACAACCGCGCGACCGCCCGACAGCGCTGACGCAGAAGCCCGGCTGGTGATGGACGGCGTGAAGCGGACGCTGGAAGCCGCCGGCCTGACCATGGACGATCTTCTATCTGTCCAGATCTTTTGTTCCGACGTCTCGCTTTTTGAAACGTTCAATGTCGTTTACAGAACTTACTTTAAAGGCGAATTTCCAGCGCGGGCCTTTCTGGGCTCCGGCAAGCTGCTGTTCGACGCGCGTTTTGAAGTGCAGGGCACTGCGGGGAGGCCGTAAACGGTTTTCAAAGGACTACTCCGCGGTGGTGGGATCGATCGTCGTCCTGATCTCTGATACTTTGTTTGCCGGGAAGCCGCCCTGGCTGGCGTGCTCGCGCACCATTTTTTCATTAGGCGCGATGTACACGCAATAAATCTTGTCCTGGGTGACGTAGCTGTGCAGCCACTGCACCTGTGGGCCCAGGTTTTTCAGCACGCCGCAGGACTTTTGCGAGATGGCTTGCAGCTCTTCGGGCTTCAGGCTTCCTGCGCCGGGTATTTCGCGCTCAATAACGTATTTGGGCATGGTGCGGGCCTCCGTGAATCGGGAACTAAATTTAACATCTGCCGTAAGAGAACAGCAAGCACTGGTGAGTCCATGTAGTGTCTCAGTTTGAATTTGACTCTCAACTGATCAAGAAAGATTCACGCTGGTAGTTCAGCAAATCGCCGATGCGATTGATGCTGATGTCGGCCGGAGGATAAGCGGCGAGAATTTTGGGATCGAGCGCGTAGTGGCCCTGGCGGGGAAAGACCGTTGTAACCTTGCCGCCCCAGATCTTTTTGACTTCGCTCAGAATACGGAGCTTGTCATCGATCAGGACGTAATGATCGGCGGGAAAGCGGAGTTCCACGTCATCCAATTCTTTTTCCTTGTGGATATAGATCAGCACATTGCCGTTGACGGCTTCGTAAATCCCTGAACGTTCGACCTTGCGCGGCTGGAAGACAACGTCGCCGTCGGACAGAATTGCGGTGGTGCCCCATTGCTTAACGTACTCAACGGCGTCGAGTGAGTCGGGATACAGGCGCGTGGCAAACGGATAATTAATAAGAAAATGCGAAACCGTGAGCAGGCTGGGATCGCGCGGATACTCCAGGCGATAACGCTGGAGCGCTCCAAGATAGTCAGCGTAGCCAAGCTCGGTCCGGATTTCTTCAAAGAAGTCCCAATAGCGCTGCTGGCGCTCCTGGCCCACTTGCTGTTCCAGGTGGCGCTTCAGATCGGCAGTAATGCGGTCATTGTTAAGCAGCGTGTTATCAATGTCGAATAAGAAGACGATATTGGGCATGGAAGTCCGGGACGCAAGGAAATTGTACAAGGACGGTGCAGTGTTACAACCCGAAAGCCGTGTTGCGTGTGCCTCGCCACTTTGCCGCGGCGACACTACGAAGCACCGCCTACTGACGCAGACTGTGGAACCTCTCCGACGTCAACTCGTAGCAAATCGTCTGCATACCGTCTTCAATGGGGCCGTTGCCGGCAAAAACCAGGCCACATTTTTCCATTACGCGAATGGAAGGCGCCAGTTCAGGGAAGGTGTGCGCAATCACCTTCTGTACATCGGGATGGCGAAAGGCCCAGATGGTGAGGGCCTGAACAGCTTCAGTGCAATAGCCATTTCCCTGGTGCTCTCCAAGCATGCTGTATCCAATTTCTACCAGACCGTTGCGGGGCGCGCCCTTAAATCCAGCGCTGCCGAGCAAGGCGCGCGGCTCTTTGCGAAGGCAGAACCACAGTTGCCAGCCGGTCTCATTTGGCGGTGCTGTCTCCAGCGCGGCGAGGAAACTCTTCTGCGAGTGTTCATCATTCAACGGCGGAGGCCAGTTGGCTGGTTGAGGAACGTCGAGTAACCTCGCAAATGCAGGCAAGTCATCGATCTCCGCCCTTGCCAGCTCAACCGTGCCGGCAACCAGCTCAAGACGGGTTGTAAACAAGTGCAGGCCCGGCATGATCAAACGAAAAAGTACGTTCGGTCTCTTTGCAAAAGAGCGAAGGGACATGGCTATCCCTTCGCCGAAATGTTTGTACAGCTCCAGCGGTTACGCCGATGCGGCCCTAACCATTGGAGCCTGAAACGCCGCTTTGACTTCTGGTTTAAGAAGGTACCAGATGATAAAGGCATCTACTGCGACCCAGAACGCTCCCCACATAAGAGCAAACACGTTGAAATGGGCCAGGGTTCCAAGGATCCCAAGCACTTGGAAGGCGGCGCTGATCCCATATAGAACGATGCTGACAATGCGCGCCCATCCCTTGAGCTTCCATAAGCCAAATCCCAATAGCGCGCTGACTCCGCCCATGATGATGATGAACACTCCGGCCGCAGCGCCTAGTCCGGCAAGAACGCCGGCCGCACCTGCGCTGCCCTGGCCCTGTTGACTCAATAGTGTGGCTATGACACCGCCTCCCAAAATCATGCCAATTCCACCCAGGAGACAAAAGGCGGTTCCGATAAAGTTGAGAACCGCGAGAATCGTAACGCCGACAGGTCTAACCATACTTATTTCCCCCCTCTTTAAATTGCTTTGCTGCGGCGTATTGTATCCGCACTTTGTCCTATTTAAGCGGGGAAATTTATGTTCCGAGCAAGATTAGGAACCTAGAGTGCCATGGCTTCCGTCACAGTCCAGTGCGGTGTACCTCCCCGGCGACTGGCGACGAGTGCGCCAACGCGGTTGGCGAAATCGGCGATCTGCGCAGCGCGCCAGCCGGTGTTGAGTCCGTGGAGTAACGCGGCGGAAAAGGCATCACCGGCACCGATGGTGTCTGCGACCTGTACGTGGAAACCATGTGATTCCAGATATTCATTGTTCAGTAAGAGTGCGCAGCCTTGCGGGCCGAGTGTAAGGCACACAGCATCCAGCTGAAAGATTCGAAGACAGTTGCGGCAAAACTGCTCCCGCGAGTAGGCCTGGATCCCGCCTATGTCGCGTAGAGCAGGAAGCTCTTGCTCATTTAGTTTGAGGACGTGGGCGTGCCGGGCTAGAGTGCGAACCAGTTCAGGGGTGAACGAATCGGCACGGAGGTTCACATCATAAAAACGCCTGGCGGCAGGTGCGGCAGTCAACAGTTTGATTGTAAGGTCGTGCGCGGAAGGACTCATCTGCTGCAAAGTACCAAAATAAATCCAGTCAGGCGCGGGTTTGAGCAATGCGTCCAATTCAGCTGGAGTAAGAACAGGGAAATCATAAGCGGCGGGACGACGAATCGTGTACTGCGGCAGACCTAAAGAATCCATTGAGACCGTGACAGTTCCGGTTGCGTGATCTGCCGTCTTGCGAATAAAGCGCGTGGTGAGACTTGAAGCCGCCATTCGTTCAAGAATGCGGTTGCCGCGCTGATCGTTACCAACAGCGCTGACAAAACAGACTTCGTGTCCTAGATTATGCGCGTGCAAGGCAAAGTTGAAAGGCGCGCCGCCAAGGTGCTGGGTTGAGGGAAGGATATCCCAGAGCACCTCACCGATGCTGACAATTTTCATGGAGACGCCCCCCGCGTGACAGCCAGGAATTTTAACAATCCTTAACATGATGCACACATGACGTAAACATTCAGCACTTAAAGTTGCAGGGCTAAAGAATCCTCTCAGTTCAAGGACGGAGGATCCAGCAAATCGCAAGGAGGAGTTTCATGCAGTTTTACGTCAAAGCGCAGATACGTTTTACGAGAAATCTGATCCTTACGCTGTCGCTTTTCATAGCGGCCGCCGCCTTAGCCCAAGGCCAGAATGTCCACCAGACCTCAACCCCGATCAAGCACGTGGTCGTGATCTTCCAGGAAAACGTTTCTTTCGATCATTATTTTGCCACCTATCCCAAGGCGCTGAACCCGGCGGGAGAGCCGCGTTTTGTTGCCCGGCCGGGGACGCCCACGGTGAACGGACTATCGGCAGGACTGCTGACAGCCAATCCGAATCTGGCCAATCCTTTCCGCTTTAGCCGTTCCCAGGCAGCTACCTGCGATCAAGACCATAATTACAACGACGAACAGACAGCCTTTGACAAGGGCGCGATGGACAAGTTCGTCGAGGTCCTGGGCACCGCCGGAACAGATGGCAACCTGATCTGCAACAAGACCGACGTAATGGGCTACTATGACGGCAATACAGTGACTGCGTTCTGGAATTACGCGCAACACTTTGCCATGAGTGACAACTCTTACGGCACCACCTTTGGTCCGTCCACCCCAGGCGCTCTCAACCTGGTTGCCGGGTCAACTGCCACCGCAACACCAGCCAACCTGCCGGGTGCAGTGATTGGTGGAAGTGTAATCGGCGATCCACGTCCCTCCTTAGATGATTGTTCACCTGGCGGCGGGGGACAGGCCAATGAGATCGTTGTAGCTGGCACCAACATCGGCGAGATCTTGACCAATAAAGGGATCTCATGGGGCTTTTTCCAGGGAGGCTTCAAGCCGACCGCGATTGTGAATGGCAAGGCGGTCTGCGGCGCAACTCACACAGGCTCCGATGGACTTCCCAAGGGCGATTACATTCCGCATCACGAGCCGTTCCAATATTTTGCGCAAAGCACCAACCAACACCATGTGCGTCCAAGCTCGGTAGCGAACATCGGCCAGACCGACGGCGCGAAGCACCAATACGATTCGTCTGATTTCTTTGACGCGCTGAACGCCGGTAACTTTCCCGAGGTCGTCTTCCTGAAGGCTCCAGGGTTTCAAGACGGTCACGCAGGATATTCCGATCCGCTGGCAGAACAAACGTTCGTAGTAAACACCATCAATCGTTTACAACAGCTGCCGGAATGGAAAAGCACCGCTGTTTTCATTGCATATGACGACTCCGACGGTTGGTATGACCACCAGTTGGGGCCAATTCTTACGCCTTCTACTACGCTGGCCGACACTCTGACCGGTCCGGGCACGTGCGGTAATCCTAAACCCGGAGCAGTCCAGGGCCAGTGCGGATTAGGCCCACGTTTGCCTTTGCTAGTGGTTTCACCTTTCGCGAAGAGCAATTTTGTGGACAGCACAACGACTGACCAATCCTCGATTCTCCGCTTTATTGAAGACAACTGGGGAACGGGACGCATCAGCGGCACCTCGGCCGACAACCGCGCCGGAACGGTGCTCAATATGTTCGATTTTCGGCGCGAAGGTGACGATAACCGTAAACTCTACCTCAATCCTTCGACTGGACAACCTGTCGGCGACGACAACGATTAAGGAACCAGCAAAGCAGCTGAAAGGGCGGGGAATTATTCCCGCCCTTTATTTTTATTTGATGACGATCCCGTCTTACTTTGCCGCATGGCCCGGCAGCTAGACCATCTTCAGCAACCGTTCCCGCCGAGCCTCCCAATCGTCACTTGAGAAAATGTGGGGACCGACCTCAATGAGGCGTGGAAGCATCTTGAAGACGGAAACTGGAGTCCAGTAGCCGCCTGTCCGGGTGCGCAGACCACGCTTATTTAGCTCCGACGCGGTCAGGGTGATGGAATAGTCCTGGACGATTAAATCCATCATCTGCACCAGCACAGAGCGTTCCTGCGGGTCTTCCTCCAACCGGCTACAGTCGACCGAGATACGCAGTCCGAAGGGAATGTCTTCCACGATGATCGGCTGCTCGGCTTCATCACCTGAGATCTCGCGTCGCCACTCCATTGCTACCAGCTTCCATCCTGCCTCAGTCTTCTGGCGGACATACTCGAGATCAACCGAACCCGTTACCGTTTCACGAATGCGTTCTACCTTTGCCATCGGAACCTCCGTTCTCAGAATCTGTGGCCACGCCGCCAACCTGGATTCAGAGTCTTGCATAGATCTAGCAACTCTTGTGCCATGAAGCCAAAAAGACTAACGAGCCTGTTAATAAGCCGTTAGACGAACAAAGCGAGGCGATCTTAGATGACGTGGTGATCGCTTTCGAAATGGCGCGTGCGAAAATGAACAGTGCGATTCGTCCCAAACTGACATCTAAAGTTGACAGCTGGCCGGTTTAGACCAGCAAAGCGGGATTGACCGATATGCTGAAAATGGAGGAGGCAGTTCCCGCAGCCAGACTAAAATCACTTGTTTTTGTGGTCGCAGTCAAGGAGGAACGAATGCAATTCACTCTTGATCCTAAACCGACCGAGAATACGTTGGCCTATCGGCACCACAATCAACGCAGTTCAGACCTGGATCGGCGTAATTTATTAAAGCTTGGGGTCGCTGCCGTGGTTGCAGCTTCACTGCCAGGCAGGCAACTGCAAGCGCAATCCGCGCTGGACACGTGCGCACCACCGATCCCGCAGAATCATGCACCGTCCAATGGCGGATCATGCCCGTATCCCATCCCATGGCTAGACAAGAACGGCAATCACAACCAAAGCCCGGCGCCGAACGTTGAGCTATCAAACATCTTCCACTTCAAAGGAAAGCTGGCGCGGTGCAACGGCTTCCACGGCATGGGCACGGACAATAAAGGCAACCGCTTTGCCTGGGGAAACCCCACCACGGACTACAGCTATATGGCCGGGGAATACTGGGCGGGACGACAGGCCCGGCAGGGAATATTCACCCACACTTGACTTACAGTGTTCAAGGGACCGGCGGTCCCTGCGAACCAGTTCCACGACTTTCATCCACCCATTTCGCCTGAAGGGCTGTATTGGGTGATGCCTGTTCCAACAGAGGGACTCACGTTCAGTCAGGACGGAACAACGGCCACGCTGCAGATGACCAATGTGCCAATCATTGACCAGCCGCGCTGGCCAGCGATGGACGCGGAGACGACTCCCGCATTCATGGATTTCAAGCTGGTCTTTAAGGCGACCAGCGAGCCGGTGAAGTATGAAGACCCCTTGCGCCAATTCCGATTCGAGGGCTTCAAGGCGAATGCACAACTGGAAGCTACCTTTAGGGTGCCCTCGATTGATTTCACCTTCAAAACTGATCCACTCGACACATCAAAGTGCGACTTCGCCGTGATGGGCACGGAAGTGAACGGAAAATATTACGAAGCGCGGAAGAGCTGAAGTAATTCGACCAACCGCGGATGGGTCTTCTTTTCTAGACCTGTCCGCGCGGTATCAAGAATCGATCCCTGCGAACATCCCCACATCAGAGTCATTGCCTTCGGCCGTGCAGTTAGATTCCAGCCCGCGTTCCCAGGCGACATGCGGGCTGCCGACAATCATCTTAAAAATTGAAACAGTTGGCGAGGACAAGATGATTCGTAAGCTGAAGTCAGGCGAGTACCGCTTGTACTCGCGCAAGAAAAATGCAAAGACCGGCAAACGCCGCAATCTGGGAACTTTTTCGACGATGGAAAAGGCCAAGGCGCATGAACGCGCGGTGCAGTACTTCAAGCGCCATTAAAAGGAGAGAATCATGCCGAGTGAAAAGCAGCGGAGCGCAGCGCGGAAGAACATACGGAAAGCCGCAAGCGCAGCTACGAAGAAACGGACGATTGCGCATTTGCCAAAGGCGACCAGGACAGCGCTGGGTAAGCAGGCAGCAAAAGTCGCCAAACAGAAGCGCCGCCACAAAGCCGCGTGAAAATCAGCACTATTGCAGACCCGCTATTGATACTGCGCCCGGTAATGGACTGAAGATGACCGTGGCATTCGTGCGATCGAAAAACACGGAGCGAAACGCAGATGCAGGAAGCAATCCATCCTGAGGGTCGGAGGCTTTCTGGAGATCATTACGCAGGACCACGACTTGCGTACTGGGCAGACGGGTGCCGGCTATGGAGACATCCTGCAGGAGTATGGTTGAAGCTTTGTGATCTGCCAAATTGGTAGAAACCTGCATCAGGCAATCGGCTCCCGCGCATGCATGCTCTGAAGCAGGAGAAATACGGTCTTGAAAAATCAGAAACTGCGCGATGCCGGAATCGAGTGCGAGCTTCCAGCTTCCGCTCGGAGCAGCGTCTGACATAACTCTAATCAACAATCGAGACTCATTAATTTCCACCGGAACGCGCAGGCCATCAGGTACCGGTGCAGTTTCAGGGAAAGGATAGAGCTCCAGGTCGTGATGCTCATAGTCGAGGCGGAAAGAGAATTGCAGCAGAAAATTCATGCCGAGAACGCCTCGGATTTTGTGATCGAGAGCGGAGAGCTGCGGGAGCGGGATAGCCAGAGCTTCCTGGTTTGAGACGGAAGCAGGACCCACGCGAAGGCTCTGCAAATAATACCGAGGAACATCCGCGGCACTGGCCAGACTGGCCAGCTTGAGTCTGTCCCTGGACTGCAACGCAAGTTCGGTTGCCAATTGCGGATCAATCAAAGTGGTGTTGGTGCCGGTGTCAATCATGAAATCAAACGGACCGCAATCATTGATGGAAACGCTGACGACCATCAGATAATGTGCGATGATGCGAACGCGCAGATGAGTGTTAGTGGTGGTATCAGGAGGAGGCGCGGCGAGCGCAGATGCCGCACGGCAGAAGAATAGTACTGCTACCGCTAGATTTTTTGCCGCTCGAGCCATGGTTGTTCCTTAGGGACCCTGTTAGCGGCCCGAGGGGAGCCGTGAGTAAGTTATCGTGGGCGCGATTGAGTGATAGAGGAAGATAACTTTTGGTCGCGGTACTTATGGAAGGCGTAACGGATTAGCCAGCTGCGACATGAGCGGGCAATCATTGCGACCGTTTGATGCTGAGGTTTTTACCGCATAAATACTGGGGTTTCGAGTACAAGTAGAAATCTTCGCCGGGGTCGAAACGCCAATCGGCCATGGGGTTGACCATTCTGATTACGTTACTTTGCGACGCTCGATGACGGTACCTTTGTGACCATCGATGTGATGCGCATTTTTGAGAATTCTCAGTCGCCTATGAATTGGGTTGAGGACAGGGCTTGAGGGCGAGGGGCGTGGTAGAATCGCGCGGCCACCGCGCTCATGTCGATTGAACTCAGACGCTCCATGGGGCTTACTGCCGCCACGTCAATGGTGGTGGGAATCATTGTGGGCGCTTTTGTCTTTGTGCAGCCCGCGGAGATGACCAGGCTGGTGCCGAGCGCACGCGGCATCATTTTGGTCTGGCTGGTTTCTGGAGTGCTCACGCTCTGCGCTGCATTGGTGTGCGCGGAGCTATCGCGACTCTATCCGGAAACCGGCGGCGTCTATGTATTTCTGAAACAAATTTATTCTCCGGCCCTGGCGTTTCTCTGGGGTTGGGGTTTGTTTTTTGTGATGCACGCAGGAATTTTAGCGGCCATCGCAGTGGTGTTGGCCCGATATGCCGGGTATTTCTTCGGGTTAGGCGATGCCGGTGTTCGCATGCTGGCCATAGCCGCGATTCTCCTGGTTTCGTTCATCCAATATCTTGGCGTGAAGCCGGGCAGCGCAGTCCAGATCACGTTAACCGCGGCTAAGCTGGCAGCAATCGCATTGATGTCCGCGCTGATCTTCACTCTTGGCGGCACGGCGCACTACGCTGTGCCTGTTTCTTCCGGACCGCCGGTCCATCTGCCTTCATTCGGACTGGCGGTGGCGGCTGGGTTATTCGCGTTCGGAGGCTGGCACATGGTTTCCTACTCCGCGGGTGAAACCAGAGATCCGGAGCGCACCATTCCGCGCGCTCTGATTTATGGCGTCTTAATTGTGACGGCTTGTTACACGCTCTTGAACGCTGCATATCTTTACGTCATGCCCCTGGGCGCCGTTGCCACTTCAACGCGCGTTGCCGCCGACGCCATGGAGCGCGTTCTGGGCCCGTCCGGCAGCAAAGCCATTACTCTGGTCATAATTGTCTCCGCGTTCGGTGCGCTCAACGGGATCGCCCTGGCCGGACCCCGAGTTTATTACGCCATGGCGCAAGACGGCTTGGCCTTCCCGTGGATGGCTGCGCTCCATCCCAAACGCCAGACTCCTCATTTCGCCATCGCCGCACAGGCCTTATGGGCCTGCGCGTTGGCGGCCACAAATTCCTATCGCGCGCTTTTTACCCGCGTGATTTATACCGAATGGTTGTTCTTTGCGCTGCTAGCCGCGGGTATTTTCGTTCTGCATCGACGCGGCCAATACACGCCAAAATTTGTTGCGTTTGGTTATCCGCTACTGCCGGTAGTAACTCTCGTTACCTCAACTGCTATTGCCGTCAACCAGATCTGGGCCTCCCCGCGTGACAGTGTTATTGGTCTCGGCTTGCTTCTTCTGGGGCTGCCAGTGTATTTTTTCTGGGCGTATCGCAGTAGTACGCAGCACGCAGCCAGAGGACCGAGCACGGATGCCGACGATCGACTTTCATAATCATTTCTACCCACCTGAATACATCAAGGCTCTTGAACAAGGACCAAGCGCGGTTCGGATCACATCCGATCCCGATGGCAATCCCTGCCTGCATTACCCCGGGGATTTCAACGTC
>DASYKK010000531.1:0-6342 GCA_035995565.1 Candidatus Angelobacter sp.
TTCGCCGGGCGCGAAGCATACGCTACTTTTTTACGCGCACTATGATGGCCAGCCGGTGGACAAGACGCAGTGGGCCAGCGATCCGTGGACGCCGGTATTACGTGATGGTGCTGTCGATGGCAAGGTTATCCTGCTTGAAACTTTGAAAGGTCCGCTGAATCCTGAGTGGCGCATCTATGCCCGCTCGGCCAGCGATGACAAAGCACCGATTCAGGCCGTGCTTACGGCAATAGACGCGTTGCGCGCGGCGAAGGTTCCCATCGGCGTAAATGTAAAAGTATTTTTTGAAGGCGAGGAAGAAGCGGGGTCACCGCATCTGGCCGAAGTCTTTCGCCAGTATGGCGATTTGTTGAAAGGCGATATCTGGGTGTTGAGCGATGGGCCTGTGAACCAGACAAGGCGTATGCAGCTCTATTTTGGTGCGCGCGGCGTGACGGACCTGGAACTTACGGTCTATGGCCCAGGACGCGTTCTGCATGACGGCCACTATGGCAACTGGGCGCCGAATCCCGCTGCTGTGCTGGTGGATTTACTGGCGCACATGCGCGACGCGAACTCTCACATCCTGGTTCCGGGATTTTACGACGATGTGCGAGCCCTGACGGCAGCGGAGCGGCAGGCTATCGCACAAAGTCCTGACGTTGATACACCGCTAAAACAGGAGCTTGGCCTGGCGTGGACCGAGAGCGCTGGCGCTTCACTGCCAATGGCAATCACGCAGCCGGCGTTGAATATTCGCGGCATTGAAGCTGGACATGTAGAGGACAAAGCACAAAATGCAATCTCCACAACCGCCAAAGCGTCGATCGATTTCCGATTAGTGCCGAACCAGGCTCCGGAGCGAATCCACCAGTTAGTGGGGCAGTTCATCACGCAGCAGGGTTTCTATATCGTGCGGCAAGCGCCGGATATTGAGGTTCGTCGTCAACATGCGAAGGTGATCAAGGTAAGCTGGGGAGCAGGATACAAAGCGGCGCGCGTTGCCATGGACGATCCTGCGGTGCAGCCGGTAGTAACCGCAATGGAAGAGACTCTGGGGACACAAGTCATCAAAATGCCGCTGCTCGGCGGCAGCGTTCCCATGTATTTATTTACTGATGTGCTGAAGACTCCGGTGGTCGGCCTGCCAATTGCCAATCATGACAACAATCAGCATGGCGCGAATGAAAACCTCCGCCTGCAGAATCTGTGGGACGGGATTGAAGTATTTGCGGGAATCCTGGCCGGAGCGGAAAAGAACTGGAAATAAGCCCTGCGCCGCCACGGGTTTTGCCAGCACTCAATGCAGCGGGTTGTCACTGAAAAAAGGGACATCCATCGCGTGAAAACACTCTCACATTGACTTAGACTCGCCTGCTGGGTAAACGTTAGGCAGCCCACTGCTCAAAAAGATAAAAACACCTTCTATTTACGCGGTAAACGCGCAGCTACGCTGGTATGATGAGAGCAGTCCCCCGGAAGCTAAATATTCCTGTTCATCTCTTCTGATGCGTCTATTGAGAGAACGCAAGCCGGTAGCTTAGGGACCAAACCCTTTTTGGATTGAAACCATAGTACCGGCCTGACTACAGCCGCCAGTCCCAAATCGCTCGTTAATCAACATGGAGGCACCTTGAGAAGCAAGTTCATGCACACAATCGCTGGCCTGTTCCTGGCACTCTCGATGTTCGGCGCCAGTGCTTTTAGCCAGAGCGCCCAGCCCAAGGCGGTGGCAAATGCGAAGTCAACAACGTCCGCGCAATCCGCGTCTAGCAATCTCAACATTCCTATACCCGACATCAAGTACACAAAGTTCGTTCTTAAAAATGGACTGACGGTGCTGGTGCATGAAGACCATAAAGCGCCCATCGTAGCCGTGAACACCTGGTATCACGTGGGCTCGAAGAATGAGAAGCCGGGAAAGACTGGTTTCGCCCACCTGTTTGAGCACCTGATGTTCAGCGGCAGTGAGAACTTCAACACTACCTATCTCAACGCTCTGGAGCGCATTGGCGCGACCAACCTGAACGGCACCACCAATAACGATCGCACCAACTATTTTGAAAATGTGCCTACTTCGATGCTGGACTATGTGCTCTTTGCCGAGAGCGATCGTATGGGCCATCTGCTGGGCGTGCTCGATCAGAAAAAACTCGACCTGCAGCGCGGCGTAGTGCAAAACGAAAAACGCCAGGGTGAAAACCAGCCGTACGGCGTGACCGAAGAGCTAATCGTCAAGAACACTTATCCTGTGGGCCATCCTTATTCCTGGACCGTCATCGGCGAGATGCAGGACCTTGACGCCGCTGCCATGGCCGACGTGCAGGACTGGTTTAAAACTTATTACGGCCCCAACAACACCATCATCGTGATTGCCGGCGACGTGACGCCTGAAGTCGCGCGGCAAAAAGTGGAGAAATATTACGGCGAGATTCCTCCCGGGCCACCCATCGCCAAGCAGGAAACATGGATCGCCAAGCGCACCGGCACGCACCGCGGCTGGGTGCAGGACCGCGTTCCGCAAGCGCGTCTTTACCGCATATGGAACGTTCCGCAATACGGTACTCCGGAAGAAGCGCAGCTTGACCTGGCAGCGCAGGTGCTGGGCCGCGGCAAAACGTCGCGACTCTACAAACGCCTGGTCTATAAAGACCAGACTGCCACCAGCGCAGTAGCTACCGACGATACCAACGAAATCGGTGGTCAATTCGATTTCACCATTACCGCCAAGCCTGACCAGGATCCCCAGAAAACTGCAGCGAATTTCCGCAACTCTGAGAAAGCGGCTGACGAAGAACTCAAAAACTTTCTGAAGAACGGTCCCACAGAAGCTGAACTGCAACTGGCCAAGACGCAGATTTTCGGCAACTACGCGCGCATCGTGGAGCGTATTGGCGGCTTCGGCGGCAAGAGTGATCTGCTTGCCCGCTGCCAGACCTTCACCGGCAATCCCGAGTGCTACAAGGATTACCTCACGTGGATAAAGGCCGCGACGCCCGCTACAGTCAAGAAAGCCGCAAACGACTGGCTTACCGATGGCGACTACGTTCTTGAAGTACAGCCATATCCGGCCAACCTGAAAGCCGACGCCAAGCTTGATCGCTCCAAACCACCCGCTGCGGGCGAACCTATGTCGCTCAAGCTTCCGCCCATGCAGAAGGCAACACTTTCCAACGGGCTGAAGATCGTGCTGGCGGAGCGCCATACCGCTCCAGTCGTGAACTTCTCGCTTCTCGTCGACAGCGGCTATGCCGCCGATCCCTCCAGCGCTCCCGGCACCGCCAGCTTCTCGCAGCGCATGCTGGAAGAAGGCACGCCCACGCGCGACTCGCTGAAGATCGGCGAAGAACTGGAATCGCTCAGCGCCAACTTCAACGCCGGCGCCAATCTTGACTGGGCCACCGTCAACCTCAACACGCTCACGCTCACCATGGACAAAGCGCTCGACATCTACGGTGACCTGATTCTCCATCCTGCCTATCCGCAAAAAGAATTTGCGCGACTGCAGCAGGACCGCCTTGCCGCCATCCGGCGCGAAAAAGTTCAGCCGCAATCGATGGCCTTGCGCGTTGTGCCTCAGCTTCTTTATGGCAAAGGGCATCCTTACTCACTGCCGTTTACCGGTACCGGAACTGAAGCCAGCGTGAGCAAGCTCAAGCCTGAAGACCTGGCCAAGTGGCATGAAACCTGGTTCAAGCCCAACAATGCAACCTTGCTGATCGTTGGCGATACCACGCTCGCCGCGATCAAGCCTAAGCTGGAAAAACTTTTTGCCGGATGGAAGCCCGGCGACGTGCCTAAAAAGAACGTCGCGCAGGTGCCGCAGCCGGAGAAAAATACCGTTTACCTGATTGACCGTCCTGACTCCAAGCAGAGCATCATCTTCGGCGCGCAACTGGCTCCGCCGCGCAACGATCCTGATGCCATTCCCCTGCAGCTCGTCAATGACATGTTCGGCGGCACGTTTGGATCGCGCATCAACATGAACCTGCGTGAAGACAAACACTGGTCGTACGGCGTCTTCAGCGTTATGCCTGCGGCCCGCGGCCAGCGTCCTTACCTGAGCATCTCTCCGGTGGAGACCGACAAAACCAAAGAGTCGCTCTCCGAACTGGTCAAGGAATACAAAGACGTCACCGGCGGCAAGCCTATCGCGGAAAAAGAATTGAAAGACGAGCAGGGCAATGCCACGCTCGGCCTGCCCGGAAGCTTTGAAACCGTCCAGCAGCTCGCCGGAGCCTATAGTCAGATCCTGCAATACGGCCTGCCGGAAGACTACTTCAATACCTTCACCGAGAAAGCCATGTCGCTAACGCCAGAATCCGCCAATGCCATTGCCAAAAAATTCATCCTGCCTGACCATCTGGTGTGGGTGGTTGTCGGTGATATGAACAAGGTGGAAGCGGGCATCCGCGACCTGAATCTGGGCGAGATCCACAGGATAGATGCGGATGGGAATCCGGTGCAGTAGGTAGTTCATATAATGGTTAATATTAGCCCGCCACTCGGCGGGCTTTTTTTTGGCTATAAGAACAATGGCCTTGAGTTCCGAAATGGAACAAAAAATGTTTATAGGTCAAGTTACCAATTTAGTACTTGTTATCGCAAACCACTCTACTTTATAAATATGCCCCATTGCAGCCAGACGAGGTTGCTGTTTTAGGGAGCTATTGATGAGGTCAGCCAGGCTGTGGATGTTGCTATGCGCTATGCTGGCAGGAAATTTGCCTGTTTTTGCACAAACTAACCCCAATGAAGAGCAGGGTCTCAAGCCGAACGATTCCTTCCATGGCGGTGATCTCGACAGCGTCAGCTTAACCAGCGGAGGTCTGTCTCTGCATATTCCGCTGGCTTCGTTCCCGCAGCGTGGCAATCTTGACTTGAGTTTCATGGTCGCCTTCAGCAACAAGCAGTGGTACGTGAAGCCCGCAAAGTATGACCGCACTGGACATCAGACGGCCCCCGCGCAGTGGGCACCCATGCCTAATACCGGCGTGCAGATTGTGAGCAGTACAGATTGGTGGCTGAATACTTGCAGTCAGGTGGAGCCGAGCGATCCAAACAATCCAGGGGGCATGACTCTGTGGGACTGGTCCGACAGTATAAGCTCACCGGACGGCAGTGCACACGTTTTTGGAGACCAAATGGCTGCCTTTTCCCCTGAGGCTTTTCCGGTGCGCTCGTTAGACGGAACTGGCCTCGTACGTCCGGACGCCCGAACTCTGATTTTGCCGAACGGCACGCGATATAGCTACCCAGGCACGAACAGCTGCGTCAGCCCGATATCCGGACGAATTAGGGGTGGCGTACAGGCCAGCAGCGTGACGGACGCGAATGGCAATCAGATAACCGTGAGTTCCTCTGGCTGGACAGACACGATGGGACGATTCATTCCAGGCGCCGCGAGCACGGCTGTTCAAGGGATTTCTCCCGGTGTCGCCACTACCGATGTGTCGAAATGCCCTTCAGGAACGACGTCAGCGCGCATCTGGAATGTCCCAGGAATTTCCACGATCAATGGCGGCGTCCGGACATTCTATTTTTGCTATTCCATGTTTCCTCTATCTAATGCGATTAGCGGTTCTGGCGCCAGTAGTTACGGACCGGTCAGTACCTCGCTGCTGAGCGCCGTTGTACTGCCTGATCTGACAATGTGGACGTTCACTTATGACAATTATGGCGACGTCATGCGCGTTAGTTTTCCCACCGGCGGGTCCCTCGCTTATACCTACGCAACCGGGCCATTCAATTCGAATACGGGAACGGGGTACAGCACGTGGGTGGTGTCGCGTACGGTGGATGCCAATGACGGCACTGGCGGGCATCAATGGATTTACAATTATCAGCCTGCATCGGGTTTTCTTTACGCAGTAAAGGGCACTGCAACCGTCACGGATCCTGCGGGTAACGACGTGATTCACACCATTGGCCCAGGCGTGACTGGCTCCGGCTGCCCTGGATACGAATATCAAACCCAATATTTCCAAGGCCCGGCCAGCGGCGGAGTGATCCTAAAAACTGTACAAAATCAGTTTGACTGCACTATGGGAACACCTGGCGGTAACCTAGATGGCATTTCGCTAAATTCAGTGCCAACTCAAGGAACCATCACGTTTCGAGGTGGACAAAGTTCCAAGGCAGTCAGCACGTACGACTCGATATTCAACGACCCCAATGGGCAGGCAGTACGCATTGGCAGTGTCTTGCAGCGGGATGAGTATGATTTCTCCAACACGCTGGCCCGGTCCACAGTTAATCGCTACCTCTGGCAGGATAATCCCCCTTATCTCCCCATCAATTTCGTGTCCCTGAAATCGTCCGTGACCCTTAAAGATGGCGCCGGGAACCAGGTGGCACAGACCA
>DASYKK010000532.1:0-8663 GCA_035995565.1 Candidatus Angelobacter sp.
TTATCCAGAATCGTCGGCCCAACGAAGTAGCCCTTGCCATTGGCGATGGGATCTTTGCGGCCATCGCGCGCCAGCACCGCGCCTTCTTTTTCTCCCAGTTCGATGTAACTCAGAATGCGTTTCTTCGATTCGTCGGTGATCACCGGCCCCATGCCGGTTTTTACGTCACAGCCATTGCCGACGGTCAGGTTGTCAGCGGCGCGCACCAGCTCTTTGACCAGCGGATCGCCGATCTCGCCCACGGCGACGACCACGCTCGTCGCCAGGCAGCGTTCGCCGGCGCAGCCAAAGCCTGAGCCCGTCACGGCGGCCACGGTCGATTTCATGTCTGCGTCAGGCATCACCACAGAGTGGTTCTTGGCTCCGCCCAACGCCTGCACGCGCTTACCGTTGTTGGCTGCGGTTTCATAAATGTATTTGGCTACCGCGCTTGAGCCGACAAATGAAACCGCCCGCACGCGCGGATCGGTCAGCAACTGGTCGACAGTGCTCTTGGCGCCATGCACCAGGTTCAACACGCCCGGAGGCATTCCGGCTTCCTGCGCCAGTTCCACCATGCGTGCGGCTGTGCGCGGGACTTTATCTGATGGCTTCAGAATAAAAGTATTGCCGCACGCAATGGCCAGCGGAAACATCCACAGAGGAACCATGATGGGAAAATTGAACGGCGTAATGCCCACACACACGCCCACTGGATACCGTGTTGACCAGCTATCGACCGAGGTTCCTACGCGGTCAACTGTGTCGCCCATCATTAAGGTTGGCGCGCCGCAAGCAAACTCAATGCATTGGATGCCGCGATCAAACGATCCCTGCGCTTCGTCGCGCGTCTTGCCATTCTCTTCGGTAATCAGCCCAACCAGCTCCTGCGCATTCGCCTCCAGCAGCTCGCGAAACTTAAATAGAACCTTGCAGCGCTGCACCACCGGCGTTCTGCTCCAGGCGGGAAACGCTTTGTGCGCTGCATCAATAGCGGCGGAAATCTCTTCCGGAGTACAGTGCGGAATCTCAGCCACGGGTTCGCCTGTGGCGGGATTATGCTGGATATCCTTCGGGCCAGTAGAAATCACGGCCTTTCCATTGATGTAGAGCGGGCAGGATTTCAGTTCGACGGCGGTTGCGCTGGGTGTCATTGAGGACCTCACTGGATATCACTAAATTTTACACCGCGGGACCATCCAGAAGGATCTGGCACGCGCCATGGGTCGATTCAGCAGCTACTTACCAACCCGCCAGGGGATTCCTGACTCCTATCCATGATGAAGAACGTTGCTTTGGTAGTGTCGATGGCCTGCGTCGTCGCAGTCCGCCCTGTTCGCGCACAAGAAAACACCCATTCGCGTCCCAACGGCGGCGCGGTACAGGTGCAAATGCATAACGTGATGTATCACTTCACCGATCAGGTAGCAGTACACCTGATTAATGTTGGCGGCAGCCTGGTACCTCTTTCGGCGAGCGGCATACCTGTCTTCGATGACAAGACATCTTTCAAGCTGCAAATTACCGCCGCCGAAATGACCATGGACCCGCAGTCGCTCGCGAATGTCTTGAACAGTCATGTCTTTGCCGGCAATGACGCTCCATTGAAAGATATTTCCATCACTATTGAAAAAGGCCAGCTTAAGGTTAAAGGCAAGCTGCATAACAAAGGTGACATCGGATTTGAGACCGAAGGCCGGCTTAGCGCCACCGGCGACGGCAAAATCCGGCTGCACGCGGAAAAGATCAAGGCGCTGCATCTCCCGATGAAAGGCCTTATGGACTTGTTTGGACTGGACATTGCCGACCTGATCAAAAACGGCAAGGTGCGCGGTGTGCAAGTGAAGAAAGATGACTTGATCTTCGACCCCGAAGAGATTTTTCCGCCACCAAAAATCTCCGGGAAGATCACTGACATTCATCTGGAAGGCAACACTATTGTTCAGGTCTTTGGAGAACCGAAGAAGTATCCGTGGATCAAGGTGTCGGCCCAAAATTACATGGCGTATCGAGGCAACAAGCTGCAATTTGGAAAACTATTGATGACGGATACTGACCTGGTATTGATTGATCCCGCCCCCAAAGACCCGTTCGACTTTTACCTGGACCGCTACAAAGACCAGCTTGTGGCGGGATACAGCAAGACCACCCCATCTTTCGGACTGAATGTTTATATGGTGGACTACAACAAGCTGAAACAGAAACGCGTCCCGGCCAAAACGGCGGAAGGGGCTAAGTAGAGGCGCAACATGGCCAGTAGCGAAATGCAGTTAAAAGCACAGACAATTTCGGGTGGGCAGAGATCCCGGTGCGGCCTTGATTTAAGTGGAACGGATGAAACCACGGGCACTGGAGCATTGAGAACGCTACCGATGCTAGAACATTCCGCCGGTATTCACGGTCAGAGCACTCAACGCAAGCTCCAATTTCGTAATCGCCTCATTCAATTCCGGATGACTGGCGCCAAACTTTTCGCTCAAGCTCTTCAACAGTTGATGCGCGCCGGTGATTTGCTGCACCGGTTCCGATAGAGGTTGTTCGCCACTCTTTGATCCATCGCTTTTCTGTTCCATTGCAAATACCTCCTTAACGATTCTTACCCTGCCGGCTGAATGACTTCGTATCCATTATCCCACGCGGCCTGATTCACGGTTAGCCACGCGCATCAGAATGTGGCAGGCTACCCACTTTCCAATCAAACGAAACCGGTTACAACTGCGGCGAGCTGTAACCGGCATAACTTGCGGTTCGAATCTATTATTTTCCCCCGGCTTTCCTGATATAGATATTTCCGTTGAAATTCTTAAACTGAATCTCCTGGCCGCCGCCGTTGATGGTTCCCCGCACATTCTTGTCGATCTTCACTTTGTATTTTCCGCCGTGTCCGCGATTGTCTTCCACCGTCTGCTGCGGAGCGCTGGGAAGTACTTTCACATCGAAGTCACTGTAGACTTCGCCATTGTCCGTGCGTAAGCTCACATTGGCTTTGAGATCAGCGGGGAACGTCACGTCGATATCGCCGTTCAGCGAGCTGAACGCCATGGGCTTCTGCGGGTCGATGCGATTAAAGGTCGCGACCACGTGGCCGTTCAGCGCGTGCGCCACCACACTGCCACCGATATTCTTTAGGTCAACTTCACCGTTGATGTTGTTAACGTCGAGCTCACCGTCAACACCGCTTACGGAAATATTGCCGTCGTTCACGCTATGCAGAGAAACCGACGTGTGCGTGGGTACGGTGATCGTGAGATCGATCGTTCGCTGATAGGAATCCGTGCTTACCCGTACATTGTTATTTTCGGCTTCAATGTTCAGACCGGTTGATGTCATGGGAATACGCTTCATACCTTCAGCCCGCCCACCGCTGTGGGCCTCATCGCCTCGTGCTCTCGCTTCTACCACCACCTCTTTTACATCTGCGCCTTTTACGGTGATGCTGCCGCTTACCAGGTGAGCGCGAAGGTTAACCGGTCGCGAAGGATCACTCAGAGGTACGGTGACTTTATTGTCCGACTGCGCGGACAGGGGCTGTGCCACCGCGAACAAGGCTGCCGTAGCCAGCAAAAGGATGCATTTATAAAGCTTAAAGCAACGGTTTATATATTTAGTCTTCATTGGTTTATTCATGGCGTTCGAGGACGCGTATGTCTCCATTCAAATTTTCTGCCTTGATTTCCGGTCCGCCGGAGCCGACGCGGCCTCCGGTAAATCGGTTTGACCGAAACACAAACTTGGTGCCATGCCGCTCGCTGCTCACAGGCTGGGCCGGCAGTGAGGTCATTTCAAAATCGCTGTACACCGCGCCATTCATCGTCTTGAAGCGAAAATCGCCCGAGAGTCCGCGAACGAAATAGAGCTCGACATTGCCATTGATGGTTGCGAAGTCCGACTTCGCGCGCGGATTTTCCCGGAACAAAACCTTTACCGGGCCGTTGACGGTCTTGGCTACGCCGGAGCCAGAGACATTCTTCATGTCAATGCTGCCATTTACGTTGTGAACAGAAAAGTCGCCAATTACGTCCTGCACGCTGACATGGCCTGAGTTGACAGTCTTCAGCTTGACTTCAATATTTCTCGGCACCTGAAGCTGGAAATCCATCTTCACCCTGTACCCTCGGTCGCCGTGCCAGTTGTGGCATCCGTCGTCTCCATTCGCACAGTTGCAGCGGAAGGGTCCATTCACATAGAGCTCTAAGAGATCCGGCTGGTCAGTGATATCCAGGGTGACTTCTTTCTTCGCGGCATCCATTCTGTCTTTGGATTCAGCGGAGATTGTTTTATTGACCAGCAGTTGGATCTGGTCGCTTTGCCCGCCCATTACTTCAATGGAGCCGAAAATATTGTCGATCTCCAGGATCTTGTGGGCCGCCGTGAGATTGAACGTCTTGCGAATCGTCTCTTTCTCCTCCAGGCGCATGCCCGACTCGGAGTCATGGTCATCCCCCGCTGCATAAAGTGAGCTAGCAAACGTTGGCAAGAACAGCAAACCAACCGAATACATCAGAATGAATACAAGAAACTTTTGTTTAGCCACGATCCCTCCAATTCTTTGCAGTGATAAGTGATCCCTCACTGCGCTTGGGATAAAAAACTAGTTCAGCTGTTGTATTCCCCAATCCACGCGTTTCTTCACTGTGGGATTGACGTGTGGATCCTGCTGGAATCTTTTAAATTGCGGAACCGCGCTTTTGTCATGCAAGTCCACCAGTAGATCGATCAAAGCCACCTGCACCATGGGCGATTGTGTGGTCTGCAGCACGTCCACCAGTTCGCGGCGTATTTCGGGCCGGTCGGCGTATCGGCTCAGCGCATCCAGGGCCGCCAGACGCACGTCCACGCTATTGTCAAAACGCACAGTGTGCATCAAAGCGCCCATCACTTTCGGGTCTGGCTCAGGCAGGCGGGTACTCCAACTCACGCCTTCCAGCCGCTGGCTGGCGGACTGTTGCTGCAACATGGAAAGGGCCACCATCTGTCGCGTAGCGCCAAGTTCCTGCCGCATTTCATTGATCTGCGCCTGCGCTGCTGCATCGGGGCCACGATCCGCATGTTTGCCGATGAAATACCCACACGCCAGGAAGAGGCACGCCCAGACAATCCCTGCGGCCGGCAATTGTCTCCAGTTGCCCAGACCCCAAAACATGGGGACGGAAGTCTTAATCTTCTCCGCCGCCAGACTGGTTTTTTCCCAGCGGCCTTCCTGATAACTCTCAAGCATTGCTTTAAATCGCGACTCCAGCGCCGGGCTGGGCTGTTCTTCAGGGAGCAATGCCAATTTCTTCCACAGCTCAGCCTCTTCGCCGCACGTGGCACACTCCGCCAAATGCTTTTCCACTACTCCCGCACGATCAGCGCTAAGTCTGCCCTGCAGATACTCCGGTAAAAGTTCGCCAATTTCTTCGCAGTTCATTGCACACTCCCGGGCGCGGGCCACGTTCCCCGTGGTCCCTTGCCACGTAAAGCCTTTCCACTTTCGAGCTGTTCGAATACTTGCCTCAGGTCTTGCAGTGCGCGATGGACCCGGGTTTTCACCGTCCCTACTTCGCAGCCCAGCAGCTGAGCAATCTCTTCGTACTTAAGGTCCTGGAATCGGCTCAGGATTAAAACTTCGCGCTTGTCTTCTGATATCTGCATGAGCGCACTGTGCAGTAATAGTGCTTCCTGGCTCTGCTGGGCCGTATCCACCGGAACAATCCCAGGAGACATCTCAGGCTCCAGACTCGTCTCTGGTCGACGCTTACGCAGCAGGTCAACGCGGGCATTTCGGGCGATCTGGTACATCCATGCGCGGAATGCGGTATCCGGGCGATAACTGTGGCGATACTTCAGTATTCGGAAGAAGACTTCCTGGACCAGGTCTTCACTCGCTGGCCTGTCACCCGTTAACTTCAAGTAGAAATTGAATAAAGGCACGTGATAGCGCTCAAATAACACACCCAGCATTTCGCCCACGCCGCTGCGCACCTGCGCCATCAGTTCCTCATCGGACATCGAATTGGCCATTGGCGGCGGCAGGCGGTTATTTGTCCTTTCAGGGATGATTACCGGGAAAACCGCAAAAGGTTCCAGCGAGAGTAGCAGTTCTGCGTCCGCAAAACCGCCGTCCATGAACCCTCAGACTTTACTTCTTACAGCTCTCCATTTCTAATATTCGGTTGAGTTCGACAAGGAGAGATGAATGGTCACTCGTGCAGCCTTGATTCTAATGTGTTTTGGCCTCACCGCTGGTGCGCAGAGCAAGCCGAAAACCCCGGCTTCGGGAACTATCCCCAAGACTGCAAGCAAAGCCGCGCCGGCCAAGGCTTCACCCACAGCCGTCATCCATACCACTGCTGGCGACCTGAAATGCACACTTTTCCCGGCCCAGGCCCCCAAAGCTGTTGCTAATTTTGTGGGACTCGCCAAAGGCACCAAACCATGGAAGGACCCGGCAACCGGCAATACAGTGCACAAGCCCTTGTATGACGGCGTGATCTTTCACCGCACCATCCCTGAATTCATGATCCAGGGCGGCGATCCCTCCGGCACCGGGAGCGGCGATGTGGGATTTGAGTTTGAAGACGAATTGCACGCCGATTTGCTGTTCGATCAGCCCGGACGCCTTGCCATGGCGAATCGCGGGCCCAATACCAATAGTTCGCAGTTCTTTATTACAGAGAAGGATGTTCCCTTCCTCAATCCGTGTCTGGACCCCAACGGATGCATGGGCGGACGCCGGGCTCCGAACAGCGGCTATACCATCCTCGGCCAGTGCGACGAAAACAGTGTGGAACTGGTGAAGAAGATTGCTCGCATGCCTTGTGGTGGCGGTGCGGCATGTAACGGAAACAATAGCCGTCCGCAAAACCCGGTGAAGATTACGCATATTGAGATTCAGGGCGCAGGCGGCTCTGCGGCAAAGCCGGCGGCCAAGAAATCGACCGGCACAAAGGCTACGACAGCACCTAAGAACTAATTGAGATATTCAGACGGTTCAGAACATCATTCGAGAGGAATAATTCATGACACGCCAGCCAGGCACATACGCAATTTTCGATACCACGGAAGGCAAGATTGTTTGCCGTTTGTTTGAAAAAGAAGCGCCGATTACTACCAAAAACTTTACCGATCTTGCGGAGGGCAAGCGGAGTTGGAAAGACAGCGTGAGTGGCAAGAGCGGTGACGGGCCCCTCTACAGTGGCACCATTTTCCATCGCGTTATTCCTGACTTTATGATTCAGGGAGGCGATCCCAGCGGCACAGGCATGGGCGGCCCGGGCTATAAATTCGGAGACGAGACCAAGGGCTCGCCACACAAATTCGATAAGACAGGCAAGCTGGCGATGGCTAATGCCGGTCCTGGAACCAATGGCAGCCAGTTCTTTATCACTGTCGCGGCTACCCCGTGGCTTACTGGTAATCACACAATCTTCGGTGAAGTGGTAGAAGGCCAGGACGTGGCTGACAAGATTTCCAAAGTGAAAAAAGGCGCCCAGGACAAGCCGGCAAAAGATGTTGTGATTACTTCCATCACGATTGAACGGGCCGCATAGCAACTGCGTCGCATATATCTTTTCGAGGTTAGATGAAAGCAAAAAAGCCGACGCAATCAGCGCCGGCTTTTACTTTCGGGCAAATACTAAACGCCGATCACCTTCACCAACTCAGCGACGGAATCTGCGCTCTTCTGCAAAGCTGCTTGCTCGTCTGCCGTGAGCTTAATTTCGATAATCTGCTCCAGGCCATTCGAACCCAGCTTGCAGGGCACGCCGACAAAAAGCCCCTTAATGCCGTATTCTCCTTCCAAATGTACGGCGCAAGGCAGGATCTTCTTTTTGTCCTTCAGAATGGCTTCCACCATCTCAGTGGCCGCTGCGGACGGCGCGTAATAAGCGCTGCCGGTCTTCAAATATTTCACGATCTCGGCGCCGCCGTCACGCGTGCGTTGAATAATGGCGTCTAGTCGGTCTTTAGGAATCAATTCGGTAATGGGGATGCCCGCGACGGTGGAGTACCGCGCCAGCGGAACCATGGTGTCACCGTGGCCGCCGAGCACGAATGCCGTCACGTTCTCCACGCTTACGTTCAATTCCTGCGCGATAAAGGTACTGAAGCGGGCAGAGTCGAGCACACCGGCCATGCCGAGCACGCGGTTGCGGGAAAACTTGCTCAGCTTGAATGCCGCCTGGGCCATTGCATCCAGCGGATTAGAGACCACAATCAAGATGCAATTAGGCGAGTTCGCGGCAACTTTGGCAATGACGTCCTGCATGATCTTGTAGTTGGTGTTGAGCAAATCGTCACGGCTCATGCCCGGTTTACGCGCGATTCCGGCGGTAATTACTACGATGTCAGAATTCGCGGTGTCAGCATAATCGTTCGTGCCCAGAATGTATGAGTCGCGTTTCTCAATGGGCATCGCTTCGAGCAGGTCCAAAGCCTTGCCCTGAGGGACGCCTTCCAGCACGTCAATTAAAACCACGTTGGCCAATTCTTTCGAGGCCACCCAGTGAGCGGCCGTCGCGCCCACGTTTCCTCCACCTACGATTGTTACTTTTTTGCGCATCCCTTTTCCTTCCTGAAATTCTGATGAAGCCTTACACTGCTGTTTTCTTACGTCGGTCAACCATGTTTTCAATCATGTGTCCGGCAAACTCACTGGTTTTTACTTTGGTGGATCCCGGCATTAGACGTTCAAAGTCATA
>DASYKK010000533.1:0-4640 GCA_035995565.1 Candidatus Angelobacter sp.
GCGCAGACCGCGCAGGTCTTCACCATGCGGGTATCCAGATGCCGGCAGTTCGTGCATTCTACGGCTTCCGCCGTGAAGCTGCGCGTCATGAGAAGAGTCTGCACTTCCTGCAACTCCAGCGCGTTCAGCACGTGTTTCAAGCCAACAGCCCCGCGCCCGTTACGCTGCACTTCGCCCATGACCTCGCGTATCAGCCCCATCTGCCCGGTTAACATCCATTCAGTAAGGATGCGGGTAGCGTGCTCGCGAACCTCTTCCGGGGTCGCAGAGATAACATCAATCGGGAACCGCCCCCGCAGTTTCTGCTTGAGGTCAGTGTGCAGCTGGGATTCAATTTCCGGCCATGAGTCGTCCTGGCATCCGATCAGCAGCGCATCAAATTTTTCCCGGTGGGAGAGCATAAGCAGTGATTCTGCAAACATTTTGAAATGCTGCATCACCATGTTCTCAACATGGCGCTCGCGATGGCCGGCTTCATAGCCCTGGAAACCATCGCTCCGCGGGACCGGTGGCGCCACGCCGAACTCTAAATCCGGTTTTTGCGTGATTTCGCTTTCCTGAAATTCGAAGATGCGCGCCTTTTTGCGATTGACCAGCGCAATGCAGGCGCGGGGCAGTCCGGAATTTGCGTCCACCAGAGGGCGCAGATGAAAGCGCGAGTTCACCCTGATCTGTGATTCTCCCGGGAGTGGCGGGATATCCAACTCACGCCATATTCCCTGCTCGCGACAGGCGAAGATCGCTTTGCCGCGCGAGTGGTTTCCATGCAGCCCGTCAACTATTGTCAGCACTTTTTCCAGATCCTCGCGCAAGGCAACATGATTGCCGTTGCGCTCCGCTTTACGCAGGGCGTCGCGCACCAGGTCTTTAACCAGGATTGTTTCTTCACGATGCGACTTATTCTGCGGTGTATGTGGCTGGAAGTAAAAACTAATCGCGCATCCCGCCGGCGACTCAAACTGCGCCAACTGGCGAATCTCTTCACGCGTAATCATTTAGCAGGGTCTCCTTATGAAAGCTTTTATTACGCAACCCGGGAATGGTGGAGCAGGCTTTTCCTGAGCTGGTTCTGCGTCGGTAGCTTTTGCTGAATATGCATCCGCGCGTCATGTATGGACTGGCGCACCTGTTCCGCCGGCCGCCCCGCAAGGCGGGAAATTTCATCCACTGTGAAGCCTTCCAGCGTGTACAGAACAAAAGCTTCACGATCATTGGAATGGACGCCGCGCAGCACTATATCCAACTGCGCCACCATTTCATCGCCCGCCATGATCTCTTCCGGCGTGCGGACGCTTTCGTCGCGAATGATGCTCTCTTCCGGAAGGCTATCGTCGGGCTGATGGTACTGGAGCACGTTCTCATCGCTGCCGGTAACATTCTGAATTCCGGCGGGCGCGTCGAGGGAAATATTGGCTGTATCGGCGTTGTCATGGATGAGCCGTCGAATGGCCTGAATAGCGAGGCGGTGGAACCAGCCTTCCGGCGACAGCAGTTCCATCCTGCCTCCTTCATGCGAGAGCGCGCTCACGATCACTTCATCGATCACTTCTTCGCAGGTGATCTGGTCTTCACGGATTCGGTCCGACTCTACCTGGAATCGCAACTCCTGATCAATAAACTCTTCCAGCTTACGCAGGTTGGCGCTCAGCCATAGCTCTACATCCGCCACCGCTGCGCTATCAGTCTTGGCCGCAGACAGCGGCATTGCAGAAGGAGCTGCCTGATGTTTCCTGGGGTGCGCCTGGCCATTCGTGGTCGTAGATGGAAGCGCAACAGCGTTTGGCATTTCCGTCAGCCGCGAGCGGCCTCCGCGTCGCACTGATTTTCGCGTCCAGTGTCCGCGCAGCAGGTCTTTATGCTTTGTCACCTGGGAGATCAGGTCGGCAAAGGCAGACTTGGTCGCCGCCAGCGCGTTCTCCCCGGAACGCTGCGCCGCCATTTGCCCGGAGGGCAATCGCAGGTTGAGTGACACACTGGCGCTATGGCCATTTTCCTGGTCCACAGCCGCGTGCAGTTGCACCAGGTCGGGCTTGAAGATCTGCAATCGCCGCTCTAATTTTTGGATCTGATGCTGGAATTCGCGCTCAACATCCGGCGTCTTACCTGCTTTGTAACTGACGTGAAAATTCATGTGTGCCTCGGCTGGGAGAAGATCCCCTCACGGAAGGTCCGCAGGCCCTCATTCAATTGCAGATTTTACACCTGCCAGTAAGACGCGAACCAAATTTCGTATGTTGCATACGAAAAGTTTTGAAATGTAAATGTATTGCTTGCTTTGCGTAACCTTTTGTGAACGGAGCTGCTGCTGCGACGCCGATGATGACGTCGCATACGAATGTGATTTGGATTCCGTGCAAGTGTTAGAGACGGTTAATCATTGAGGCTACGTAACCCGCGCCGAATCCGTTATCGATATTGACCACGCTCACGTTGGAAGCACAAGAGTTCAGCATACCGAGAAGGGCGGCCAGACCGTTGAAAGAAGCGCCGTAACCAACGCTGGTAGGCACGGCGATAACCGGTACCCGCGCCAGACCTCCGACAACACTGGGCAGGGCGCCTTCCATTCCAGCGCAGACGATAATGACCCGCGCCTTATCGAAAACTTCCCTTCCCGCCAAAAGGCGGTGGATGCCCGCAACGCCGACATCATACAGGTGCGCGACTTCATTGCCCATGATTTCTGCCGTAACTAGAGCTTCTTCTGCTACAGGAATGTCACTGGTACCGGCCGAGATGATGACTACGGTGCCTTTGCCATAGTTTGTTGAATCCTGCTGCAAAGTGATGGTCTTCGCCAACTCCCGGTATTCAGCTTTGCGGACCAACTTCTTTACCGAGCGAAAATGTTCAGGGGTGGCTTTAGTAGCAAGAATATTGCCGCCCTGAGCAGCCATGCTCTTAAAAATCTTTGCTACCTGCAAAGGCGTCTTGCCTTGAGCGAAAATTACTTCCGGCATGCCCGAACGCACGCGACGATGGTGGTCAATCTTGGCGAATCCCAGGTCTTCGAATGGCATATGCCGCAGCCGGGCCACAGCGTCGTCAGGCGAGACCGTGCCGCTTCGTACTTCCTGCAGCAACTTGCGGAGAGAGGCAGTATCCATCTGAGAGTCAGATTAACATTAAACCCAAATCCACCACGGAGGCAGGGAGACACGGAGAACAGCCAAAGGGGTTTTGTCTTTGAGATTGAAGCGACCCTAGCTAAAGACTGAAAATGGAGTTCACTGAGCAGAAGATTTAAAAAACACCTGTTGTTCTCCGTGCCTCTGTCTCAGTGATGGATTTTCTAGGAGAACAGCTTGCCCTGCGCCGGATTCACCCGTCGCGCCAGCTCGAAGTAGGTTTTTTTTGCTACGCCGGGCAAATGGATCTTGCGGAAGAAAAGAGAACGCAGAAAGCTCTTGCTCATCGAGCCTGCCAGATACGCTTCGTGCATCTCGGCACCCAGCATGGCGCCAAGGTGGCGGACCAGGAATTCGCGCTTTTTCCCGCTGGACGCAATGCCGGTGGCAATCACGCGCGGCAACTCAGAACGCAGGCGCGCATGCCCTTCTGCTTCTTTGTGCAACATCAGAAATTCGATCATCTCGCGATGTTCGCGGACGCTGAACGCCGTCTGCTTTTCCGCTGCGCTATGGGGATGGCTGCTGAGCGCACGGAAGTCATGTTGGCGCATCACCGGATAGTGCGGCAGAAGGACTCGCGCGCCGAATGTGGTAAAGGCGCGGTCAATCACGTCAAAGTAAAACTGGTCCTGGTGTGAACTGCCCGCCCACGGTCCGTTCGAACAAGCCGCGCCACGACACTCGTATTGCACGAAGCGCACAGCTTCTTCGGCGGCGTTGGAGAGCTGAAAACGCTTGATCAGCAGAAGGTTGTGTTTCGGTGAATAGACGCAGCCCTGCTGTCGCAACTTCTCCAGCACCGGTCGCCGTTCAGTTGCGGGAATCTCTTTACGCACAAGAAGCTTTTCAAATTCCCGCGCTCCGGGACGCAGATAAACTTCGGGATAGTCTTCCACCAGCGCGCTGGAATGGCTTCCGGTGACGGGAGAATATTGCTCCAGGCCCATCGATCGCATGAATGTATCCACCAGGTTATAGAACGTGGGAGCGAGGTCAGGCTGGTTCGGCTCGGTCCGCCATTTTCCGATGTAGATGCGGTAGCTCTCGTATTTTTCCAGCGGCGTAGCGTTGAAAACGCACAGAACGTCATCGCTTACCTGGACGCCATGAATACTCTCGCTCAATTCGCCAGCGGCCTTCCAATAGAGTTCGTCAAGATTTTGCAGCACAGTGAGCACCCGGTCGCGTGGGCGCAAAAGGCGCAACCAGTGTGGCAGATGCTGGGGAGCAAGATGGGCCTCGCCAAACAGCGTAAGCACGCGCGCTTCAGGATGAGCCCGGCGAATCTGCGCAATCTGCGCGGCCGCATGGCGGTCACGTGCGCCGATCTTGCGCATATTGCCGCGCGGCTTAAGATCAATGCCGTATACGGGGCAGCCATGCTTCCTGGCCTGGCGCAGCAGACAAGCAAACGGTTCCCAGTCGTAACCCCATTCGTCGTCGTAACGTATGCCGGCACGGAGTTCGTCTTCATTGATTTCACCGCGCAGCCATTCGTCGAGAAAATAT
>DASYKK010000534.1:0-14032 GCA_035995565.1 Candidatus Angelobacter sp.
CTGCAGCGGAACTCCGGCGGCAAATTTTTCCATGGCACAAGGGGTTGCCACGCCGTCGCTGAGCGGCGCTTCCGCGCGGTTCCAACTGCTGGCCGGGACGCATCCGTTTGGCGGCGTGCTGTGGTTCAAAGCCCTGGGAGCACAGAACAACGCCACACACTTTATCTACGACCTGAACTTCTATGTCGACAATCCTGGCGCGGCGCAGGCGGTAGAGTTCAACGTGACCCAGAGCGCCAACGGCGGACGCTATAACTTTTCCACGCAATGCGACCTCGCGGGCGGACATACCTGGCGCGTCTGGGACCCGATCGGATTCAAATGGGTATCTTCCTCCGCGACCTGCGCTACACCGGCGGCCAACACCTGGAACCATCTGGTCTGGGAGTTTGAACGCCAGCCCGGCGGCAGTGTGATCTTTACCGCCGTTACGGTAAACGGCGGTCGGCAGATGGTGAACCTGAGCATGCCGCATACCGGCGATTCCAACAGCGGCGTCGATATCTCGTATCAGTCCGACGCCAACCTAACCGGGACGCCTTACTCGGTGTGGCTGGATAAGGTGAGCCTGACGTACTGGTAGGCGGGTCGGGAAAAACCTACCACGGAGGCACGGAGACACGGAGAAGATCGGGACATCCGGGACATCGGAAAAACCCGAATCTTAGCGCGGATGAACGCGGATTAAGTTCGCGGAGGCTCATAAACCAAGGGCCTCCACTTGTTCCTCGGTTTCATAGCCGAGCCAGTGCGCAACCTCATGCCAGACTACCCGCTTCACTTCGGCCGGCAAATCTCCATTTGAACACCGCAGAATGGGGCCCCGAAAAACAAATATCAAGTCGGGGGCGTACTTCACCTGGGCGTATGAGCGTTTCGTCCTGAATGTGCCGCTGTACAATCCCAACAACTCAGTTCCACCACGCCATTTCTCCCGGTTCGATATCTCCTCCAATACGTCCGCAGGAGGCTCGTCAACCACTTGAATGCCGGGGAAATCTGGCAGGCGCCTGATCTTCTGGGGCAGGGTGCCGTATGCCCACTCTACAATCTCCTCAAAGCTTTTGGAATTTGTGGTGTCGGCCATGAAGCCAACTTTACCACCAGGACAGGTGGCGAGACGTGGGCACCCGGCGGTAACGTAAAAACAAATCAGTAAACGTCCCGTCTGTCCCCGGGTTTCCCGATTCTTGTAGCCCTCTGCCTGCGTCCCTCAGCCAGACCCCCACCCCCCATAGACGTTTTGTTGCAAACAAACGGCAAACCTCAATTCGAAAGGACTGTCGAAAGGCTGTCGATGCCCTTTTTTCTCGCTCAATCGGGGTCGAATCTCGTTATTTGCTGTTTACCAATTGCCAGTTGCGGTCGGCAGAGGGTCGTAACGCTTGGCCTGGCTATTTGCCAGTTGCTAATTGCCAGTTGCTTCTTTTTTCAAAGATCCTGCACGCGCGGTGCTGCCGGTAATCTAGCGAACCCCCAGCGAAAAGGCAAGCGCGAATTAGGACAATAGACTAAGCACTGTGCGAAACTGTTCGTGTTTGGAACTACCTAATTTACAACGCTCTCTTCGACTGGCTTGGTTTAGCTGCTAAAATCCAAGCCGGTTCGATCTAAATGGCTAGCACTATCGGCTTGGGAATTGACATAGTTTCGGTAAAGGCAGTTCAGGATTCGATTGATTCTGAGCCTTCTTACGTTGCGCGCGTATTTACGGCTATTGAGTCTTCTTATGCACAAAGCTGCGCAGATCCGTACCAAATCCTCGCCGGCCGTCTAGCTGCCAAAGAAGCAACGATGAAAGCGCTTGGCACGGGCTGGACAGACGAGGTTGACTGGAAAGATATAGAGATTACTAATCACCCGGATGGAAGGCCAGAGTTGCATGTGTTAGGCGGTTCAAAGTCGAGACTGGATGAGCTAGGTGCTACGAGCGTGTGGATTTCCATTTCCCACACGCCGCAATATGCTTGTGCAGTGGTTCTCCTTGAAAAGAACTAAACAGCGACTTTAGTGTCTGTTACTCTAGGGAACCCATTGAACAGCTTGGTCACCTCAGCCTCTTTCCAACTTTCCAAATCCAGTTTGGCGTATGTCGAGTGACAAACCAGGGGACCGACCTCCATCCCCGTTTCAGCAGCTACGAACCAAAGCAATTGTCCCAGGCCCATCAGATTGCCCAAAGCTTTTTCCACAATAAATTGGGAACGATAGAGCGCAGTGAGCATCACTTTGTGGTCTCGTGTCAGCTTAAAACTAAGATGACTTAAGCAAGGGTGTTTTAATGTGAGCGTATGGTCAGTATCACCCTCGTATGTAGAAATTTCAAAATAGTCCTCTCCTCTAACGAGGCTAAGCTCATAAATAGCTTTTAGATGGGTGGTGGTAGCGTGTTTCTTGATTTTCTCGATTACCTTTTCCAATGGATTGATCGGATCAGGAGCCTGTCCATTATTGGATGCCTTGGTTTTCTTTGATGACCCAACTGACTTGTTCTGGGTGCGGAACGCGTAAGTTCCCCAACCGTCTGAAATGAGCGGGTATATTTTCTTGTATTCTTCGAAAACCCCCTTGGCACCGCTATGCCAATATAATCCGCCCGGAAAAATCGTCCCTGCAATGGTACTGAGAGGTGCGCGACCGTGTTCTTGGAGAAAAGAATCGACTTGTTCACAGATCGTGCGTCCGGCTGATGTTATGCGGTCAGGATGTTCAACCCCCATTACAACATTGTAGGCGGGCTTGCCCTTGGCTTTTGCAAGGAACTCTGCCGCTTTCAGCCACGCGTCTGGACACGTTTCTCCCTCAAAAGTATGTATCAGTTTTTCCACTGTGCCTCCATCGTCACCGCGGTGATAAGTCTCGGATTAAGATATTCTTCGGAAGCCCACACATATCCGCGATTTCCCCACTTCGGGCCCCAACTGTTGCGCAGCAAAAACGCTTTCTGGTTTCCAAATTCGCCCCACCCAACGGCAATGACTGCATGAGCAGCGCCAGTTAGGGGATCGGGCGAAGTCCTGACGATCACGGACGTTCCAACAGCTGTGTGGAACTGAAGACTTGGTAATATCCCCAGCATTAAGGGAAACCCGTGGGTTAGCCGATCAGCAGTATCCGTCAGCGTAAGGTTCAACTGGGAGCCCCGTGTTCTAAAGAGTTGTCCGTCAATCGTTGGTGGAGTATATGAGCCCAGATCAATGGGCAAGGCCTGCAGATACGGCCAAGAAGATTCTTGCGGTTGCCCATCAAATTCCAAAGCCTCTAGCATTGGCTTAATTGCCGTGCCAGAATCACGCCTCAATAACCCTTGCCGTAGAGAAGCCCGGTAGAAGGCATATTCGACAGACAGTTCCTCAAAAACAGAGCGCTTTCGCATGGCCGCATGCAAGTCGCTGACTGCAAATGCCAGGCAAGTTGGTCGCCTTCCTTGATCGCGAACACTTCCGAACATCGACCGGAGATCAACCTTAACCGAAAGAGTGCTCATGCTGCGGGCAAGTTCTCCCTGGCCGCACGCGGCTTTCCCTGTTCTTTTCCGCGTAAATCATAGCCAAGCGAGAAATTCCCAATCACGTCAGATTGGTCCCATGGACGCCGTTGAAGGAACTCAAAATTCCCCATTGTTGGAACCTCTGATTTTGCAGTTAGCACTCGTTCAACTGCACCGCCGACATCATTTTCGTGATGTGGAATAACACGCTCGTCTGACACGATGTTAAATCCTGCGGCTTTGACCTGATCCAAATCCCAGAGATATCCGGCTCCGCTTTGCTCCTTCAAGCGAACGATGAAAACATCATGAGGCTCACCACAGATCAGAGTACCTTGATCCTTCTCAGTCAAGACCCAAACATTTCCATGCCACGACTGCAAAGTGCGCTCACCAAGCAATTCTGTTTTGAGACCCTTGACTTCGGTATCAGCTAAGAGTTTTGCTTCACGAATATTGAGCACCCCTTGCTGCTGCAAACCCCAACACGTCGCTTGGTAACTGGTTCCCACGCGCAAAGAAAGCTGATAAATCGTATGCGATTCAGCGAAATTGGATCGCGTCCAGTGTTGCTTTTCAGCATGATGTTCCAGAAGCCAGCGCGGCATCAAGAACGCTGCTGCAAAAGAGTTCGCGGCAATCTCGATGGGCTCGTAACCTTTGGCAAATGGAGAACGCTCGATTACAGAGTTATCGTCCAAGCTGCCTTGGTGCTTCATAAAGAAGTGGCCTAGTTCGTGGGCACCCGTAAAACGCTGAATCGACAGTGGCCGCTCGGTCGTGACAAGAATTCCTGGATTGTCTCCAGGCAAATAGGCGCCCAGCAAGCCCTTTAAAGGCCGAAAAACCAAGCCTAGTTTCATCCGAACAATGACTCCGAAAACGTCTACATTTCCGCCATTTCTATGGAGGCGTTTCGGGCTCCCAAGTTGTGCATGTAGCCGAGTTGCCTCAAGCACTCCTTCTAGAACAGAATCTCGCTTATTCATCGCTGCTTCCTTTTGTTTCGGAGCGGGTGCTTAAGAACTCAGCAAAGCGCCTCAATTCTGATCGATCTTGTTCTGAAAGCTTAGAGGCTGCACGGGCCAAATGCGCGATATCCTTTGGCAGCGCGTCACTAAACAAAACTTCTCCGGTGAAAAAAGTGACGGGACGCTCGTAAATTTCAGCGAGCTTTTTCAGTTCTAGGGCTTCGACCCGTCGCTGTCCGGATTCGATTTGCGATATAGCTGTCCGCGGAACAGAAAGTTGACGCGCGACTTCGTCCTGGGACAAGTTCAAATATTCGCGCGCTTCCTTTAACCGGTCAGCCAGGTCTTTGCGATTCACCTCAGAGCTGGGCATGATTTTTCACCTGCGTTGATGTAGCCACTGCGGACGCGGGACCAAAGCCATGAACCTGACTGAATTCAGCACCGATTTTCGTCGTCATATCCAAAATAAACTGGTCCCTGTTCTGATATCCGCCCCTTCGGATCACTTTTTTTGTTGGTTCATAACCGAGTATTCCGGCTAACTCCAGAAGTATCTTCACAGCCTCTTGTGACGACATCTCTGGCTGGATGCAAAAAACCGTTTTGGATTTATCATCGACTCTCTTCAGAGCGCTTTGCATCTCTTGGTCCCACCACTTCCCTAAAAATGCCTCGAGTTCTTTGATCGGAAATATGGTCTTTGCAGTTATTGCTTTTGGAGCCATAATTAAACCTCTCAACAAGAGATGTTCGAAATATGATCAATGATATCAAATTGTGTTCGATATTCAAACAAATATTTTTATGCCTGTAATCTATTGAAAACACATGTCTGTACTAATATAATATTCGTCTATTGTTCCCTTTTAACACAATGACTTTACCTTTTCCACACGAGGAACATCCTGACCTGGGCTCCACGGCTCAAAGGCTTGAACCACTTATCTTGCCAAAAGGGGTTAAAGCTACTCCTGTCTTCCACACATATTGGTTTTTCGCGGCTGAACGTCAACGAATTTTCTTTGAGCGGCTTAATAACCGGAAATATCCGTGGACGCAAGACCCGATTCTGGCCACCCATAAATTTACGAATGCGTATAGAGCTTCGGATAGGGTGAGCCAGTATTTGATAAATAAAGTGATCTACTCTGGTGATCAGAATCCGATCGAACTGGTTTTCAGGATTTTGTTGTTCAAGTTTTTTAACAAAATTGAAACTTGGGAACTTCTGGAGCGCCAGTTGGGTTGTTTGTCATATCAAAACTTTGATTTTTCGTCTTTTGACAGAGTATTGACACAAGCACTGGAAGAAAAAAAGAGAATTTACTCGGCAGCGTATATCATGCCGACGGGAGGAGTAACTGACCGAAAACACCGAACCCATCTTCGTTTGTTAGAAACGATGATGAAAAATTCTCTTCCGCAACGGCTTCAGAATATGAACAGCCTCCGTGAGGTCTTTGAATTATTGAGAGCATATCCTACTATTGGTGATTTTCTTGCATATCAATATGCTATTGATCTCAATTACAGTTGCTTCCTGAATTTCTCGGAAATGGAGTTCATAGTACCAGGCCCCGGAGCAACTGATGGTATTCGAAAGTGCTTTCGAGACGCAGGGAACCTCTTGCCTTCTGACCTAATCAGGTTTGTTGCGGAAACACAACAAGAACAGTTTCAAAAGCTTCAGATAAATTTCCAAAATCTTTGGGGAAGGCCTCTGCAGCTCATAGATTGCCAGAATCTGTTCTGTGAGGTCGATAAGTACGCACGATACGCCCATCCGGAGATCAAAGGGAAAACCGGTAGAACCAGGATCAAGCAAAAGTTCCGCCCCAACATGAGCAAGCTCGAATATTTTTACCCGCCCAAATGGTCGATCAATAATCTAATCGGTTCAACGACGAAGGCCTGCACGGCTTAGAATTCAACAGGTAAAAGCGCAGAGAGAGGTCCAATCATGGATTTCAATGAATATCAGAATGCTGCTTCAAAAACGGATCAGATTCCCGGCACGGCGCTCAAAAGCATCATCGTTCCATTTCTTGGCTTGGCCGGCGAGGCGGGCTCGTTGTTGACGCAGTACAAGAAATATCTGCGGGACGGCGACAAATATGAGGTTTTCGATCAGCGAATAGCCGAAGAACTTGGGGATATTCTCTGGTACATTGCCGATATCTCAACGAAGTTCAACCTCAAACTCGATGAAATTGCTCAAGACAACTTGCGCAAAGTAAATGATCGCTGGCGGAGTAAGGACGAAGGGCTAGGGCAAAAATCATTCGACGAGCGGTTCCCACCGAATGAACAGTTTCCCCTTCGTTTCGTTGCTCAAATTGTCGAACGACAAACCGCCCTCGGGCCGCAGATCACATTAAGCATTGACGGCACTCCCACAGGCGCGTCCCTAACTGACAATGCCTATGAGGACGATGGATATCGATTCCACGATGTTTTTCACCTCGCATACGCAAGCGTTCTCGGATGGTCGCCTGTGGCCAGAGCCATCATGAATCGGAAGCGGAAGAGCGACCCTAAGATTGATATGGTCGAAGACGGGGGACGAGCTGCCGCAATTGAGGAAGGAATTTCGGCGATGATTTTTGCTTATGCCGAGAACCACTCCTTCTTAGAGGGAATCAGCACTCTCGATTGGACATGGCTACGCATCATCCGGGACATGACGAAAGATCTCGAAGTGAAGCGTTGCTCACTGCATGAATGGGAGCAAGCGATTTTGCAGGGTTATGAGGTATGGAGAAAGGTTCGACAGCAGCGAGGTGGAAAAATTGTGTGCGATCTAATGAGCCATACTATCCGCTATATTGATTAGAAGAAGCAATAATCATTTGCCGAGGAGAATTTTCAAAAGCAAAGTTACCGCGGCGGTCGCAGCAATTGCGCCATAAATCTTCACCTGATTTTCGAACTTCTCAATTTGCTTTTGAATGCCACTAAGCGTGATGCTGCTCCCGCCGAGCAATTGGACATCTTCCAGGCGTAGGCCCGTTAAATTTTGCTCGAAATGAATATCGTTCTCCTCATCTCGCGTCTTTTCGATCCCCCCAGAACTCAGTTCCGCAAAAAAGATCGTGAATAGCGGTGTCTCCAATTTGAGATGGACATCGGTGGGTCCTACATTTTGGACTCCAAATCGGAGTCTTCCCTTAAAGCTAGGATCGACGTGGAACCCAGAGATATTTACGAGGCCTTGAAACTTGAACTTGCTGCGGATGGAAATAAATGCCATTAAGTCATCTGGCATAGTTATCGTCTCGAACGTGGTCAAAATAGCGAACTGCCCAGGAGGGACACTGAAGTACGGTTCTTCTTGTTTGAGTAATTTTGGACTGGGATCTGCAACAATATATATCTCCGGACCCAGTCTAAGATCGTATGAAGACTGATGCAGCTGCTTCTCTTTAAACTGATTGTCAGCATCGGCAATCAACTGGCCGCGTAGAATGCGTTCCCGGATATTATGTTTTGCTAGAAATGCCACTTGCTTCCTTTCAATTCCTGCAAGAATATTTAATTGTGCTATCAGGTGGAACGTCCAATTATCGGCAGATGTATACAACTTTGGTTCTGATTGATGGAGAGCAGGAACATGGCTCGTTACCCCATGGTCCTAAAGGACTACGGTTTTCCGTCCTATTTCGCGCGGAGATTCCGTTATAATGGGCAGGCTCTGGTGTACTCTGAACTTTTGGCCTGCAGCTCTGCTTTCGCAAGCGAAAACGCGGCCTTTAGGCTAAAGGACAGAACCCAATGAAGTATTTTCTGCGTGCGTTCACGCCTACGAAGAACCGCCGGCTCAATGAGCTGATCGGGTTCCTGTTGTTCGTCTCCGCGACACTCCTTTTCCTGGCCCTGGCCAGTTACTCGCCGCTGGACCCCTCGCTGAATACCGCCGGCTCGTTGAGCTCCGGGTCCGCGCATAACTGGATTGGCCTGTTTGGCGCCATGCTGAGCGACTTGATGTTGCAGTCGATTGGCATCTTTGTGTTTGCCGCCCCGGTGATGATTGGCCTGCTGGGCGCGCGCTGGTTCAAGAGCAAGCCGGTAGCTTCCGCGGGCGCGAAGGCGCTGGGCGCGGCGATATTGCTGATCTTTACTCCGGCGTTGCTGGCGCTGCTGCCGTGGCATCTGCGCTGGATGCATGCCGTGGCCATTGAAGGCCTGCTGGGCCGCATTGTGGGCGATATCCTGCTTCACTATTTCAATACCGTGGGCGCGTATATCGTGTGCGGAGCCGTGGTGGCGGTGGCCATGTATCTTTCAACCGCGTTCTCATTCGTGAACATGCAGATCTGGCTGAACACGCGCTTTGCCTTTGCTTATGCGCTGTGGCAACGCTTCCAGGATTGGCGCATGGCGCGGGCGAAAGTTATTGCTCAGAAGAAAGCCCAGAAAGAAGCTGCGAAAGCGGCTGAGCTGCGCAATGCGAATGAACGCGGCGTGATACTGCCGGCCGCGCAGATTGCCCGCAGGCGCGCACAGGCTGACGCTGCGCCGGTAAAGACGGGTATCGAGCGGACGTTTGAAGATGAAGAGCCCTTAGCGGCTGATGCCGCGATGCAGGCGGCCTTCGCACAGGCGATGGACTCTGCAGCCGGGAACGCTGATGGGTCTAATAGGAGTGGCGCGGGGGCTAGTGGGTTAAGCGCGGCGGAAATCGAGCCGGCAATTAATACGCGAGCCGATCAGGCGACAACGCGCAAGACTGTCCTGCCAAAAATTGCGGCCGGCGGATACAAGCTGCCGCCCAGCTCGTTGCTGCATCGTGGCGAAGATCACCAGGCGATCAATGAGGCAGAAGTAAAAGCGCTGGCGGAAGTCCTGACGCAGAAGTGCGCAGAATTTTCAGTAGGCGGAATGGTAACGCAAATCAATCCTGGCCCGGTGGTGACGACGTACGAATTCAAGCCGGATGCAGGCGTGAAATATAGCCGCATCACTTCGCTTTCCGACGATCTATGCCTGGCCCTGCGCGCGGAAAGTATTCTGATTGAGCGCATGCCGGGGAAATCGACGGTGGGGATACAGGTGCCGAACCACAATCGCGAGACGATCTGGCTGCGCGAAGTGGTGGAGTCGCCGGAGTTTCTGGGCACCAAGAGCAAACTCACGCTCGCGATGGGCAAAGACATCAATGGCCGCATTATCACCGCGGATTTAGCGACGATGCCGCATCTGTTGATAGCCGGATCGACGGGCTCAGGGAAATCCGTGGCCATCAACGCGATGATCATGTCGATTTTGTATAAGTCGACGCCGGAGCAGGTGAGGCTGATTCTGGTCGACCCCAAACGGCTGGAGCTGGGAATTTATGAAGGCGTGCCGCACCTTTATGTTCCGATCATCACCGAGCCCAAGCTGGCGGCCAATGCGCTGCGCAATGCCGTGCGTGAAATGGAGCGTCGGCTGAAAGTGCTGGCGGCCAAAGGCGTGAGAAATTTGGAGCAGTACAACAAACTGTTTGAGAGCGATACGCCCAGCCTGTTTGAAGCCGAAGGCGACGAGAAGCCGCTGCCGCACATTGTGATCGTTATTGACGAACTGGCTGACCTGATGATGCTTGATCAGTCAAACGTCGAGGAATCGATTACGCGCTTGGCGCAGATGGCCAGGGCCGTCGGAATTCACCTTGTTCTCGCGACCCAAAGGCCGTCGGTAGATGTAATCACAGGCTTGATCAAGGCGAACTTTCCGTCACGCATTTCTTTCCGCGTGGCCACGAAGATCGATTCGCGCACCATTCTTGACGCCAATGGCGCGGAATCTCTGCTGGGCAAAGGCGACATGCTCTATCTGCCGTCGGGATCGGCCAGGGTGCATCGGCTGCACGCGCCATACACGTCAGAAAAAGAAACGCATGCCGTGGTCGAATTCTGGCGGGCGCAGGCGCAGGCGCAGTACGAGCAGAAATTTCTTGAAGCCCCCAAAGAAGAACGAGAAGGCCTTGCCGCCACGGGTAGCGGTGAGCCTGGTGACGACGCAGAAGCAGAGCACGATGAGCTTTATCATGACGCCGTGCGTCTGGTCATTGAGTTTGGCAAGGCTTCTACTTCCCTGCTGCAACGACGTCTGCGGATTGGCTATGGCCGTGCCGCACACTTGATTGACCTTATGGAGTCAGATGGAATTGTCGCGGCGCCCGATGGCCCAAAACCGCGAGAGGTCCTGAAGAAGCCAGATTGGCTCAGCGAAGTCGAAGAAGCTCTTCGGTAGCATGCAATCTCTCCAGCCGCTGAATCACCGCTGAAACTGCGGCTCTGCGTCACACTGATCAGAGCCAGGGTTCCTCGCTTCTTCTAAGTTAGAAGGCCCTTATCCCCGCCGTACATAGTCCCTTCGTACCGTTGCGACACTATCCAACGTAATGCACCGGCGCGCTCAAACGGTGGAACAATACTGCCAATCTCGGTTCACGTTAGGGAGGTCTAGGGTAGCGAAGGAGTTGTTATGGCAGTTGAATATCCGGAGCGGCGCAAGTTTCCACGCTTTGTCTGTGATACCGGCGTGCGCGTTCATCCTGAAATCGGTCAGGCGGGTTACTGGGGCACCGTAGGCGACATCTCACTGGGTGGTTGTTACGTGTTTACTTTTTCACCTTTACCCGCGGGACAGGTAGTCACGCTCGACATCAAGGCTGGTGATCACGAAATCCACATTGCCGGTAAAACAGTCAGTTCGCATCCCGGCGTTGGGATGGGAATCGCGTTTCAAGGGTTCACGGCGGAAGATGCGGAAGGTCGGCTGAAAAGTTTTGTCCAGAATCTGGCCAATCAGCCAAAGAAAGAAACGATCGCAGTTTTTCACTAAGCGGCTGCTGCGGTCTTCATTGACCGTAGAGCGATCGCGCCCAATATCAGTACTGCGGCCACAATCGCAATCCACAAGACCGCCGGGTGCCTCTCTGTCCACGGACGTTCATCCGGCCTTCCCGTAAATGCCGCATTTCTTTCCTCTCCGCCAAGCTGCACCGCCGCTGTGTCTTTCGCCAGCAGGAAAAGCTTCGCATAGTCATAGACTGGCGGCTCCAGCTTTTCGTCGCCGTAGTAGAGCGTTAGCGGCGCGGACGCGGATGTTTCAAAGTAAAGACGGCGCTCCAATTGCTGAATCCGGCCGCTTCTCAGTTTGAGCGGCGGATCATCGCCGTTATCGATGATGATTTTGATGGTCTTGTGTCCTACCGCGGAGAAGTTCACGTCATGCTGGTCTGAATCAATCTTCTGCCCTGACCGCATCATATGAACGCGGTCAATTTGTCCGGATCCGATATATGCATCCTTTTCGTCCGTCACCTGAACTGAGCGACGAAAGTTGGGCTGCGCTGGATCGATATCAAACGTCACACGGTCCACGGGAACATTTTCCGGGACAGCGAGCGTCAGGACCGTGGCCTTGCCATTCCGACGCGAAGGATCATTGCGCGCCGCGCTCATCGTCGTTTCGGTGATGGTTGGCGCTCCGGCCACATCGCGCCACACCGCTTTCTGCTCCTGCCGAAACTCTGAGCTCGCGCCAACAATGTCCGCGGGCTTCAACGGCCCGTCGATGGTAACCCGCAGATATTTATAGGTTGAAAGCGGCAGCCGCAACATGCTGTTCCCGCCCAGGTTTTCTTTCGACAGATCGTAAAGAATCGACTCCCCCAGCAGCGCCCACTGCGCGCCGTGCAGATCTTCCTGTCCTTCCACGCGGGCATGAGCGACGTAGTTTTTGGCCGCCAGCTTCAAATCAATGTGGTCGTACTCGGCCACCCCTGCCATATCGATCACGAACTGCGTCTTGCCGTTCGCGACCGATTGTTGCAGCACGCGCACGTCTCGGCTGTCATTTTCACGGCTGCCGCGCGCTACCATGAGGGCATAAGGCACTTCCTGCTGGCCGCTGTAAAGACGCAGGTCGCCCAGATCAGGTCGCGCGTTTTTCCAGATTTGCTCATCCACTGCTACAAATTGCTGTCCGCCCGGTTTCACCTGGACTGGTCTTTGATACTTGAAATATGGAATGGAAGGACCGGCAAAAATCATCGTCGCCAGCAATGCAGCGGCTATTTTCATGATGATGTCTCCTGCTCCGCGCCGCTCTTCCTCGGAGACAACTTGAACCAGTCGCGGTGGTAAGCGTAAGAGATGGCCATCAGCATCACTCCAAGCGCAATAAAACTCAGGATGCGGTAAATCTGCTGCAACTCGCGCGAGTCATAAAGGAAAACTTTGCCAATGGTGACCGCCAGCAGCACCATGGCTTGCCAGCGAATGAACGCCGAGCGCTTCCAGAACCCGGCGACCATCAGTCCCGCTCCGTAGACAATCCAGATGGCGGAGAAACTGAAATCTTTAGCAATTTCCAGCTGCCGCACAGCTCCATACATGTTGCGCTGGTGATACAACTCCACAATCTGGCGGCTAAAGTAATCATTGGCCTCTCTGGTTAGCGCGATCAGCGCCAGCAGGTTCAGCGCGATGCCGGCCAGCTTCACGAATGGCATTTCTCGTTCTGAACCATAGCGTTCTCCTGCAGCCACAATTCCGGCCATGATGGCAATCGCCACCAGGAAAGTGGCGAAGCGGGCGTTGAAAACCAGCGTCTCCGTGTGGAAGTTGTCGAAGAACAGCAGCCTGCATACACCCAGAGCCAGCGTGCATCCGGCAAAGATGCGCAGGAAGTGCGCTTCTGATTTCACCCCCACAAACAGCAACACGCCCGATTCAATCAGCCAGCCAATTGTGATCCAGTGCGCGTCCAGCTTGAGTGGAATGGCAATTGTGATAAACGCAATCGCAACCGCCACGTGGATAAGGTTGATCGTCTTCACGACCTCTGGTTCGCTGCCGGCCCGCCGCTTGAACTGGCTGCTCAGCAGCAGATACACGGCGGCCAGCGCCAGCGCATACCACGTGAGCGTGACAGTTTCAGTCTCATATACGGCAAACAACGCCAGAAAATAAGCTGCGCCATTCACCAGCGGAAGCAGCATCAACGTAATGGACATGCCGCGATGCCAGCGTGAACGCGTAAGCGGCGTAACCAGCGGCGCCAATGCAAAGATCGCAAAAAATGCTGAAGCAAATAAAACGGTTACCATGCGCTCGGACAAATCATAGTATTGGGCAGCCCAGCCGATATACATGACTGCCGTACCCAGCATGGCTCCCCACACGATTCGGCGCCAGGGCTTGAAACTGACCATCGCCAGAACCGCCACATCGAGCAGCAGGACATAGGAAAACAGAACGATCTCGTGGTTCTCTCCGGTGGAAACCAGAGCGGGCGTGCTGAACCCGCCAATCATCGCGTAAACGGCCAGAATCTCCGCGTCTTGCGTAAGCGCCAGAGTGATCGTCGAAGCCGTCACCAGGATCATGGCGACAAACGCCACCGACGCAGGAACGAGATGGAAGTACTGTGACGCAGCCCACAACGAAAGATAAAGAATCCCAATGCCGACAGCCTTGAGCGAATACGAAAACGCGACGCTTCCTTTTCTCCGGAAGCTCTCACTCCATACCACCACGGCAATGCCCGCGATCAAGCCAATCGCCACTCGGCCCTG
>DASYKK010000535.1:0-7122 GCA_035995565.1 Candidatus Angelobacter sp.
AAGTGATTGATTTACAAAATTTTACACTCAGGAGCAGTCAATTCCAGCTGCTCTGCATCTAACCAGGCATACGCCACCACAATTTTAGAGGAGTGTGTCATGAAGAGAAATCTTTCGGTGGTCCTGATTGCTATTGCGTTGCTGGCAGCTGGCTGCTCACGCATAGGCAGCCGCACGGACGCGCAGGTCGCCTCCGATGTGCAGAACAAGATCAATGGGGACAGCAGTGTTCCCGACAAGCAACTCAACATTAACGCCAATAATGGAGTCGTGACGCTCACGGGATCGGTGGCCAGCGATGCGGCGCGCAATGCAGCGGCCAATGACGCGGCGCAGATTGAAGGCGTGAAGACGGTGGTAAACAATCTTGAAGTGGCTCCAGCGTCAGCGGCAGCAGACCAAATGGCGCAGCAGCAGAGCCAGGCGAACTTGAATCCTCCGCCACCGGTACGGGAAGAGCGGCGTCCTTCGCCCAGCGCACGATATCGCAGTTCGCGTCCGTCTTCCAGCAGATCGGCCAGCAATGGCGGCGATAACGGTTTGCGCACCACCGTTCCCGCAGGCAGCGGAAGCACCAGCAGCTATGACTCGGCGCAATCGAGCGCTCCGCCCGCTCCCACGCCGGTGCCCTTACCGCAGAAGGTCACAGTGCCTTCCGGCACCCAGCTGAGCATCCGACTGAATGACGAAGTGGATTCGGAAAAGGCGCAGGTCGGCGATGTGTTTCACGGATCGCTCTCAGCCCCGGTCTCAATTGGCGACGAGACGGTCATTCCCACAACGGCCGATGTTGAAGGTCGGGTGGTGGACGTTAAGTCAGCAGGACGGTTCGCCGGGCAGTCCGTACTGACACTGGAACTCACGAAGCTTACGATGAACGGTAAGTCTTATGGCCTCCAGACCAGCCAGTGGACAAAGTCAGGCAATGGGCGGGGCAAATCGACGGCGGCGAAGGTCGGCGGTGGCGCAGCTGTAGGCGCGGTGCTAGGCGGAATCTTTGGCGGCGGTAAGGGAGCAGCCATCGGCGCGGCAGCGGGCGCAGGCGCCGGAACCGGCGTTTCCGCCGCCACCAAGGGCCAGCAGATCATCCTGAAACCAGAAGCGATCATTGCATTCCAGTTGCAGGGACCGATCACGGTCACGCCGGGAGCCAGCCGGTCGGCGATGAACCAGTAAGAGTACCCATAAAGTGAAATCGACGCCGCCATTCGTGGCGGCGTTTTTTCGCGTGCTCGCGGTGCGCACATTCAGGGGCTTCGTCGTTATCAAAACCGGCATCAAACCTTTGAACGACAAAATTCATGGCGAAAATAACCAATGGCTAAAACCAAGATAAGTGCCTTGATCCACACGTGTGACAGCGCGCGCTCACTGGGCCGTGCCCTCGATTCACTTCGCCAGTGCGACGAATGCATTGTGGTGGACCACGGCTCGCGGGATGAAACTGTGAAGGTGGCAAAAGAGCATGGCGCGAAAGTGATTAACGCCGTGCCGGGCGTGAGCAATGGCGCGTATGCGCAGAATGCGCGCAACCCATGGATTCTCTGCCTGTTGCCGCATGAGGCGGTCGCTGAAGACCTTGAAGCGTCATTGCTCGAGTGGATCGAGGTTGAACAGGACCCAAACCAGATGGGCTTCAACATGGCGATCCGCGAGCAGAATGGGGCGGGCTGGAGACCAGTTGATGCGGAGATGCGTCTGGCCAACCGCAAGCAGATCAACTGGACTGGAGACCTGCCGCCCGCGAATCCCAAAGTACCTTCCTTACCGGGACACATCCTGCGGATCCTTGAGGAACACTGACGTAACTCTTCTACCCATTCCAGCTTGCGTATAATCTCCCTCGAAGCCACATCGAAGCGGAGCGCGCCCTGAATACTTTTGATCTTGCCGGAAACGTTTATTTTCTTGCCACAGCGTTTTTTCTGTTTGGGCTGGTCTTTGGCAGCTTTCTGAATGTGTGCATCTACCGCATGCCGCGGGAGCTTTCGGTGGTGAGCCCGCGTTCGGCGTGTCCGGCGTGCGAAGCGCCGATTGCCGGATACGACAATATCCCGGTGCTGAGCTGGTTGATTCTGGGCGGCAAGTGCCGCCAATGCAAAGCTCCCATTTCTGCGCGTTATGCGGGAGTGGAATTGCTTACCGGGGCGCTTTTTGTCCTTTCTTACCTCAGCGCGCCGGCCATGGCGCGTGCGATTTATCAGCAATGGCCGATTGACGTGACTGTGAACCAGTACCTGATTGCCGCGAAACTCTGCGTGCTTTCCTTCCTGCTGATCGGCCTGATATTTACCGATGCCGAGACCAAGCTGCTTCCGGACCTGCTGACCAAGCCGGGAATTTTAGCCGGCGTGGCGTTCAGCCTGTTGGTGCCTCTGGAAGGGCCGGCGCATTACTTTCTGCCATCGGTCGATAACTGGCGCATTCTTTCGTTGATCAACTCGATTGCCGGCGCCGTGCTGGGATCGGCCTTTATCTGGGGCGTGGCGCTCTTGTATGAGGCCGTCCGCGGCGTGGAAGGCATGGGCCGCGGCGACGTGAAGTTGATGGCGCTGATCGGGGCATTTCTGGGGGTAAAGCTCACGCTTTTGGTGCTGTTGCTAGGATCGTTGATTGGCAGTCTTTTCGGCGTGCTCCTGATTCTGTGGGTGTGGCTGAAGCGCGTGCTGCGGCGGCGCAGGACGCATCGCAACGAGGCGGCCGGCGTGTCCCGAAGCCGGGCGTGGAGCTCCGCCATCCTGATCTACAGGAACTTTGAGATTCCCTTCGGCGTGTTCCTGGGAACGGCCGCGTTGTTTTCGGCTTTCTGGGGAACGGCGCTGGTGCAGTGGTATGTAAACATCTCAGGGCTGGGCAGAATCCGCTAGATACGCGCGGTTACTTCGGTCCGATACGGCGTTTACCCTATCGTTTCCGCCACACGAAAGCATGAGAATCGTCTGAGCCGGAGCTGTAGAATAATAGAGTAGAACGATTTAAGGGTTGATGCGTCTATGACAAAACTTTCTTTGATGTTTGTGTGCCTGGTCGGTGCGGCAATGCTCGTCCAACAATCTTTCGCGCAATCTTTGGGCGATGTGGCGCGCGCGAACCGTGCCAAGAAGCACGCGAGTACAAGCGCGGTAAAACTGGATGATGACAGCATGCCGCACAACTCCGCGCCTTCCGCGGGCAGCGAGGCAGATGCTGCCAGAAAAGCCGATGACAAGAGCGCGAGCGCCAAAGGAGCGGAGTCCAAGGACGCGAAAAAAGAAACCGACGCCCAGAAGCCGAAGAATGACCAACTGACGAAGCAGATCGATGGGCAGAAGAAAGAGATTGGAACCCTGCAGCGCGAGCTGGATATAGCGACGCGCGAGGCGCGGCTTCGTGCAGCGGCCTATTATGGCGACGCCGGCACCATGTTGCGCGATCAAGGCAAATTTGCCGAAGACACGCGCAAGGAGCAGGAAGAGATCAACGGCAAAAAGCAGGCGCTCGATGCCGCCCAGAAAAAGCTCGACGACCTCCAGGAACAAGCCCGTAAATCGGGATTGCCCAGCGAGTAATCGGGATCGGGTAATAAACCAGATACCCTGTCCGATACATGCACCTTCGTACATCCGCTGCTGCGGCTGCTGCGGCTAGAATGAAGTGATTCTGATTACCCCAGACAAAATGACAACCATCAAGAAAATCTTTGTGCACGCTCTTCTAGTCCTGGCGGCATTATGTATCGGGTGCAGTTCGGAACCGGCGAAGGCGCCAACGGGCAGCACGGCAACTCCGGCAGTCTCACAGACGGAAACAGGACGCTTCGCGCTGCAAAGGATGCTGGTGCCGGCGCGAGGCTGGTCCGGGGATGCGATGCCTGTGCGCCTCGAATCGAGCAACCTGAAGGGCAGCAACGGTCACGACGGCAAAGCGAATTTCTGGCGCGCGCTGTTTGCATCCCCGGGACGGCAAAAATCTGAGCCCTTTACCTGGTCCGGAGTCGCGACGGAAGACACGCCCAAGGGCGTGAACCATGGCGTGGAAGATACCTACAATTCCGCGAACAGACTGTCTCGCCCGTTTGACTTGAACTTCCTCAAAGTGGATACAGACAAGGCCTTTGAAGTGGCGCAGGAACACGGGGGCAAGAAGCTGCTGGAGAAAGATCCCAAAGTAAATGTGGGATACCTGCTGGACTTTGACTCGCAGTCGAATCAGTTGCGCTGGCACGTGATCTACGGCAGCGATTCCATCGGCAAGCTTACAGTCTTGGTGGATGCGAGTTCGGGAAGCTTTCTGCGCAAAGAGTAAATTACTTTCCCAGCACCCAGTCAATCTGTGAAATGGCTTTTTTAGCGTTCTTCGCGAACTTTCCTCTGGGTTGGGCTTCCAGATATCTTTTATAGTAGAGCCGCGCCGGGTCAAGCCGCTGCACGCCCTGCAGCGATTGGGCAAGTCTGAACCAGATAAGCGGATTGTCCGGGGTGAGGCGAAGAGCTTCTTCAAAGCGTTCGCGAGCGCTCTCAAAGTTATTGCCGGCCAGATAAGTTTCGCCCACGTTAATATCATGCTCCGCTACTTGCTCCGGATTGGCGCTGCTGTTGGTGGGATCACGCATTGCAACATGCGGCTCCACGCGCTTCAGTCCATCCTGCGCGTCTTTTGATTTTGGACCGTTCGGCAGGATCTCCAAGTATTTGCGATAGTTCTGGTCGGCCAAAGAGAGCAGATCGAGTTTTTCCTGTGTGATCGCCAGACCGAAAATAGCTTCAGCGTCATTTGGCTTGTAGGTGAGCGCGTGATTGAAACGCTCCAGGGCCGCGCGGTAATTCTTCAGCTTCAGGTAGTACTGGCCCACTTCAACGTCTTTTGCGGCCTTGTGCGGGTCCCACGGCTTGAGGACAGATTCGTCTTCGGCCGAAGCTGCAGGTTCTTCTTTGGCGGAATGGTTTTCCGTGTCAATTTGCGAATCCTTACTGGAACTCTCACCTGTAGCGCTCCCGCCGGTGGGACTGGAACCGGGCGCGTCGCCAGGAAAAGGCGGACGCTCATACCTCTTGTCGCCGGGCTTGGGTGATGGTTCATTGGCCTGAGGCTTCTGAACGTCGCCGGGAAACGGAGGGCGCTCGTACTGGTCTTTTTTGGCCGGTGGCTCGCTGGCGGCCGGTTTAGGCGTGGGTGATGGCGTAGGCGTTGGGGTAGGCGTGGGAGAGTTACGAGGCTGTATATGGGGCTGATTGTCCTGACTTTCCTGGGGCGAGGCCTGCGGCGCAGTCAGGAGCAACAGCAACGAGCTGAAGAACAATACGACAGCAACAGTATGAGAGCGGGGCTTCATAGTTAATATTCTATTGGAAGATCGAATGGCGCGAGGAATCTTGCAGGCCGGGTTGGACACAAGGACGGGAAATCAAACGACGTAATACTAAATTCGTCATCCCCTTCGGGATGACGGTTCATTTTAGATTGTCCTTTTACAGGCGTGGGGAATTTACGATCAGCAAAAACCAAAGGCCGCCAGAAAAATCTGGCGGCCTCTGTTTCTGCGCAACTGTCCCGGGGGAGGAGAGACTACCGGCTCGGGTTAGGAGTGGTACTCTGCGCAGAGCTTGGTGTTTCCTGGCCGAGAATGTTCGTCATCAGACGAACTTCCACGCGGCGGTTCTTGGCGCGTCCGTCGGCAGTGGTGTTCTCGGCGGTGTATTTGTCTTTGCCCATTCCGATCAGGTATATCTTGTGCGCCGGAATGCTCTTGGAAGACAGATATTGCACCACGGCATCAGCGCGGCGCTCACTCAGCTTGTAATTGTATTTTGCCGATCCCACAGAGTCGGTATCGCCTTCGACCACGACGAGATAACCCTTGGTGTTGGGGACTTCAGCCAGAAGCTGGTCCAGAGCGGTCTTGGCCTTGGCAGTCAAATCAGCCTTGTTGAAGGCGAAGTGCACTGAGGTCTCAGCCACGGGGCGGTAGTTATCCAGATTGGCGACCTGATTAGCCAGGGCGTCAGCGCGGGTGTTGGCCTGCGTTGCCAGGGTCTGGGCCTGATCTGCACGAGTGCGGGCGTCCAGCGCCTTGGTGTCGGCTTCGCCAGCCTTGGTGTTCGCGCCTGCGATACCAGCGGTTGCACGGCTATCGACATCGTGAATGGCGGCGTTGTTTTTGGCCGTTCTGGCGTCAAGTTCGTTGGATTTATCGACGATTGGCTGGGTCTGCTTGCGCACATAGTTCTTTGTTGTGCAACCGGTGCCGATCATTATTGACGTGCCGGCCAGCAGAACCAAAAGGCTCGATTTCAAGTTCATGGGGAAAGCTCCTTAAGACCCGACGCGGCGCAGGGTGTTGCCGCCTATTAAGTCACCCTAAACAAGAGCAAGTGGCATGCCAATGCCCTGCCAGAGACAGGGTAATTGTAAATGATTTATAATCAATAGGTTGAATGATTTCAAGAGGCGCTTCTGATGGTCTGCCGAGTACCTGACCATAGAATTTTTACGCACCCGGGGCCTTACAGGAAGAATCTAGGTAGTAAGCCTCAGCTTTCCCCCAATGGATCTGACAGAGAAAATCCGGACAATCCCGCTCCGGCCGGGAGTTTACCTATATAAAAACGCCGAAGGCGAGGTCATTTACGTAGGCAAGGCCAAGAACCTGCGAGCCCGGGTGCGATCGTATTTTCAGGAAGGCGTGGGCGAGGCCAACGCCAAAACCGGAAGCCTGCTGCGCGAGGCCGTGGACGTTGAATACATCGTCGTCGATAACAACAAAGAAGCGCTGGCGCTTGAGAACAACCTCATTAAGCAGAAGAAGCCGCGCTTCAACATACTGCTGCGCGATGACAAGACTTATCCATATATCAAGCTGACCCTGGCCGAGCGCTTCCCCCGCGTTTATGTGACGCGCCGCCTGCGGAAAGATGGCAGCAATTACTATGGCCCCTATTTTCCGGGAAACCTGGCGTATCGGATCGTTGACCTGATCCACCGCAGCTTTCTGGTGCCATCGTGCAAAGTCGATCTTACGCGCTATCATCTGCGGCCGTGTTTGCAGTTTTACATCAAGCGGTGCCTGGGACCGTGCGTGCAGGACCTGACCACGCCGCAGGCATATCTGGAAGCCGTGAATGATGTGAAGCTTCTGCTGGAGGC
>DASYKK010000536.1:0-3993 GCA_035995565.1 Candidatus Angelobacter sp.
AACCAGTTTTTTCACAGCGCTGAAGCGCAAATCAGGTCGTGGCGCCCGCGGCTCCAGAATACGTGCCAGGTCCGTATCAGTGGTGGTGATTGTCATGTGAATACCAAGACGGTTTTTGGCCGCGATGATCCGCAGTAAATCAAGATCACGCAGAATGAGGTCCGACTTTGTTACCAGCCAAAGCGCATATCCTTCATGCCGGGAGAATTCTTCCATGATGGCGCGCGTGATTCCGAACTTTCTTTCGGCAGGCTGATATGGGTCCGTGGCCGTGCCGATCGCAATGCTTTGTCCGGCGCGTACGTGCTTCAATTCCTGCCGCAACAGCCATGCACTATGCTTCTTAACGAAGATTTTGCGCTCAAAATCCAAGCCGTCGCGCATTTCCATGAACTCATGTGTATAGCGCGCATAACAGTATTTGCAGGCGAACTCACACCCGCGGTAGGGATTGATCTGCCAGGAAAAGGGCATACGCGGCGAGTTGCAACGTGTAAGCAGGCTGCGGTTTTCCAACGCTATGTAATCGACTTTGTGACCTTCGGCAATGGCTTCGCCCTGGGCTGCCAACCGCGCGATTCCTACGAGAGGCACTTGTGGTTCAGACTGGGGAAATAGGGATTCCATAAATGATTCGTCTTTTATTCGCTATATTTAGAGTATGCCGATTGCCCTTGAAATGCAAACGGGATCCGCTTAGAGTCCGGCTAAACCCAGACTAAGGAGTGGGAGTCACGGCAAACGGCAGCAAATTGCCTGCGTCCTGATCAACCAGCCACAGTAGTCGGCCATTTTCCGGCTGCACATTCTGTGCCGGAAACTTCCGGGCCTCAGGCCCGAGCACTTCGCTGAGAATCCGCGCCTTGCTGGCGCCGGAGACCAGGAAAACAACCTCGGCGGCATGATTAAGGACCGGGAAAGTAAGCGTGATGCGGAAGGTCTGAAACTTTTCCACCCAATTTGCCGTTACTCTGCTCGATTCATTTCCGACCGCTTTGCTGCCGGGGAAGAGGGAAGCCGTATGTCCGTCGTCACCCAGACCCAGGAAGATAAGGTCAAAGCGAGGCCAGTCATGATCCGTCAGGTGGAAGAACTCGCGCAATTCCTGCTCATATTGCATTGCGGCGGCTTCGGGATCAAGTTCGGTACGGATGCGATGAATATTGCTCTGCGGAATCGGAACTTTTGATAAGAGCGATTCATTGGCCATGCGAAAGTTGCTCTCGGGATCATCCGGCGGAACGTGGCGTTCATCGCCGAAAAAGATATGTATATGGTCCCACGGTAATTGCCTGTGCTCGCTGGCCAGTAAGGAATAGACAGTGCGTGGAGTGTTGCCACCGGACAAAGCGACGGAGAAGCGGCCACGCTCATGAACAGCAGCTTCCGCCACTTGATGGAATTCCTGCGCCGCTGCTCGTGCGAGCGCCGCATTATCAGGAACGATTTTGATCTCTACTCCCATCGCCCAAGCTTGTTCCACACAGGAACAGATTATGCCTTGATCTTTTTATGCGTTGATCTTCCGCCAGGAGCGGCCATCCCGGGCAATGATGTCAGTAGCTTCGTCGGGGCCCCATGATCCCGCAGGGTAATTTGGAAAATTGCGGGCCGGGAGCGCTTTCCATACATCCAGGATCGGGTCCACGGCGGTCCAGCCGGCTTCCACCATGTCCGCGCGCTGGTAAAGTGTCTGGTCTCCCATGATTCCGTCATAGAGAAGAACTTCGTATCCAGTATTGGCAGTGGTACCGAAGTAGTCAGAATAGTTGAAATCCATTTCCACTTCGCCCACTTTCATTTGCGCGCCGGGGATCTTGGCGCCGAAGCGCAATGAAATGCCTTCATCCGGAGCGATATGAATGATGAGCTGGTTGGCATCCAGCTCATTGACTGGTGTATCACGAAACAACACCAGAGGCGCACGCTTAAACTGCACAGCTATTTCGGTATGTCGCGCGGCCAGCCGTTTGCCAGTACGCAGATAAAAAGGAACCCCGGCCCAGCGCCAGTTGTCGATCATCAGACGCAATGCGACGAAGGTTTCAGTCTTTGAGTCCGGCGGCACGCCTTCTTCCACCCGATACGCGGGCACGCGTTCGCCTTTGATCACGCCTGCTCCATACTGTCCCCGAACGGCGCAATGCAATACGTCTTCTTCGCTGAAAGGCTGTATGGCATGCAATATTTTGGCCTGTTCGTCATGGACCGCAGTTGCATTAAAAGAGATAGGCGGCTCCATGGTAGTGAGCGAGACGAGTTGGAAAAGATGGTTGGGCACCATATCACGGAGCGTTCCCGCCATATCAAAGTAGCCGCCGCGTTTTTCCACGCCCACGGTCTCCGCCACGGTGATCTGAATGTGGTCGATATAACGCCGGTTCCAGATGGGTTCAAAAATGCCATTACTGAAGCGGAACACCAGAATGTTCTGCACTGTTTCTTTGCCCAGGTAATGGTCGATGCGGAATATCTGCCGTTCCGTCAGTACCTTACTCACCTGGCGGTTCAGCGCTTTGGCCGATTCCAGATCATTGCCAAACGGCTTTTCGAAGACCACGCGCCGCCAGTGACCATCTTTCTCGCACGCCAGTTCAGACGCTCCCAAATGATCGACGATGTCGCCAAAAAAGGCCGGACTGGTGGCGAGATAGAAGAAGTAGTTGCCTTGCGTGTTGCAGTTTTTATCGACTTCGTCCAGAGTCTTCGCAATCTGTGAATAGAGCGCGGGGGCCTGAAACTCCCCGCAAACGTAATAAACCCGCTCCATCATCCAGGCACGCAGCTTGGGATCAACCGCGCTGGTCGCGAACTTATCGAGGTTGTCTCCCATGATCTTCTGATATTGCTCACGGCTGTAATCGTTGCGGCCAACACCCACGATGGCAAAGTCAGAGGACAGCAGCTTGCTCTTGACCAGGTTATAGATAGCAGGGAAGAGCTTGCGTGCGGTAAGGTCTCCGGTGCCGCCAAAGATGACCATCGCGCAGGGGCCTGCGGGAGGAGGTGAGCCAGAAGGGGCCTGGTCCATGGCGGGCAATTCTCTTTCAAGTTGAGGCATGTAAAGACGATCTCCTGTCAGGAAGCTTTTTCGTTCTTTTTTGTCAGCTCAATGTGGCCACCGAACTTCTGCCGCATGGCGCTGAGCATTTTTTCGGCGAAGGTGTGTTCCTGGCGGGAACGGAAGCGCGTGTAAAGGGCAGCGGTCAGGACATCAGCGGGAACAGCTTCTTCCAGCGCTGCGGTAACTGTCCAACGGCCCTCGCCTGAATCCTGCACAATGCCAGTGTATTCAGAGAGTGAGGGGTTTTCCGCCAGCGCCATGGCCGTGAGATCAAGCAGCCAGGAAGAAACCACGCTACCCCTGCGCCAGACTTCGGCGATATCAGGAAGGTTAAGATCATAGCGGTAACCCTCCGGCAATTGATTGGAATTGGCATTGCGAAAAATATCAAAGCCTTCCGCATAGGCCTGCATCAGCCCATATTCGATTCCATTGTGCACCATTTTTACAAAGTGTCCCGCGCCTGAAGGCCCACAATATAGATAGCCTTCTTCTGCGGTGCCGCCGAGTTTCTCGCGGCCGGGTGTAACGGGAGTTTCGCCTTTGCCGGGAGCTAATGTCTTGAAAATGGGATCAAGGTGTTCGACAGCTTCTTTCGGTCCACCCAGCATCATGCAGTATCCACGTTCGAGACCCCACACGCCGCCACTGGTTCCAACGTCAATATAGTGGATGCCACGGTCTTTCAATTTCTGCGATCTCCGCACGTCGTCTTTATAATATGAGTTGCCACCGTCAATGATGATGTCACCCGACTCAAAGCGCTGGGCGAGCGCGTTAACTGTTTGCTCGGTGGGATCTCCCGCCGGGACCATGATCCATGCGGCGCGGGGCTTGGTTAGTTTGGCCGCGAAGTCGTCGAGCGAAGTCGAACCAGTGGCGCCATCGCCAGCAAGTGCATTTACGTTCTGCGGACTCAGATCAGATAC
>DASYKK010000537.1:0-5143 GCA_035995565.1 Candidatus Angelobacter sp.
GGCGCCTCAATTCAAGCTAGAGAAGAAAATTGAAGTGCCGGCGCAAATCTACGCGTGGAAGGCTTCTGCCGCCGAGCGGAACAAAGCGGCGGACGTGCAAAAGCGCAATCGCGAGCAATTCCTGTCCGCATTCTCGCAAGGCCTTGTCGCGTTGGGCTATGAGCGTGACGCGCAGGAGAATGGTTCGTTCCTGCTGGGACGCTGGGATGAGCCGTGGTCGTATGCATCGACAGATGATGAGTAGCACTGAACAGCTGGCCATTAGCAATTAGCAACCGCATCGGCAAACACTTGCCGCTGGATTACGAATATAAAGAGATGAACTGACCGACATTCCGCGATTGCTGCGAACAAAATGATCGGCCATTTTCGCGGTCGTTTAGGACGGCATTTTCTGATCTGCGTTTATCTGCGAAATCTGCGGCTGACTGGTTTTGCGAATTGCCAAATTGCTCATAAGGAGACTCGTTGAAAGTTGAAGCCATTACGTTGCGTGAGATTCATATGCCACTGGTCCATTTCTTTGAGACCAGCTTTGGCCGCACTACGGAACGCCGCATACTTCTCGTAACCATTCATACCGACGGCCTGGAAGGCTGGGGTGAATGCGTCGCTGGCGAAGAACCTTTCTACAGCGAGGAATCGATTGATACGGCGTGGTATGCCACGGAACGCTACCTTGCTCCGGCGCTACTCGGGAAAAAGATTGAACGCGCGGGCGATGCGGTTGCACTGTTCGGCAAGGTCCGAGGACATCGCATGGCCAAGGGAGCGATGGAAAACGCCCTGTGGGACGCAGAGGCGCAGGCGCGAAACGTCCCGTTGTGGCAGTTGCTGGGCGGAACGCAAAAAGAGATCCCCTGCGGTGTTTCTATCGGCATTCAAGACTCGCACGAACAATTGCTGGAAAAAATTGAAACTGAAGTCAATGCCGGCTACCGCCGCATCAAGGTGAAGTGCAAGCCGGGCTGGGATGTCGAAGTTTTCGCCAGGATTCGGGCCCGCTGGCCGGAAATCGTGCTCAGTTGCGATGCCAATTCCGCTTACACGCTGGACCAGATCGAGCACCTGAAGAAGTTTGACGCCTTCAACCTGCTGATGATTGAGCAGCCCCTCTGGCACGATGATTTTTATTTTCATGCCCGCCTGCAAAAGCAGTTGAAGTCCAGCATTTGCCTGGACGAAGCCATTCACGGCTGGCGCGACGCGCAAGCTGCGCTGGAACTGGGCGCGTGCAAGATCATCAACATCAAGGTGGGGCGTGTCGGAGGATTTAGTGAAGCGATCGCGGTTCATAACGTAGCTCATCGTGGAGGCATTCCGGTATGGTGCGGCGGCATGCTGGAAACCGGGATCGGCCGCGTGCACAACATCGCGCTTTCAACCCTGGCAAATTTCACCCTGCCGGGCGATGTCTCGGCGTCGAAACGTTATTGGAAAGAAGACATCATCGAACCCGCGGTCGAAGTCTCTCCGCAAGGTTTCATCAAAGTGCCGGAGATTCCTGGGCGGGGATTCAAGATCAAGAGTGACCTGATCGAAAAGTTAACCGTGCGCAAGCAGACATTAAAGGCGGGATAACGCTGCAGAATTTGCGCAGATAAACGCAGATAGGAAATTAGAATTTGACCTGCCCGCCGTAATACGAACCACACGGTTTTTTTCTAATCTGCGCCCATCAGCGCAAATCTGCGGCGAAAGAATTATCCATTTCGCAACGCCTCATTCGGATCCACCTGCGTTGCCCTCCTTGCGGGCAAATAGCTGGCCAGAAGGGATATCACCAGGAACGCCACCGGCGCTGCCACGAACGTGGTCAGATCGCGGGCGCTGATTTTATACAACAAGCCTGAAAGCATGCTGGCCATGATCCAGCTCAGCGCCAGAGAAGCGATGAGGCCAATCGCAACCCCGGTCATCGTGAGCGTGAGACCATAGCGAACAACCATGCGCAGGATATCGGATCTTTCCGCACCCAAAGCCATACGGATTCCCATCTCCTGCCGCCTTTGCGCCACCGAATAAGCCAGCACGCCGTAAATGCCGATGATCGCCAGCACCAGGGCTGCGGCGGAAAAAACTCCCAGCAGCAACAGAATGAAGCGTGGCTGGGCACGCGAGCCATCCATGATTTCGTCCACCGTCTGGATGTTGGTTACCGGCTGGTCAGGGTCAATGGCGGCAACTTGCGCGCGCACGGCCGAGACTAACGCATTCGGGTTGGCAGCGGTGCGCACTAGAAGATTCATATTGCCCCATGGCAATTGCGGGAAGGGAAGATAAAGCTGGGGCGCAGCCTCCAGCGCCAGGCCGCGGTTCTTTACGTCGACGGCGACGCCAACAATTTCAGAAGCAGTCTGCCGGCCCACCGCAATGTGCTTGCCTACGGGGTTCTCATTCGGCCAATAGCGGCGCGCCAGCGCCTGGTTCACGATCACCACTTTCGGCGCCTGCGCGTTGTCGGCATCGGTAAATTCCCGTCCAGACTGCAACGGAACGCGCATGGTCCTGAACCATGCGGGACTGATGGCTTCAATAATGATAAATGGGCGCTCGGCCAGGGCGACCTCAGGCTGGCCTTCCGGCAGCACTGGCGTGATGCGCTTGGGAATAAGCGGGAGCGCGGCGGAAATGGAGGCGGAGTGAACACCGGGGAGAGCAGAGACGCGCCGTGAAAGATCGTCAAAAAACGCGATTTGCTTTTGCGCATCCGCATATTTCACCGTGGGTAATGAGACATTCATGGTGAGCACGTTCTGCGGACCGAATCCCGGCTCCACGCTGAGCAGCCGCGAGAAACTCCGCACCAGCAGCCCGGCGCCGATCAGCAGCATCAGCGACATCGCCACTTGCCCAACCACCAGTAGCCCGCGGAGCTGCACGCGACGGTGACCGCCGGTCGAGCCGCGGCCTTCATCGCGCAAAGTCTGATTTACGTTCGTTCGCGAAAGCTGTAGGGCAGGGAAGATGCCAAAGAGGATTCCGGTAAGAATAGAAATTGCCAGCATGAACAGCAGGACACGCGCGTCCATGGCAATTGGCACGCCCTGCGGAAGATTATTATTGTCGAGCGTAGCGAAATATTTCGTCGCTGCCCAGCTCAGAGCAAGTCCCAGCAAGCCTCCCAGGAAAGCCAGCAACACACTTTCGGTCAGCAATTGTCGTATGAGAGCGCTACGTTGCGCGCCCAGAGCCGCCCGCACCGCAATCTCTTTTCTGCGTGACAGCGCGCGGGAGAGCAACAGGCTGGCCACGTTGGCGCAGGCAATCAGCAATACCACGCCCACCGCGCCGGACAGCATCAAAAGCATGCCGCGGATATTCGCCACTACAGAGTCTTGCAGGTCAGTGACCACCATCGACATATCCGGCTTGGCATCTGGTGCCCCCGGATTCTCTTTCTGAAATTGCTGGTCTAAAACAGTCAACTCCGCCGCCGCACGTTGCCGCGAAACACCTTCCCGCAGGCGCGCGAGGATCGTCAGATAGCCCACGCCCATGCGCAGGCGTTGTGGAGTGAATAGCGAATGCTCGAAGTAGCGAGGGCTCCAGATATCAGCGGGAGCGAGAAACGGAAACTGAATGCCGGCCGGCAGCACACCGATAATGCTATAGGGCGTGCCGTCGAGCGCGATGGTTTGGTTCACAATTCCCGGATCGCCGCCGAAGCGGCTGTGCCAGAGTCCATCACTGATCACGATCACCGGCTTTCCCGCAGGCTGTCCTTCGTCGGGAACAAAGAAACGCCCAAGCTGAGGTTTGACCCCCAGCAGGTCAAAGAAATTTGCCGAGACCCTTGCCGAAGGCACTTGCAGCGGCTCGCCCTTGCCGGTGAGATTGAAGTTGTCATTGGCAGCGGCCACTACGCCGGAGAAGGACTGGCTGCGATCATGCACCATGTCAAACCGGTTCAAGCTGCAGCAGTGCGACTGTCCATCTTTGCTTTGTGCGTCTAGAGAGATCAATTGTTGCGGCGACGGATAAGGCAGCGCTTTCAGCAGCACCGAACTGGTAATGGTAAAGATAGCGGTGTTGCCGCCGATTCCGAGCGCCAGCGTGAAAATGGCGGCAATCGCGAACCCGGGATTCTTGCGCAGCATGCGTGCACCAAAGCGAAGATCTTGCAGGAATGATTGCATAACGGTCCCCCATTATAGGACGTCGCTTTACGATAAAAGTAATCGCCGTCGGCGGTGCTTTGCTCTTCTTAACCTCAGCAAGTATCTCGGCCGCTGATCATCGTTCACTCAGCCAAAGGGATTCACGGATAGACGTCTTTGCGCACAAACATCACCAGCGTATTGCCTGGCCGCAGTTCATGTGTGCTGAATACTCGATAATGGTCGCCAAGCTGGCGCTCCAGTTCAGGTACCTGCGGTTTCAATGCGATCACAATGGGTTCTGAAGTATCCACAACATGCCCCCAATAGCCCACATGCGTGTATTCCCGCAAATACCACGGCAGCGGCCAGTGTTCCGGCGACACCACGGCAATCCCGATGTCCTTCTTCGCCGGGTTCGCGGCCGCAATGGCATCAATTTCTTTTATCAGCCCCAAAAAATCGCGCCTGGTGTGCGCATAAATATAGGCATAAGTATCGTTGTCATAATTGACAAAGCTCACGTCGATTGCCTGGTACAGAGAAAACGAAACTGCTGCGCCAGCAATCACCACGGTAAAGGCGCGAGTGCCCGGTTTGTAAGTTTCGCCAATCAGATAGCCTGCCATGATCGTGAGCGGCAGAATAATGCTCAGGGCCAGCCACGGCGTCTTATAGGGAATAAGGGAGTAGGCCGCGAATATCCCAATCGACCAGAAAGCGCAGAACACAATGAAGTAGCTGCGCGCGCGCAAAAGCGCGAGCACGGTTCCAAGCCCTCCCAGCAGGAGAATCGGCGCCTCTTCTTGCCACATCCATGAAAGGTAGGTTGACCACTCCCGGTTATAGATTCCAGAATGGCCTGTCTTGGTCCAGTATGTAAATGTCAGCACTGAATCCAGAACGCCTCTGGGGTTGGTAAAGAAGGACGAATAGAGAAGGATTGCAATGCCCGCAAAAAGCGTAGCAGCTTGCAGGTAAAGTCGTTTGCTCTCTCCGGCATTCCTGGCTGCTAATGGCTCGGGTAACAAAGGCCGCACTTC